>DGIZ01000024.1 GCA_002386585.1 Brevundimonas sp. UBA4609 | reverse complement strand
GATCTTTCGCGCGGGCCGCTGGGCGCCGCGCCGCATGACCCCGTCAGCCGCCTGGTGTCCGCCCAGGCCCATCCGGATCTTCTGGTGCTGGAACGCGCGGTCGAGGGCGGCAAGCTGAAGCGCGCCATTTCGGTCGATCAGGCCCGCGACCTGCCCGAATTCTTCGCCAAGAGCCCCTCGCAAGCCCGAAGCCGCGTCGCCATCATCGACGCGGCGGACGACCTGAATGTCAACGCCGCCAACGCCTTGCTCAAGATTCTTGAGGAGCCGCCTGAAAGCGGCGTGCTCTTCCTGGTCACCCATGCGCCGGGTCGGTTGCTGGCCACCATCCGATCGCGCTGTCGGCGGCTGACCTTTCCCATCTGGCCGGAAGCGCGCCTGGCGGAATTGGTCCAGCGGCGCACCGGCGTATCCCGCGATGAAGCGGTCGCGGCGGCGAGCATGGCGGGCGGTTCGCCCGGCGCAGCCCTGGATCTGGCTTCCGGAGCCATGACCGAAGTCGACCGTCTGGCTCGCGCCTGGGTCGAGGGGCCGGACGTGGACCGCGCAGAGCAATTGGCGATCGCCGACGGTTTCCGGGGCGCCGAAGGACAGGCGCGTTTCGAAGCCCTGATGGACCGCGTAATCGCCGCTGTGAAGCGTCGGGCCGTCGAATCCGAGGGACGAGAAGGCGCGCGCTGGGCCGAGCTGTGGGGACGTCTGTCCGAGCTGCCCGATCGCGCCGCCGGGCTGAATCTTGATAAGGGAGACGTCCTGGCCGGAGCCCTGGCCGATATCGCCCGCACGAAAGCCGCCGCCTGATATGCTCATCGACAGCCACGTCAACCTTCACGCGCCTCAGTTCGATGAGGATCGCGAGGCGGTGATCGACCGTGCGCGCCAGGCGGGCGTGCGGCTGATGGTCGAGATTTCGGACAAGCTGTCGACCTTTGAGGCGACCCACGCCCTGGCGATGAACAACGCCGACATCTGGTGCACGGTCGGCGTCCATCCGCACGAGGCCAAGGACTATGCCGATCTGACCGCCGATCGCCTGATCGAACTGGCGGATCGCCCGCGCGTCATCGGCATCGGCGAATGCGGCCTGGACTTCCACTATGATCTCAGCCCGCGCGATGTTCAGGCCAAGGTCTTCCGCCAGCATATCGAAGCGGCGCGGCGCACCGAGCTTCCGTTGGTCATCCACACGCGCGAGGCCGATGAAGTCATGGCTGACATTCTGCGCGAGGAGCACGCCCGCGCGCCCTTCAAATTCTTGATGCATTGCTACACAAGCGGCCTGGAACTGGCTGAAACAGCGATGGAACTCGGCGCCTGGTTCTCCGTTTCGGGCATCGCCACCTTCAAGGCGGCCGAAGAGGTGAGGGAGGTCATCCGCCGGATGCCTGAGGATCGCATCATCGTCGAAACCGACTGCCCCTATCTGGCGCCGATCCCACATCGCGGCCGCCGAAACGAGCCGGCCTACGTCGGCCTGGTGCTCGAAAAATTGGCCGAGGTCCGCGGCTGGACGCTCGAGCAGGCGGATCAACGGACAACCGACGCCTTCTTCAACCTGTTCGATCGCATTCCGAGGCCTGCGGAATGAGCGGGCGGGACGAGCTGGAGTTCGTCATTCTCGGCTGCGGCTCGTCCGGCGGCGTGCCGCGCGGCGATGGCGACTGGGGCGACTGCGATCCTGCCGAGCCGCGCAACCGGCGCACCCGCTGCTCCATGCTGGCGCGACGCCATGGTCCGGACGGCGTGACCAGCGTGGTGATCGACACGTCTCCGGACTTTCGCCAGCAGATGCTGGCCGCCGGGACACGCCACATCGATGCGGTTCTCTACACCCACGATCACGCGGACCAGACCCACGGCATCGACGATCTGCGCGTCTTCGCCGTTCATGCCCGGCGACGAATTCCCGCCTGGATGGATGCGGCCACCCATCAGGCCCTGACGCGACGTTTCGACTACATCTTCGAAAGCCATCACGGCTATCCGGCTATTGTCGAGGCCCAGCGGATTCCACCGCACGGGCAACACTGGCGGATCGAGGGGCCTGGCGGCCCGATCCCCGTCAGGACCTTCGATCAGGCCCATGGACCGATCCGCTCGGTGGGTTATCGTCTTGGGCCGATCGCTTATTCAAGCGATGTTTCCGGCCTGGACGACGCCGCGCTCGAGGCCGTTCGCGGCGCTGAACTCTGGATCATCGACTCGCTACGCTACACGCCGCATCCGACCCACGCCCACGTTGATCAGGCGCTGGAATGGATCGCGCGCGCAGAGGTGTCGAAAGCCGTGCTGACCAACCTGCACATCGATCTGGACTACAACGTCCTGTCGCGGTCTGTGCCTGCGAACGTCGAAGTTGCGTTCGACGGCTGGCGGGGAAGCTTTGGCGTCTGACGGCACGGGTCAGATCAGCAACCTATTTTTCGCAGACTGCACATGTTCGGAAACTGTTGCAGCCATAAATGGCTGAATTAACACCGAAAATAATGCAGTTTGAGAGAAGCGGCCGTTGCGCTCGGCGACAGCGCTTGTGTTGCAAACCTCAACGCGCTCAGGGCGGCTGCAGAGGCGCGATGGGCACGAAACACTAGACGTAGATAGGTTGTGGATAAACGCTAGAAGCGAAGACGGAGGTCCGCTTCTGACTCAAAGCGGCCCTCCAGAACAGCCGCTTTTGGTCAGGGTGACTGCCCCAAACTGTGGGCTGCTCGCTAGCTAGGCGCTGGCGAACAAGTCCGGCTGGGCCTGCAGGGAGCCTGCAGGCATGGTTCGTACAGGCGGCGCGAGCCGCCACTTCGGTGGAAAGAAGAGTTCAAGCGATGTCGATGAGGGACGGTAGCGAGCCTTTATCCGCGACCGATTGCTTGCAAGCTCGGGCGCGGCCTCTCTGCAGTATTTATCGGTCTCGCAGAAGAGACCCTGACAGTCGATTGCATGCAATGGCCGCCCGAACAGGCCAAGAAATGGCAGATCTAGCCGCTCGAACTCAGCCTCCTGCTGGTCGACCATCAATTTGATCGCTTCGGAGGGCGTGTAATCGCCTAAGTCCTCGAATACTTTGGCTAGGCCGCGCACAGCTCCCGGCCCGGCCTGCGTATAGTCATTCTCACTGAAATCCGTGAGTTCGGAATAGTTGAGATCAACTGCTGTCTGATAGGCCATAAACGGACCCATGAGAGGGTAGCCCTCAAGCGTTCGGACGATGCTCTCGAAGGCGTTCGCGCCGATCAGCCGATCCGCGACGGCGTCCTGCACGAACATCTTCTCAAACAGGGCGGCATGGTTGTGATGTTTCTCGTCGTGCCCAAACGCCTTGTTCGCGCACAAAATGAAGGCTCCTGTGTACAGGCCACCGTCCTCGCGCTTGATCTGATTGAGCGCGGCAACAAATCTGCCGTCCGCCAAGTCTTGGATACGCGGTGGCCCGTCCAAAAGCGTTGTCAATTTCTCCCAAGTACGGATCTTGCTGAAGGTCCTAAAGGCGACGATCTGAAAG
This sequence comes from Brevundimonas sp. UBA4609, assembly GCA_002386585.1. GTDB lineage: Bacteria > Pseudomonadota > Alphaproteobacteria > Caulobacterales > Caulobacteraceae > Brevundimonas > Brevundimonas olei. The sequence goes on along the minus strand of DGIZ01000024.1, from coordinate 21,601 downwards.
GCGCGGTCAGCGGGACTGCCGGCGTCCTCGGCGTAGCAGACGTTCCGGATCATATACTGCGAGACTCGATCAGCCGCACGGTACACGTTGCAGAATTTAAACTCCTGCAGGATGGGATCGTCGGACCAAGGCGCGCATTTGCCCGCGAGACGACGTTCGAACGCAGCCTGCCGTCTAGAGGCGAACCGCCAATACAGCTCGTAAACGCCGCGCCGAGGCTTCGGCTTCTTGCGTGTCTTGATGACTATCATCACGAGGACTGCCGAAGAAATACGCCGGTGCCGTGCAGGTTGAAGAATCGGGGGTCGCCGAGAAGGCGCTTGGCGGCCACGCGTTCGCCCAAGGTGTACAGAAAACGGTCCACACCGGTGAAGTGGTCAAACACTATGGCGCCGCCAGGGACGATCTGATTTTGAACGGCATCGAGCGCTGCGGTCGCCGAAGTATAGTTGTCGGTATCGATGAACGCCAGCACGATATCCCGGTCCGCCAATCGGGATGCAGTTTTGACGATATCGCCGGAGATGATCTCGACGTTTCGTCCCGCGAGATACCGGCGCGCTGCGGCTTCGTCCAGAAAGACGCAGTCTGGGTGGGAATACATGTCCAGAGGACTGCGGGGCGAGGGAAAGCCGTCGAAGGTGTCAAACCCGACGACCGGCCAGTCCTTGCCCAGGCGCTCGGCGAAACGAGAGAGCAGCATGGTTGTCCCACCCCGGAACATTCCGAACTCCACGATCGTCCCGTCGAGGCCCAAGCGCGCGGCGTTCTGAAGGACCTGCCATAGATGGATTAGGCAGTTCGGATATCCGTTCGCGAAGGAGGGCACGAGCGCGTTGGCGGTTTCTTGCTCAAAAGTCGGATCACGGTATCGGAAGTGATCGAACCCTCCAATGAGCAGCCGAACGCTCGCCTCGATGTAGGGTAAAGCCGCCTCGATCAGCGCCTCCTTGCGCTTGTCCGAAGCTACGATCAGGACCTCGGGGCGATCGCGCACCAGCGCCTCCATCGGTCGGCAGCGGAGCCCGGCTTCGTGAGGCGTGTCGTAGACCCCTGTCAAACGGGCGCCCAATCCCCCAGCGTTCAGCCAGGCCTCGATATCATAGGCGGCGGGGCCGACGCCCAGGATGCCGAGAGTGTCGGTCTCGGGGCGAGCTGACAGCTCCTGCTTGAGAGTTTCGAGCAGCGTCGACAAGTCGTCGGGGCTCATATCAATGCTACGCGGCGGTGGGGGTTTCATCTCGCGTACTCCATTGACGAATGAACGCCGAAAGGACTTGAGGCTGAGACTGCGCGATCGCCCCGACCAGCCGCGCCGCATGAACGCGCAACCGCCCTGCCGCGGCGATGCGCGCCTCGAGGTCCGCTTCCGCTTCGACTTTGGGCCATAGGTCTTCGAAGCTGTCGACCGCCGCTGCCAACTCTCGGTCGACCTCGTGGTCGGGCGAAGGCGTCACCCCCGCATGGCGGAGCGCCACGGTGAAATCGTCGTCGAGATCACTATAGGCCCTCGCCGCACCTTGCAGGCCGATGCGCTCAGCCAGCGACGGAACCTGTTCCGCTAGAAACAGCTCATATTTGAGCGCGTACACCACCAGGTCGATTGCCGTGTCGAAGAGCGTCTCACCGGCGAGATCCACTCCAGAGCTGCGGAAGTGTCCGAGCCGATCGACCTTGCGCGCAATGTTGGGGAGAATGCTGATACGCTCGCCGCGCCGCTTCCAAGCCGCGCCGTAACCCGCGTTTTTCTCTCGATGTAAACAATCCATAGCCTGAATTAGACCATTAGTGAGGGAGGGCCGGTGCGTCGCCCGAGCGAAGTAAGCGCGCGCGCAGGGCTGTGGGATGTCGTCCAGCAAGCTCGGCAGACGCCGCGCCAGGCGTTCATAAGTCGCCGCGGTAAAATCGTCGTCCGGGCACGCATGAAGTTCGTTCTTCAGCCTGTCTTCCGTCCAGATTTCGGCTCCCCATTTGAGGCGAACTATCCGAAGCGAGGCGAGGAGGAATGGATCCGACGGCGCACTGTCGATCGGCCAGATGTCGGGGTCTTGGCGAACGCGCGCTTCGGCCGCGAACCATTCTGCAAGGGCGGCATCCATACGGTCGTGGGCGACACCCAGCCGCGGTGTCGCGACGTTGAAGTCGTACGGCGTCACGCCGGGAAACGCGTCCACGACTGCGGCCGCGCGTTCGAGATGCCGGTCACGTTCGTAAATGTGGAACGAGGAGGCCAGGAAATAGGTCGGGCCGGGTTCAACGCCTAGCCAGTTCGCCAACAGTTCCTGGAGGACGCTCCACTCGAACGCATTGATGCCCGAGAACCCCCACATCGCGTCGTTGCTGCGTACGGCGACATTGAGCAGGAGACGGCCGTCTCTGATCAACCAGCTCAGCCAGTTGTTGCATGGGATATCCTGGGAGGTACCGAAGTCGGACCCGGGATCGAACAGGCTCATGACTGCGCGTCGGGTAGCGTGGTCGGTGCTTAGAAGCCGAAAGACTTCGGCCAGCTGGTCGACCCCCTGCCAATCCCTGAGCCGCGGTCCATATCCCGCACGCCACACCATGCCGTCGTCGGAGAACTGGGCGGCGCGAGGAAGGTAATGGATCAGCCAGTCGAGGTCGTTTCGCCCCGCAAGGACCCAGAGACACTCGGCTACCAAGGCGAACGGATCACCCAGTCGCCCCGGTAGAAACGGAAACCGTTCCTGCGGGTGTTCGATGAGCGTGCCTCGCCCCAGCACTTCCCGCGTGGCTTCTCCGCGGACCGAAACGGTCTTGCCGTCTGTCAGTACCGCCTCGAAACCACCTACGGTCGCGTAGCTGATGTTGCGGTACCGCTCCGACTTCATCGAGATTGCCCCGTCTGCCCCACGCAATCTCTACCAGAGGTTTGATTCTATGCAGCCGTAAAGTAAGCCAGAAGTTGAGCCCACCCGATATCGATGGGCGATCATCACCTCCACCGGCGGGTAGCCCATGATCGATCATCTTCGCATACATGTTGTCTGGCCTGACGGCTCGTCGGAAGGCGCGCGCGTCGCTGAAATGATCTCCCGACATTTCGACGGGATCGGAATGGAACGGGACGGCGTGGCTTATCGGGTGCCTGTGCGCTTCGCGAGCGCGCCATGGCGTCCGGGCTTGCCCTTGCCGAGGCCCGTCGACCTATCGCGCGCGGATCACAACGCCGTAGTGCTCCTGCATGACGACTTCATGGATGAACAGGCGTCGGAGTGGGACCAGTTCTTGCAGTCGACACGTGCGGCCATGGAGGCGCGCGGCAACGCTGACGTCTACATTCCGTTCTGTGACTATAGCGGCAGCGCGATCCCCGCTTCAGACAGCGGGCGGAACACCCAGTATGTCTACAGAAAGGGCTGGACTGGGCTGAATGAGATCGCGCGGGACAAGCGTCTCTTACTCCATATCCTGGTCCAGATCCGCCGGCACCTGCGGAAGCTCAGCGCCGATGATCGCGACGAGCCGCTGTTCGTAAGCCACGCCAAAGCGGACGGGGACACCGCGGCCAGGGAAATCGTGGACTATGTTCAGTCACCGGGCCACGACGTGCCGCTTCACACCTTCTACGACGCCATGGAGCTGAATCCGGGCGAGGATTTTAAAGCCCGCTTTGACGCCGAAATCAGCCGGGGAACTCTGATCGCCATCGTTTCGGACGTTTACGATTCCCGGCCCTGGTGCGTGTTTGAGCTGACGACCGCCAAGCGGCACAGGCGGCCCATCGTCTTGGCAGATATCGGGGGGGTGCGGGTCAGTCGAACCTTCCCGTACGGCGCGAATCTCCCCCGGGTTCGTCTTGACGCTGGCGGGCCGGTCGGATCGTGGATCGACCCCCTGCTAGTAGAAGCCATGTCCGAAGGTTTGCGCTGCGACGTCTTCCTCGCTCAGGCTGCGAAGGTTGCGGCGGCCGCATCGGAGGTCTTGGTGATGCCGCGTCCGCCTGAGCTTTTTGATGTGATCGACGCCGAAGTATGCCCAAGAGTGATCCTGTATCCTGATCCCCCGCTGGGAGACATCGAGGCCCGGCTCGTAGTTCGGGCGATGGCCGCGATGCGAAGTGACAGCGAACTGAAAACCTTGGGCGAGTATCGGGCATGAAACTGACCGGATGGAAGGTCGCCCTGTCGATCAGCGATGCGCCCGACCGTGCGCGTCTGGGCTTCCCTGAGCGGGAGGTCGAACGGGCGCTCCTAGCGGTCTGCACCGCGATCATCCGCGAAGGGGGCGAGATCCTCTATGCCGGCGACCTGCAGCCCGAGCACTTCACCTTCAAGATATTCAGGCATCTCGCGGGCGCCTATGCCGGAAGCCGGGAGACAGCGCCCTTCCTGTACGTCATCGCTGAGCCGATCGCCCGGCGGACCCGGTTCGGCGACCTTATCGCAGCACTGAAACTCGCTCGCAGCGTAGCGAGCGTCCGGCTTTCGATCGCAGGCAAGCTGACGTCTGTGCGGTCATCAGGTGATCAGTTGATCGTCGGCGCGGTCGGAGAGGTCCGGCAGACCATATCCAATGAGGCGGAATGGGGCGGCTGGCTGAGGAGCCAGGCTGGGCGGTCTGACACCGAGGCCTACACCGCAGTCCGGCAGGCGATCGCGGCGGAAGCGGATGCCCGGTTGGCGATGGGCGGGAAGATGGGCGTGGTCGGGCTGGCGCAAGACCATTTCGAAGGTCGAATGCCAGGCGTCATTGAAGAGGCGATAATGACTTTGGAGGCGGAAAAGCCGCTGGTTCTGCTCGGAGCTTACGGCGGTGCGACGCGGGACTGTGCCATCGCGCTCAACCTGATGGAGCTTGCTGCCCGTGTCCCGCGTGGGGCGCAGCAGTCGGGGTATGATGACGGGATCGCGCGGATTGCGGCGCTAGGTGATCGGATACCAGCGCCGCTCAGGCCTGATCTTCGAGACATCGCCAACGACGATCGGAGCGAGCCAATGGGGTTCGCGGTCTGCGACCTGTTGACCCGCTGGCGCGCCGCGCTTGCCTAGCCCGCCAACCGGATACGCAGCCGGATTGGCGGGTCTAAACCATGCGCTGACGCGTCGCCGAGAAGCGTTTTGACGACGAATCAAAATTGATTGGGTCATCAAGCGGGATGTTGTCGTGGGCGTCGACCTGAGGCTTGAGCCAGTCAATCAAGCTCTCCGCTTCCGCCAGAGCGTACTTGCGCATGTCACGCGGATTTCGCGCATAATTCAGATTGGCTAGGATATCGGCCGGCACCGCCGGGGCTGCGGCTCCGAAATAGATGAATCGCTCGGACAGCAGCACCCGGTTGACCCGAGTGTCATGCGCCGTGTTCAGCGGGCATTGGGATCCATCTTCAAGGCTGTGAACAGAATCCTCTTGCACCCACGGAGCTGCCGGCTGGTCCCGATGATAGATGTTGTCGCCGACCTGTTTCTTGGCGGACCCGTTCCGCCTGGATTTTCGGGTTTCGAACTCAGCGTCGGCCCAATACTCGTCGAAGGTTATTGACCGCGTGACCTGCATGGCGAATACGCAACGCAACGCAGGGCGCAGTTTCGTGCCCGTCAGACCGACGATCCAGTCTCCATCCTTCGCGCCCGCACGGATCGCCGGCTTGCAGCAAGCGAGACTGCAGATTCCCCCGAACGGGTTCGGCGCGAAGCCCAGGTCATAACTGACAGCGTACAGGTACACGCTGGTCATCAGGCGGCGCACCCCCGCGAGCCGACACGAGTACCCCTTTCGACGCCTGTCGGCGTTTCCTGCGGGTCGCACCGCCCTTCGATGGCACCGATGATGTTCTTGGAATTCCACGCTACGACCGCATCCCCATACTTGTCCAAGGCGGGCGGGATGTCATTTTCTGTGCCGCCATGTTCGTAGACGCCGACGATGCGCTTGCCCAGACGATTGGCCATCTCGATCTCCCAGTTCACCCATGGGCGCTTGTGGGTATTCTTGCCGATGACGACCACGACCGTCGAAGCCCACGACATCTTCATGCGCAAGAGACGCTTGAGCGTCCTCTCGGCGATGAGACCTTTACGAAGCTTCTCAGCATTAGCAGGCTTGGCGCGGATGGAGCTGTTGCGGATCTCCAAAGCGTTCCGGCGGAGCATGTTGGTCAGGCTGGTGACACGAGCATCATCCGCGTGATGATGGCTGATGAACACATGGCGACGCTTAGCCATCGACTTCGTTCCGTTTCAATGCCTTTAGACCGACACCGACCATGTACTACATTTGTTCTTGAATGTGAATTAGCGGACGGGCCAGGCTTTCCAACGTCGCGCGCGGTTCTTCTTGGAGAGGGTCGAACGGAGCGGCTTGGGCAAAAGGACATCATGGCCATCGCCCAAGAAAAGGGCTGCATTCCGGCGTCGAACCAATGACCGCTTTTGGCGCATCGGCGACGTCATGCTGCTGCAAAACCTGACTCAAAGCGGCAGTCCGCGATGTCCGCTGCCAGGTTAAAGGCAACCAAAGTGTGGAGGTCCGGACCTGACTCAACGCTGGAGTTGGGACATTCCGCTCTGCAACTGTGCGTCGTCCAAGGTCGCGGAATACAAGGCGAATTCTATCTGTGTGTTTCATGCTTGGTCCAAACCCAGAGCCGGCGGCTAGCAAGCATCTGTGAGTGAGCCCCGAGGCTGTTCGTCACCGTCAGGTCGGGACGACCGATTTTGACACAGGGTCCGATTAGGATAAGCTTTCTACCTCAGGGGGAACACGTTTGGCCGCGAACACGATTACTCTTCCCGAGGCGCTCGCCCTTCTCGACGGGCCCCACGCCGCCGTCGTCAGTGAGATCGGATCGGCCGGCTACACTCTTTGGCTGGGGTCCGGAATCTCTCGCGGCCGCGTTATCGGACTGAGCGGATCGGACGGCGTGATCGCCAAACTCATCGAGTTCCTCAGAGCGAAGCGGACCGCGGCTGCGGACTGCAAGTTCAATCAGGCGCTGGAAACCTTGTTGACGCTCGCTGAACTCGACGTGGCGCAACGGGCCGCCCTGGATCTCACCGTGCCCGTGAAAGAGTGGCCTGCCGACCAGCTCAAACCGATCGTGGGGCGGCTGTGGAACAAGTATTCGGAGGTCCTCTCGATCGACATCGAGGGCGAGAAGCAGGACTTCCTGCTCTGGACCGGTCTCGATTTCCCCAACACTTTCGCCGACCAGGATCCCGACCTGGAGCATCTGGCGCTGGCCATCCTTGTTCTCGAAGGCGTTGCGCCTCAACTGGCCACCGCCAACTGGGACGGCCTGATCGAGGGCGCCATCGTCGAGCTTGGCTATCCCAAGGAACACCTCGCCATCACCGTCACCGGCGATGATCTGCGCAACGCCGCAGGCGCGGCAGCCAAGCTCTACAAATTCCATGGCTGCGCTCTTCGCGCAATCGAGAGCGAGGCGATCTACCGCCCGCTTTTGATCGCGCGTTCCGGTCAGATCGGGCGGTGGAAATACGAGAACGCTTTCACGATCGTCCGGCAGCAGCTGGGCGCGCTGATCCAGACGACCCGAACCCTGATGATCGGCCTGTCTGGGCAGGACGAAAACATCCGGGACATGTTCCAGAAGGTCGGCGGCGATAAGCCTTGGCCGTGGAAAGAACCGCCCGCCGTCGTGTTCTCGAACGACGCCCTGACTCAGGATCAGAAGGACATCCTGGAAGGGATCTATAGCACCGAAGAGTGGTCGGAGAGCCGAACTGATATCTGCACCTCCTCCTTGATTGAATCCTACGGTCGGCCGCTGTTGCCGGCGATCGTTCTGCACATCCTGACCCAGAAACTGCAGGTGCTGGCGTCCGATGCAGCCGCTCCGAATCTTGGGCCCGACGATCGTGAGAGATTGGACAACGGAATCGTACACCTCCGGGACAAGGCGGCGGAGGCTGGCCAGTCCGATCTCCTGGTGTTGATGCGCCATGTCGCCGCCGCGGTCGCCCGGGTCCGGCACCAGGTTGAAATCGGCGAGAGCCCGGCCGGACGCCTCAAATATTTCCCGATGTCGAGCGACCCGGTGCCCCGGATGAAGGACGCCATCGGGCTGAAGGCGACCGGCCAGCGCGAGGCTGCGACGGCGCTCGGCGTCATCGGCGACATCGCCAGCACCGGCGACTGGACGATCGACCTAGACAATCCGGAGAAGACCACGAGTGGTGCGCTGCGCATCGGGACTGACGGGGCAGCGGCTCGCGTCTTCTTCGCGGCGAACGACCACGTCATCAACGGCTTGTTGGAGGCCGGTGCGTTCAACGAGTCCGATCCGGACGTGGTGGTCGTCAGCGCGGCTCCGTTGAGGACACGGCAGACCCGGTCGCCAAGCGGCGTCTATCGCAACGCCAAGCCGCAGGCGCGCTTCATCGAGTTCGGTCCGATGCTGGCCAAGGCCGCCAATACCGACGATCTGGTGCGCTCGTTCCGTTGGGAGGCCGCGCTATGAGTACGACGGAAGACGTTGTCCGCATCCTCAAGGAAGACGGCGGCTACAAGGAGTTGCCCAAGCCTCTGCGTGTGGGCTCCCAAGACTTCGATTTCACCCATGCTTTGGTCGCCGGCGAGCGCGCCAATGACCTTGTCGTCGTCATGGAGGTGCGGAGCGACAAGAGGGATGAAGATCTCATCCGGCGTGTTCTCGGCCTTACGCGTGCCCTGGATGTCCTGCAGTCCAAACGCCCCGTCACCGCCGTTTTGACCTCGGGTCAGACCACCCCCGAGACCTTGAGGACGTTGAGCCAAGTCTGTCGGGTGCTCCCGATCGGATCCCAGATCGGCAAGGATGCGGATCGTGCCGTGCGTGACTGGCTCTCGGTCCTGTTGCCGCTCGAAGGCCCCTCCAGCGCGGAGGCTGTTCTCGTCTGGGAAGCGGACCTGACGAAGGCTCTTGCAGAGCAAGAGGACCAGGAACTGGTCGCCCAGTTGATCCAAGCCAGCTACACAAATGCCGAGGCCGTCGAACTGGCTTTTGCAGCGAGCATCAGGGCCGCTGTTCTGCCCGTGCTCGACGAAGAGAGCGCCGCATGACGCCCCGTCTCAAGAATCTCGTTCTCAATGACTTCAGAAGCCTGAAAGGGCCTGTTGTCGTTCCCCTCGACGCCCAGGTGGTGCTCGTCCATGGCTCCAACGGCATGGGCAAGACCAGTGTCCTGACCGGCATCGAACTGGGACTTACCGGCCAGATTTCCCACCTGGCCGAGGCGGGTAAGCCTTACCAGTCTCATATGGCGCACGTCGACGTTGGTCATGGATCCATCGAGCTCCAGACGACGGCGGCGCTCGACGGCGGGCGAACCTCTGGAAGCGTGACGTTTGGTGAGACTTTCACCGCCGCGCCCCTCCTAGATCCCGAACAGGCCAAGTTCTTCGCCAATCGCTGCTACCTGCCTCAGACCGCGCTCAGCAGGCTGCTTGAGCTCTACGATGACCAGTCGACCGGATCGTCATCCCGGCTGACCCAGTTCGTGAATGAGCTGCTGGGGCTCGATCCCCTGGACGCCCTGATCGATGGCCTGATGTCGGCTCACAATGTCACGCGTATCAGAAACGTCGTGCCCGAGTATCGCCGCTTCGAGGGCTTGGTGAACGGTGTGAACCAAGACATCGACGCGATCCGCAAGAACGCCGAACTCGCCGAGGCGAACTGGAAGGAGCGCCGTTCGGCGCTGGACGACCTTCTAAATGAGGTCGATCCGCTGCTCGAGCTGCCCGAAGACTTGGAGGAACGTCGCGGTTTCGAGATGGATTCCGGACTCGAGGAAGCCGAACTCGGTCTGGTGGGGCGGCTGCAGGCCAATCTTGACCGCGTGCGACAGGCCTGGGCCCAGCGCGGAGAGGGCGATCCCGCCGCGCGACGCGCAGAGCTCGAACAAACGTTGGACGCGACGTCGAAAAGGCTGGCCGAATGGCAGACGACCGACGGCGCGCGGTTCGCAGACATCGAAACCCTGCTCGCGCCCATCCTTCCCGACCTGCCGCCCTTTGCCACCGACCCAATGAAGGCGCGCGATCAGGCGGAAACCCGGGCGCGCGCCGAGACAGTGAGATGCCAGGCCCTGCTGACGCTCGCGAAAACGGCCGCGGACACACTGACTGCCGTGAAGGCGACCATTCAGCGCGCCAATGTGCGGATCGCTGAAATCGACGCTGAACTCGCCAAGAGCGCGGCCGACGCCCAGTCTCTCGCCAAGGCGCTGGCATCCGTCGCGCCGCATGTTCATGACGAGACATGCCCGGTCTGCGCACGCGATTTCCAGGAAGAGAAAAAGGGCTCGCTTTCAGCGTTCATCGCGAGCCGGATCGCTGATCTGACAAGCGAAGCGAGCCGTCTTCAGTCGCTGGCGACTGAGCGCGCGGCGGAGTCCAAGCGCCTGGCCGAGGCCCAGCGCCAGCAGCTCAGCTCCGAACGCGAACTGCTTCCAGAGCAGGAGCGAGCTGACCTGGCGAGCCGGATCCCCAAACTGAACGGCGCCCTGGTCGATCTGGCGGCCATGACAGTCAATGCTCGCGTGGGGGCGAGCATCATGAATGATTTGGCCTCCGCGCGCTCCCGGTTGAATGCGATGAACCGGATTCAGGATGACACGGCGTCCGCAGTCGCCGGGGCGGATCAGATCGTGCGGGACATCACTTCGACTGAACTCGCGGCCTACCCGACCGTGGCGGAGGCGTTCGAGGTGGCGGCGTCCACCCTATCGCAGCGCGCCGAACAGGCCGAGGCGGACTTGAGCGCGCGTAGCCGGGCACGATCGCTCCTGAGCATGGAGGTAGAGGCGGCCGCGAGGCTCAAGCGTCTGCGCGCCGAGTTGGCGGTTCAGGAAGCCAAGGCCGTCCGGATCGCAGCGGCGTCCCAGACCGCCAACGCCAGGCGCTTGACGAGCAGAGCTGTGGCCGATGCTGCGGACAAGATCCGATCGTCTCTGGTGACGACGGTCTTCAACACCTCTCTGAACAACAGATGGCGCGACCTGTTTGTGCGGCTGGCCCCAACCGAAAACTTCGTGCCCGCCTTCGAACTGAAGACCGTCAAAGGCAAGACCGAGGCGCATCTGAAGACGCTCCACCGATCTGGTGTCGGCTACGGTAACCCGGGGGCAATGCTCAGCCAGGGAAACCTGAACACGGCGGCCCTGACCCTTTTCCTAGCCTTGCATTTGTCCGTGCCCGCCAAACAGCCGTGGCTCATTCTCGACGATCCTGTGCAGTCGATGGACGATGTCCACATCGCTCAGTTCGCCGCCTTGCTCCGGACCCTGTCCAAACGCCTTGGCCGCCAGATCGTGATCGCCGTGCATGAGCGCGCCCTGTTTGACTATCTGGCTCTGGAGCTCAGTCCAGCCTTTTCGGGCGATAGTCTGCTCACGGTGGAGATCACCCGCGGTCCCGATGGAATGAGTTCGGCCGATCCGAAGGGTTTCGGCTTTGAAACCGATCAGGCGATCGCCGCCTGAGGACGTTGGCATCACGGCTGGGTCGATTGATCGACGCGTTTCGCCATTCGGCGCTTGTCCGCGCCCTCTATCGTCTGGTTCGCCATTTCAGAGGAGCGAAGGTCCGCGTGCCGAAACCGATCACTGAATACGAAACCTATACGTTGGAAGATCCGGATCGTCCCGGTGTGGAGATCCTGGTGGCTGAGGTCCCCGACGGACTATCCACCACCCATGAGGCCAGGCATCAGTACGACGACAGGTCGGTCGCAGTGCCTCACGGCATGGGTTCGATCTGGTTCACCGTGATCGGCCCAAGGCAAGTCGTTATGGCCCACGCCACTTTCGGCGGCGACCAAGGCAAGGTCCAGTGCTGCACGATCGAGGTTGAACCGGCTTTCCGTAAGCAGGGACTGGCGACTCTCCTGTATCTGCTGGCGAGCGACACCTTCGCTGCGCCTGTCATTCCGTCGGACAATCGGACAGCCCACGCCATTGCCTTTTGGAATGGCCGCACCGAGATTTCGGCCTGACACCGGATCCCGCGCCTCATAGGAGATCGAATGACTGAAACGCCGCCGCCACTGCCCGAAGGGTTGCGGTCCACCGGGGGCGATCTCGGCGTGGCCGGCTTCAAGGCGCTGCGCGCGTGATCATCGAGTTTGAGCGGTTCGTTCAGCTCTTAGCAGACAAAACACCGAGGAAAGAAATAAGGTGTCTGCTTCACGCACCGGAGCCAATGTCCGCTTCTGGCGCTTAGCTGGCTCGCCCCGTGGCCCACCGTCGGCATCAATCAGCCAGCCATCGACACTGGGAGCTCTGGCAGGGCACCTGCCGATGAGGCCCGGTCAGGACGATCCGGCAAAAAATCTCTCCTGACGCATGGTCCAGTGTACAAACTTCGCCGCCAGTCCCTTCAGGGCTGCTCGCAGCGAACGTTGATATGTTCAGTCTAAGGAGATGGCTTGAGGACGGGCGGCCCGGAACTGGGGCCACGCCTGCAGAAGCACCTTGATCGCCGACCGGAAGAAGAGGAGGGCGATCACGCCGCCGACCAGGATGTCAGGCCAGCCGGCGCTGAACAGATGCACGCCTCCGGCGGCGACGATGACGCCGGTATTGGCGATCACGTCGTTGCGCGAACACTCGAAGGTGCTGGACAGGTTCACGTCCCGGTTCCGGTGGCGATAGAGCAGCGCCAGGCAGACGAGATTGGCGACGAGGGCGATCACCCCGAACAGGCCCATAGTTTCAGCGGTCGGAGTGACGTCGCCCGCCACCTTGCGGACGACCTCCACGAAGACCCAGACGCCGAAGGCGGCGATGACGCCCGCCTTGACCAAGGCGGCGCCAGCGCGCCACCGCAGACTCCGGTTCAGGGCGTAGAGGCTCAGGCCGTAGACCAAGGCGTCGCCGAGCATGTCGATCGAATCAGCCATCAGGGCGGTGGACTGCGCGACGAGGCCGGCGCCGAATTCGGCGAAGAACATGACCACGTTGATCGCCAGAACCAGGATCAGGACACGACGCACGTCGGCATGGGCGCCGAGGGCGGCGATCTCGTCCCCTTTGGCCGAACAGCAGTCGTCACCCGCCAAATGGGCAGTCGGTGCCGGTTCAGTCTCGTTGGTCGAGCCGCAGGCGGTCGGTCCAGAACAACAGTACTGGGCGTCTGTGGGGGCGGGAGAGGGTGGCCGGCTCGAGCAGACGGCCTTCTCCGGCGCATCGGAAGAGGGCTTTGCGGAGGATGGGCAGCAGTCGGACATGAGGAACCAGGGTTGCGAATAGGGTTCGCCGACCGATATGCGACCTATAGCGGGTATAGGTTCAAGGGCATGGCCGAGAATTTCTCCATTGGCGATCTGGGGCGGCGCACGGGGTGCAAGGTGGTCACCATCCGTTATTATGAGCGGATCGGCGTCCTCGAGGCACCCCGTCGTGGCGAAGGCGGTCATCGCATCTATGGCCAGGACCATCTGGACCGGCTCGCCTTTGTGCGGCGCGCGCGAGATCTCGGCTTCTCCCTGGATGCTGTCCGAAGCCTGTTGAGCCTGTCAGGAGGGCCCACCTCTGCCCCTTGCGGGGCGGCCGACGCCGTCGCCATGGAGCATCTTGCAGAGGTGCGCGCCAAGATCATGGACCTGCGTCGGCTGGAGGACACCCTCGTCTCTGTCCTGGATCGCTGCGGCCGGACGACCGTCGAGGACTGTCGGGTGCTGGACGCCCTACGTGAGACGCCTCAGCCAGAGGACGCCGTCTCGGCGCCTTGAGCATGACCTGAGGGACCGGAGGCCTCGCTTGGGCGCGAAGCGCCGGCGTCGCCGTGAGCCGCGCCGGGCGGGCCGTGATAGTGGCGTAAAGGATTCAGGTCGTCGCGCACGGCGTAGAGAAAGCCGGAGCCTCCAAGCCAGAGCAGGCTGAACAGAAGGGTCAGGGCTAGGCCCGGACGGGCGCGTGGAGCGAGCCGCAGACCGGCCAGGGCAAGGAGGGGAAGGCCGACGCCTATACCACGTGCACCGGCCATCCGAGCGTGCTGAAGCAGAAGATGGCGAAGGTGAGAACAGCGCCGGCGCTCACCAAGCTCGCCGTCAGGACAGCGAGCCCGTCAAGAAGCGGGTTCGGCCGGGGCGGCGGAGGGCGTCTGCCGCGACGCTTGCCGGGCCGGCCTTCCTTCCATCGAACGGTGCGCGCCATGTCAGGCGCCGCTCTCCGGCGCAGGCTGAGTTTCGCGTCGCGCCAGCCAGAGGCGCATTCGAAGGATTTCCGTGTCGCGCGCCCGGATGAGGTCCTGGGCCAGCCCACGAGCGTCCTTGTCGGAGCCGTGCTGCAACTGGATCCGGGCCAGGGCGATCTCGCCCTCATGATGAGCGATCATGGCGCGCATGAAGTCGACGTCGGCGTCGCCGGTCCAGCGAATGTCAGTGGCCTGGTGAAGACGTTCATTGGCCTCCTTGAAAGAGCGGGTCGAGGCCGCGTCTCCCAGGGCGTCGGCATGGCCGGCGTGCTCGTCGATCGGCTGGACGGCCGCAGCCGCCGGACGATCGGGCGGGGATTGACGCGACATCATGCCGAACAGAAAGGCTGCAGCCGCCAGGAAGGCTGCGATGAGGGTGAGCCAGCTAAGGCGTTTCATGGGCTTTATCCCGGATAGGATGCGGGCGCCTGGCGATCGCGGTAGGCGAGCAGGCGCAGGGCGTTGAACACCACTAAGAGGGTGGAGCCTTCGTGCAGGGCGACGGCCGGGCCGATGCCGAGACCGAGGATGGTGGCTGGCACGAGGAAGGCGACCACGCCGAGGCTGACGAACAGGTTCTGGCGGATGACGGTTCGGGTGCGACGGCTCAGGCCGACCGTGAAGGGAAGATTGGACAGATCATCGGCCATGAGGGCCACGTCGGCGGTTTCCAGAGCGACGTCGGAGCCCGCCGCGCCCATGGCCACGCCGACCGTGGCCGTGGCCATGGCGGGGGCGTCGTTGACCCCGTCGCCGACCATGGCGACCTTGGTCTCGGCGCGGAGGCGCTTGATCGCCTCGACCTTGTCGTCCGGCATGAGGTCGCCCCAGGCCTCCGTCAGGCCGACCTGGCCGGCGATGGCTTCGGCCGCCTTCTGGTGGTCGCCCGAGATCATGATCATGCGCCGGACGCCCAGGGCTCTCAGTCTTGTCAGGGCGTCGCGCGCGGCCGCACGCGGCGTGTCCAGCAGGCCGATCACGCCGAGATCGCGTTCGCCCTGGCGCACCACCATCAGGGTGCGGCCCTGGGCGCGGAGGCGATCGACCGCCTCGGTCGCCTGGACGCTCAGAACCGGCACGCCGTCCGATCCGAACATCTCGGGCTTGCCGATCTGGACCGTGACGCCCTCGAGCTCGGCGGCGACGCCCTTGCCGGTCAGGCTCTGCAGGCTTGAAGCGGCAGGGACGGCGGCGCCGTCGAGACGCGCCGCGCCGTCCCGGGCGATGGCTTCAGCCAAGGGGTGATCGCTGAGCCGTTCCACGGCGACCGCCACCGTCAGCAGGGCGCGTTCGTCGGCGCCGTCGACGGGGATGACGTCGGTGATCCGCGGGCGGCCTTCCGTCAGGGTACCGGTCTTGTCGAAGGCGATAGCGTCGACGGCGCCGAGGCTCTCAAGCGGCGCGCCGCCCTTGATCAGGACGCCGGCGCGAGCGGCGCGGGCGACGCCCGACAGGACGGCGCTCGGCGTGGCGATAGCCAGGGCGCAGGGGCTGGCGGCCACCAGGACCGCCATGGCGCGGTAGAAGCTGTCGCGGAAGGGTTCGTCGACCACCACCCAGGCGAAGAGCAGGATGAAGGCCAGGCCCAGGACGAGAGGGACGAAGACGCGCTCGAACCGGTCGGTGAACCTTTGTGTGGGCGACTTCTGGGTCTCCGCCTCGCTGACCATGCGCACGACCTTGGCCAAGGTGGTGTCGCTGGACTTGCGGGTGGTCTCGATCTCGATGGCGCCGGCGCCGTTGATCGTCCCGGCGAAAACGGCGGATGCGGCGAGGATGGAGGCGGGGCGGGCCCGGGCCTCGGCGAGATCATCGACCGGCTGCTTGTCGACCGGCATGCTCTCCCCAGTGACGGGGGCCTGATTGATGCTGGTGGCCCCCTTGATGACGAAGCCGTCGGCGGGCAGGCGTTCATTGGGCCTGACCACCACCACCTCGCCGACTTCAAGCGCCTCGACCGGTATCTCGATCACCTCGCCGTCACGCCGCACCCTGGCGGTGCGCGGGGCGAGTTCCGCCAAGGCCTCGATGGCGCGCTTGGCCCGGCCCATGGCGTAGTGCTCCAGGGCGTGGCCGAGGCTGAAGAGAAAGAGGAGCAGGGCGCCTTCCGCCCAGGCGCCGAGCGCCGCCGCCCCCGCCGCCGCCACCAGCATCAGGGTGTCGATCTCGAAGCGCTTGCGCCTGAGGTTGTCGATCGCTTCGCGCACGGTGAAGAAGCCGCCCAGGCCGTAAGCGCTGAGGAAGAGCGCGAGCGGGATCCAGCCCGGCAGGCCCGACGCCAGTTTTTCCAGGGCGAAGCCGAGGCCCAGGGTGCCGCCGGCGGCAAGGGCGAAGATCAGTTCGGTGTTGGCGCCGAAAATCCCTCCGTGGGCGTGATCATGGTCGGCGTGATCCTCCTTCCCGGGATCGTGGTCGTGGCCGGCGTGGTCGTCTGCGGCGTGTTCAGCCCTGGCCGGGAAGGGCTGGGGGGAGAAGGTCAGGCCGTGGCCGGCGAGCGTCTTGATCAGCTGGTCGCGGGTGATCCGGTTCTGGTCGAACTCGACGCGGACCGCGCCGGCGGCGTCGAGGCCGACCTCAAGGAGGCCGGGCTCCGCCTTGAGGTCGGCCTCGAGCGAACGGGCGTGCCGCGCATGGCGCACGCCTTGGGTCCAGCCGACCAGGTGGCCGAAGCGACGGCTGATCTCGACCCCGGCCTGGAGCGCCTTGCGGCGCACCTCGTCCGGCGACAGGAGTTTGGCGTCGTAGTGCAGGCAGAGCTGGGGCCCGGTCGGGGATTCCGCGACGTGGATCTGGGACAGGCCGGGCGCGCCGGTCAGGCGTTTGACGAGGCGCTCGACGCAGGCGTCCAAGGCGTCGGGCGCTTCGGGGAGAAGGACCGGTATGTCGAGTCTGACGGTGCTAGGCATGCTTGAACTCCTCGGATGCGGAAGAGGGGGCTGAAGGCTAGGGGGCGCGTGACTCGGCCTGGACGTCGCGCTCGTGCGAAGCGAGGCGAACGGCGGCGCCCGCAAGGAAGGCGAGGGCCGCAAGAAGCGCCGCGAGAGAGGTCACAAGACGCTGGCGTTCCATGCTCCGTCTCAGGGCAGTTGGAAGATGACGCTGAACCAGCCGAACTGTTGCAGGCCTTCCAGCAATTCGAACAGGGGCAGGGCGAGAAGAAAGACGAGGCCGTCTCTCAGGGTGCGAAGGAAGAAGGCGGGTCGGACGGTGAGTTCCGCCTCATCGCGCCACAGACGGAGATCCGGAAGGAAACGCGGCGTCCGGAGGCGGTACCGTTCATAGGTCGCGCCAAAGGCGCCGGCGAGGAAGCGCTCCTCCCTTTCGACGACCGCCCGGAAGACCCCCCAGCAGGCCAGGGCGAACACAAGGCCGATGGTCAGGCTGCCCGACATGGCGCCGACGCCGAAGGCGCCGATGAAGCTGAAGACGTAGAGCGGATTGCGACAGAGGGAATAGGGGCCGTTCGAGACGATCTCCTGTTTCTTGCGACCGCCGATGTAGAGGGAGCACCAGGCGCGGCCAAAGATGCAGATCATGATGGCGATAAGGCCGAGGTGTTCGACGGGGTGTTCAAATTCGGGGCGGGCCCTGACCAGGGGCGTCCATGCCAGGAGAGCGAAAAGGCCCGCCAGGATGAAGAGCTTGCGCCATTTCTGGACGCCCTGGATGTCGATCGGGACGGCGGTGCCGTCACGCCCGTGTTGTTCGGGAAGATTCACGAGATTGCTCCTTCAACTGCGACGCTGCGTGCGTCGCGGAGGATGTCCATTCCGCCCTTGAAGGCGATGCCGGCGACGATCAGGCCTACCGCCAGATCCGGCCAGGCCTGATCCATGACCATGACCAGTCCGCCGGCGACGAGGATGCCCCCGTTCGAGGCGAAGTCATTGAAGCTGAAGGTTCGCGCCGCCCGCAGGTTGACGTCGTCGCCGTCTTGACGCCTGAGCAAGGCGAGGCAGATCAGGTTCACGGCCGCCGCGATGACGGCCAGGCCCATCATGGTCCAGCCGACCGGTTCGGTCCCGACGATCCAGCGCCGTCCGACGTCCAGCAGGACGCCGGCGGCGAAGATCAGCAGCATGATCCCCGACAACCGGGCGGCGCGGGTTTTCCAGATCATCGCCCGACCGACGGCCAGGAAGCTGATCAGATAGACCGCGGCGTCGGAGCCGTTGTCGAGCGCGTTGGCGAGGAGGGCGCTGGAGTCGGCGAACAGGCCGCCGACTCCGAGACCCACGAACAGGAGGACGTTGAGCGCCAGCACGACGAGAAGCGTGCGACGTTGAAGCATCTCCTGTTCCTGGGATCCGCCCATCAGTCCTCGATCCCTTCTGCCTTGCGATGACGGACCGCCTTGGCGGCGAAGGTCGGCAGGACCAGCAGCGTCAGGGCCGTGGCCGTCAGAAGGCCGCCGATGACCACGGTGGCCAAGGGTTTCTGGACGTCAGCGCCGGCTCCCGAAGCGATCGCCATGGGAATGAAGCCGACGATGGCCACCAGGGCTGTGGTCAGGACCGCGCGCAGGCGGCTGAAGGCGCCGAAGAGGGCGGCGTCGTGCGGGTTCTGTCCCGTCTGAAGCCGCTCTCGAATGGCCTGCATCAGCACCAGACCGTTCAGGGTCGCGACGCCCGACACGGCGATAAAGCCGACCGCCGCCGAGACCGAGAAGGGCATGCCCCTGAGCAGGAGGGCGAGCGCCCCGCCGACCAGCGCCAGAGGCACGCAGGCGAACACCAGCCCTGCCTCCGCGAAGGATCCCAGGGCCATAAACAGCAGGATGCCGATCAGGACGAAGACCACAGGGATGACTAGGCCCAGCCGCTGTTCGGCCCGCTTCAGGTTCTCGAACTGCCCGCCCCATTTGAGCGAATAGCCGGTCGGAAGCTTGACCTGGGCGCCGACCCTGTCTTGGGCGTCCCCGACGAAGCCGCCCAGATCGCGGCCGCGCACATTGGCCTGGACCACCATGCGGCGGCTGCCGTCGTTGCGACTGATCTGGTTCTGACCCTCGGCCACCTGGATGCGGGCGACCGAGGACAGGGGCACCGTCAGGCCGGTCGAGGTCGTGACCGGCAGGGCGGCGAGGGCGGCGGGATCGTTCCGCTGGGCGTCGTCCAGACGGACCACGACGTCGAAACGGCGGTCGCCCTCGAAGATCTGCCCCGCCTCGGCGCCGCCGACAGCGGCCGAGACCGCTTCCGACACGTCCGCAGCCGCCAGGCCGTAGTTGGCCGCCGCGAAGCGGTCGACGCTGACCGTCAGGGTCGGCAGACCTGACGCCTGCTCCACGCGAACGTCCGCCGCGCCCGGTGTGGCGCGCAGCGCGTTGGCCACTTGGTCGGCCGTCGCCTGGAGCTGGGCGAAGTCGTCGCCATAGACCATGACGGCCAGATCGGTGCGGACCCCCGAGATCAGCTCGTTGAAGCGCAGCTCGATCGGCTGGCTGAACTCGAAGCTGTTGCCCAGCTGGGTCGAGGCGGCCTTTTCGATGCGGGCGATCAACTCCTCCTTCGGCAGTTTCGGATCAGGCCATTCCTTGCGGTTCTTCAGCACGATGACGGCGTCGGAGATGTTCGCCGGCATGGGGTCGACCGCCGCCTCCGCGGTCCCCGTTCGGGAGAACATGGTCTTGACCTCGGGTTGGGCCTTGATGACACGCTCCAGCGCCATCTGCATGGCTAGGGATTGCTCCAGCGAGGCCGAGGGCACGCGCAGGGCCTGCATGGCGATGTCGCCTTCGTCCAGGGTCGGGATGAACTCCCGGCCGAGCGTGGTGAAGGCGACGCCGCCGATCACGAGGGCGCCGACTGCGGCGGCGAGGACCACCTTGGGGCGATCGACGGCCGCACGGATGGCCGGTTCGATCCAGCGGCGCGCGTGGCGCAGCAGGAAGGTTTCATGCTCCAGGGCTTCTCCCTTGTCATCGACATGGACGGTCTTGGGTTCGCGCACGAGCAGGGCCGTCATGGCCGGGACGAAGGTGAAGGAGAAGATGAAGGCGCCGACCAGGGCCAGCATGACCGTGGCGCCCATGGGGATGAAGGTCTTGCCCTCGACCCCTTCCAGCATCAGCAGGGGGGTGAAGACCAGCAGGATGATCAGCTGGCCGAAGGCGGCGGGCTTGACCATCTGGCGCGCGGCGCTGGCGGCGACGCCCAGACGTTCGTGGCGGGTCAGGGCGCGGCCCACATCCGCTCGGCGCTGGCTGAGCATGAGCAGGGTGTTCTCGACCACCACCACGGCGCCGTCGACCAGCAGGCCGAAATCGAGGGCGCCGAGGCTCATCAGGTTTCCGCTGATGCCAAAACGGTTCATGCCGATGACCGCGAACAGGAAGCTGATCGGGATCATCAGGGCCGTGATCGTCGCGGCGCGGATGTTCCCCAGCAGCAGGAACAGCACGACGATGACCAGCAGCGCCCCTTCGGTCAGGTTCTTGGCCACCGTCTTGATGGTGGAGTTGACCAGGGCGCTGCGGTTCAGCACGGGTTCGGCCACGATGTCGGGCGGCAGGCTGGCGCCCACCTCCTGGAGCCGGTCCGCAGCCGACTGGGCCACGGTGCGGCTGTTTTCGCCCGCCAGCATCAGGGCCGTGCCGATGACCGCCTCATGGCCGTCGCGGCTGG
This sequence comes from Brevundimonas sp. UBA4609, assembly GCA_002386585.1. Classification (GTDB taxonomy): domain Bacteria; phylum Pseudomonadota; class Alphaproteobacteria; order Caulobacterales; family Caulobacteraceae; genus Brevundimonas; species Brevundimonas olei. The sequence goes on along the minus strand of DGIZ01000024.1, from coordinate 815 downwards.
CCCCGCCCAGACGCGGCGCCTGGCCGATCTCGACCACGGCCACGTCGGCGACGCGGACGACCAGGCCGTTGCGGTTGACCACGGGGGCCTGGGCCAGATCTTCGATGGTCTGGGCCAGGGCGTCGGTGCGGACGGTCAAGGCTTCGCCCGCCCGTTGCACATAGCCGGCCCCCGCCTGGTTGTTGGCACGGTCCAGGGCCTGGATCAGGTCGTTGAGGCCCAGGCCGTAGCCGGCCAGGCGCGCGGGGTCAGGACGGACAGCGTATTCCTTCACATACCCGCCGTTGACGTCCACGCCCGCCAGGCCCTTGGCCGTGCGCATGCGCGGCGCGATGATCCAGTCCTGCACGGTGCGAAGATAGGTCGCCCTCGCCTGGGGGGTCGCCAGCCGCTCGCCGTCGGGCGTCAGATAGGCCCCGTCGGGCTGCCAGCCGGGCTGGCCGACCCGCGCCTTTTTGGCGTCGAAAGGCTTGAAGTCGACCGTCCACATCAGGACCTCGCCCAGACCCGTAGTGATCGGGGCCAGACCGGGCTCGACGCCCTCGGGCAGGTTTTCGCGGGCTTGGGCCATCCGTTCGGCCACCTGCTGACGGGCGAAATAGATGTCGGTCTGGTCGGTGAAGATGACCGTCACCTGGCTGAAACCGTTGCGGGTCAGGGAGCGGGTTGATTGCAGGCCGGGAATGCCGGCCATGGCCGTTTCCAGCGGATAGGTGACCTGGCGCTCCATCTGTTCAGGGGCCAGGGCCGGGGCCACGGTGTTGATCTGCACCTGGCGGTTGGTGATGTCGGGCACGGCGTCGATCGGCAGCTTG
>DGIZ01000025.1:486-77189 GCA_002386585.1 Brevundimonas sp. UBA4609 | reverse complement strand
CCCGTTCTGGGTCGGCTTGCCCGGCGCGATGTAGTGCCAGTCGACGCCATGATCCTGCGCCCAGGCCAGGATGGCCGTGGACGTGAACTCCGTGCCGTTGTCGCTGACGATCATGGCAGGACGGCCCCGCCGAGCGATCAGCGCTGTCAGCTCCCGCGCGACGCGGCGTCCCGAGATCGAGGTGTCGGGGATCGCCGCCAGGCACTCGCGGGTGACGTCGTCGACCACGTTGAGAATGCGGAAGCGGCGGCCCGTGGCGAACTGGTCGTGCACAAAGTCCAGCGACCAGCGGGCGTTCGGCCTGGCCTCGACCAGGATCGGCGCCCGCGTGCCTATGGCGCGACGACGTGAGCGGCGCTTGCGCACCGTCAGGCCTTCCTCGCGATAGAGCCGGTAGATCCGGTTCTTGCCCGAAGGCTCGCCCTCACGTCGCAGCAGCACGAACAGCCGGCGATAACCGAACCGTCGCCGCTCCACAGCCAGCGCGCGCAACCGCTCCCGCAGCGCCGTGTCCGGCTGACGGCAAGATCGATAGCGCACCGATTTGCGATCGGCCTTGATGATGGAGCAGGCCCGCCGCTCGCTGACGCCGAACGTCGCCTTCAGATGGGCGACGGCCTGGCGCATCGCCGCGGGCCCTACCACTTTTTTGAAAGCAGATCGTTCAGCGCCGCCTTGTCGAGCATGGCGTCGGCCAGCAGGCGCTTCAGCTTTCCGTTCTCATCTTCCAGGGCGCGCAGACGCTGGGCGTCCGACACGCTCATCCCGCCGAACTTGGCCTTCCAGGCGTAGATCGTGCCCTCGGACACGCCGTGCTTGCGCGCCAGCTCGCCCGCTTTGGCGCCGGCCTCGTTCTCCCGCAGGATCCCGATGATCTGCTCTTCCGTGAATCTCGCTCGTTTCATTCCGTCCGTCCTTTCAAGGGCCGGACTCTAGCTCCGCGTGGAGGAAATTCTCAGGGGCACGTCACCCAAACCATAAATAAAACAACACCTTCAACTGCCTTGGAGAACTATGTCGAACCCTTCCGCTGCTGAGCAAATCCAGCAGATCATCCAACAGCAATCGTCGCTCCTGACCCAAAAGGCCTTGCTCACTGAGCAACTGGAAATGACGAGCAAAAACCTCAACGAAGTGCGAGCCGTCCTTCACGGCATCGAACTCGGTCGCCAGTTCGCACAGCAAGAAGCTGAGCGGGCCAACGAAGCGGCTTCCACCCAAGGCGATTAAGCCATGAGCGGGTCAATCACTCCCGCTCTCGTCCAGCAAATCCAAGACTTGATGAACGTCTGGAACACGCACCAAGCGCAGCTTGGCACGTGGCTGCGATGGGCGACAGCATGTATGTTATAGCGGCCGCCCGCCTCATCCCCAGCGCCCCGCGCCTGCGTGATCAGCTTCTGCCTCTGCTGGACAATATCTGGGGCGCATTGAACGACAACGACCACACCCTTGCGCGGATGGGTCCATGGAGTCAGCTGTCCACTAGAGCGGCTGTTAAGGCCGGTCCGGACGAGTGACCGCTAGGGGGGAGAAAAGTTGGAACATGTCGTCCCAGGAACCGGTGCCGGGGTCACTTTTTCAGAGAACGCTAAAAAACGTGGGGGGGGTCGAACGGTCAGAGCCATGGAGTCATTTGTCCCATGGTTCCCGCGCATCGTGAGGATTCTGTCCATGGAATCGTCGACTCCATGGTGGTCGTCGAGAGCAAACGCGGACGTACTACGACGACCCCGCCCGTTCGGATGAAATTCCCTGCGCCATCGCGACACGCGCCTACATCCAACGGAAATCAGCGCCGGAGCGGTCGCGCGCAGTCCACGTCCGGTTCTTTCCTGAATGCATCTCCGATCATAGCCTCGGCACCGAGTGAACCGTGACACCCCCGACTTCAGCGCGGGAGCTCGAACAAACTCCATGCCGCCGGTATTCAGCCTTCGTGGCCGTCCCGTTTTTTCGCCGGCCGGAATTCAATCGCCTTCGAGACAGTGCCCTGCCGCCGCAGTAACGCGGCTGCGTCGGCGGGATATATCATCGGTCGCTTTACGAAGTCGTTTTCGTGCGCTTACCTGTCCTTTGGGGGGGGCGTGGTGGACGAATCTGAAATTACGGCGGAAATCGCTGCAGCAAAGCGCTCGGGCGACGCTGCTCGGTTGAGAACCATTGCGGCGGGCCTTGATGGCCGCACCGAAAGTTGGGTCACCTTGGCCAAGATCAAGGCGATCGCAGCTGGTCGTGCTCTCGAGGCTGCCCACGCGGGCGGACAACCACCAGCAACGACCATTCCGGATCGATCGCACTGGCTAAGCCGATACGGCCTGCCGCGACCGGATGGCCGCCCTCTCCACCGTTATGCCCTGAGTGACGCGGCGTACGCGCAGGTCGAGGCGGACCTGAGGGCCAGGGCGGCCAGTATCAATGCGGAACTCTCCAGCGACCACGATGCGGCCCTGTTCGTCCTGTGGGCCGCCGAATGGTTTCGTCGCAACTATGCCGGCGGTCTGCAGCGTTGGGCGGATGTCGGCCGTGCGGTCAATGTAAGCCTGGAACAGTCCTCCTGGCGGAAGCTGGCGGATCGCGGCCTGAGGTACTGGCGTTTGCCCGAACTCCGACTGAACGGCATGCACCGGCGGCTTGCCGCGATCGCCCGTCAGGGAGGATTTCCGGTCGCGGCGATCGGCGGAGCTCAGGGCGGATGGGCTGCAAACTTTCTACAGAAACTCATCGTGCAGCTTCTGGAGCATCCGGAGCCGACGACAGCAGTGGCGGAGGAGCTCGGCCGAGAGCATGAGCTCGCGATCCCTGGGCTATGGCGGCACGAAGAGATCTTTGCGGTCTCCGCTGAACTCGCCATCGGCATCGTTGAACTGCGTCGTGAGGCCGAAGCGGGCGGCGTGACGGAAGGTGTTTTGATCTCAGCATGGCTGGACAAGACGCATCCCGACTGGCGCCGGAACCTGCCTCTAGCGGTCGACGACGCGGGCGCCCGCCAGTTGGTCGACGGGCTGATAAGCGTCGAGCGCCTCAAGGGCGGAGCGGGAGCAATCCGCGCTCGCCGTTTTCTCTTGGCTCAAGGGAGCGTTTGGCGCGAACAGGTAGAGCTCCACCTGGACGGAGATCTCGTCAGCGCCGACCCGACTCATAGCTTCAAGTCGCTTGCTCGGGACTGGAGCCGTCTGCGGCTGTTCGCCTCGGACGAAGCAGCCCAGTACATTTCGGGCGAACTGGCGGTCGTAGAGCCCTCCCAGGACGGTCGGTGGACCTGTATGGCGTCGCGTCCTTCGCTTCGCTTTGATGTGCCTGCCCATGTGCCGCTGACGGCCGAACTCCGCGGCGAAGGCGTGCGTGTCATGGCCCCGTTCCTTCTTCCCGGGGGGGAAGCGGGCGGAAGAGAGCTCAGGGTCTGCACCGCTGAAGATGTCGCGCCCGATGGTTCACCCACCCGGCTGGAGGTCATCGGTTACGGCAGCGGCGGCTATCGCGCCGAGCCCATCTATCTGGACGCTCCCGCAACATGGGTTGCGGAGCCGCACGAAACCGACAGCGCATGCCGCGATCTGAGCTCGGATGCGAATTCCGACCGAAGACTCTGGGAAGTCTTCGGCGCCGTCGTCGTAGGAGGAGAGGACGGCGACCGGTTCCTCGTAAGGGCGGGGCAGACAGGCGATCAACGCGATCAGATTGTTTTAGACGGCGCAGCTCCTGAAGGCTGCGTTTCAGGCGATGGCCGCGCATTGTACTGCGGCGTCCCCACGATCCGTCTTCGCCAGGGCCCTCAGATGCGTATGCCGCGAGGCCGGGAAATCTGGTGGCGTCTGAAGGGCGAGAGAGAATGGAGGTCACAGACCCAAGGCCGCCCCTTGGGGTCCTGCGAGTTCGCGTGGAGGGACGAGGCCACGCTCCATGTCCGGTGCAAGACCGAGGCGATAGTTCTGCCTGTCGACTTCGGGGTTCGCCGAAGTTTGTCCGGCCCTTGGGTTATGATGACCATCGACGGCTGGCCCCACGACGTGACGGCGACCTGTGGAGAGCCGAACGGCGGGCTCGAGTGGCGTTTCCATCGCGAGCACACGGCCTTCAGCCATTTCGAGTTCGACCTGCGGTTTCCTGGCGGGAGTGAAACGGCGCAGATCCGCGCCCCGCTCAAGGGTCATGCTTGGATATATGAGTGGACCGGACGACGGCTGCAGCGGGATGGGCGGCTTTCATTGGCGACGCTGAACCAGTTCGTCGCCCGCACCCCGAGCCGTATCGAGCTGTGGGCCGAGTTGCTGGACGCCAACAGGCGCCCGGTTCCTCAGGCCAACGCCCGTTGGATCATCGACGAAGAACTGCCCATGTCGGTGATCGCCGACGACCTGGCGGTCATGCTGCGATCTAGTGGAAGGTTGGACGCCAGGGTGCGTCTGGATTTCAACGACAGCCAGGATCATCACTGGTACGTCTCCGAGTTCGCCCATGAACTCGATAGTGATCCTGCAGGGCTGACGCCGCGCCCCGCGGTGTTGGATCCTCTGGCCCGCATAGTCGGTCGGCCTTTCGCCGATGCGGCCCGAGAGACCGATTTCGGTCCGTACGGCGAGCGCGAACAGCTCAATCCTCGTCCTATCGATCTCAACCCCGGCCCGGGCGCGTGGTTGATATATCTACGCGCCAATGACCGCGTTCTAAGCCGGCCCCGCGTCGTGAACGGATCGGAAGCCCCGCGGATGGCGCCGACCGCCTTGGGCCGGGCGATGTTGAGCGATCCGTCAGAGCGATCCGCCGTCCTGGCCGCGCTTGTGGATCGCGCTCTGGCGGATCCGGGTCATGAGGACTCGCGGGAAATCATCCGGTCCATCGCAAAGCTCGCAGTTTCGCTCAACGGCCTGCCGCCCAGCACGTTCGACGTCTTCAGGCTGCTGGAGACCTTCCCTCTCCTCGGTCCGATGATACTCTACGGCGCCGCGGCCAATGAGATCGAACCGATCCTCCGCCTGGCCGATAACCTGAAAATGGCTTGGTGTCTGGTGCCCCAATCCTATTGGAAGGAGGCTTGGGAGGTCTGGGGCGAACATTTCTCCGCGACGTTCCCCGACAATCTCGGTGACGTCGCGAAGCTGATGACAGGCAAGCGGGCCGCACTGCTTCACCATGAGCCCTCGCTGGCGCCGCTTCTCGGCATGTCCGGCTCTTCCGAGCCGATCACCGTGATCGCCAATAGCTTTCTCAACCGATCGGGAGATCGCATCCGCACGGAAATCTCCAATCCTTTCCGGCCGCGCTTCGAAGCGCTGCTGCCGAACTGGCCGTTCGGACGACAGTTCTGGCGCGCTGCGGATGCTCCGATCCTGGCCGCCCGCATCGCGCGTGGTGAAATGACCGAACCCTTGGGTGATGACGAGCTCACCGCCATCAAAGATATAGCCCGCGCTCATCCGCGTTACTTCACCGCCGCCTTCGCGGCCCAATTCGGAGCCTGGTGAATTGTCGTCCAGCTTGAGCCCTGCGTCAGTGCCTTCTCCCCTGGTGATCGACCGCCGCCTTCGTGAACGGATCGCCGATGCGGTGATCGCACAGGCGAACAGTCGTGATGCAGATCTGAATGCCTTTTTGCGGGAACGGCTGTCGGGGCGGGACATCAGCCGCGGCGCCTTGCTGTCAGAGCCCGTCTTCGAGGGGGCGGCGGGTTACCGGTCTTCCGGCCGAACGCCGCAAAGCCTGGCCGGAGAGGTGCTGCATTCCGACGTTGCCGCAGCCTTGGCTGCGGGTGCTCCGGGCGACGACTACCGTTTCGACTATCCGGCCTACGAGCACCAGCTCGCGGCCTGGAAGCTGCTGACCGCAGAGCAGCGGAACTCGGTGCTCGTTTCCAGCGGCACGGGTTCGGGTAAGACCGAATGCTTTCTGGTGCCTTTGCTCAACGATCTCGCCATTGAGAGCGCTCAATCGGGTCGGCTTTCAGGCGTGCGCGCACTCATGCTCTATCCGCTCAACGCGCTCATTGCGAGCCAGGAGGAGCGGCTTCGGCAATGGACCCGTCCGTTCAACGGCCGCATCCGATTCGGTCTCTACAACGGGCTGATGCCCGACCGTCGGAAGTCGGATCGCGAGCGCGATGAGGCGTCTACGCCCGAGCAGGTGCTCTACCGGACGACTCTCCGCGCCGATCCGCCGCCGATCCTGGTCACGAACAGCACGATGCTGGAATACATGACCATCCGTAGGCAGGACAAACCTCTCGTTGATCGGTCCCGCGGAATGCTCCGCTGGATCATTATCGACGAAGCCCACAGCTACGTCGGATCCGCCGCCGCTGAGGTCTCGCTTCTGCTCAGGCGGGTTCTGCACACCTTCGGTGTAAAAGCCTCCGACGTCCGGTTCGTCGCCACCTCAGCCACGATCGGCGGTTCGGATGATCAGGCGAAACGTGATCTGCAACGGTACCTCGCCGATCTCGCCGGCGTCGATATCGATCGGGTTCATGTGGTCTTCGGCCACCGCGAAGTCGTCGCCCTGCCCCCGCCGGGTCCGGCATGCGAGCTGACGCCAACCGGAGGCTCGAGCGAGTTGGCGCGGAACCCTGCGGTCCAGGCTGTCGTCAGACAGGCGGAAGCGGGGGCTATCGCGTTGTCCGACGCCGTCCGACATGCCGGTTCCGCAGGAACAACGGCCGAGGCGCTCTTGGAAAGCATCGCGGCCAAGCCCGAGGATGAAAAGCGCCCTCTGCTGCCGATGCGGGTTCACAACTTCGTCCGTGCCGTTCCAGGGCTTTGGTCCTGCCTCGACACGGAGTGCCCGGGCGACAAACCTGTCGGCTGGCCCTTCGGCGGTATCCTGTTCGATCGATCCGATGTCTGTCCGCATTGTGCTGGAGCCGTTTTCGAGCTCCTGAACTGCACGGAGTGCGGCGAGCCATGGCTCAACGCCTATGACTACGGCGATCGCCTTTCGCCGCTCGCAACCTCGGTCGGCGAGGACGACTTCGCGACCGCCGGGGCAATGAGCACGGGCGCATTCGAGACGGACGAAGACGGCGATGTTCCGGCGGCGGCCGAAGCCTCGGTATCACTAGGGCGCAGAAGGCTTCTGGGGCTTCGTCCATTCGCCGGATGCAAGGAGGTGGCGGTCGACCCGAAAACGGGAACGCTGCTCGAGCGACGCACGGCAGGGAGCACCGTGTGGGCAAGCCAACAGTTGGTCGACGACGCCTGCCCGAGCTGCGGCGTGGGCACGACCGCCGAGACCCGCTCCCCTCTGTGGCCCTTCCGCTTCGGAGCCCCCTTCCTGCTCCAGAACGCCGCGCCCACGCTGCTGGAGGGCGTCAACGCCCATTCGTCAGATCAGAAGCTGGTCCCCGGCGAGGGCCGTCAACTCTTGTCGTTCACCGACAGCCGCCAGGGGACCGCCCGGTTTGCGGCCAATATCGAAACCCAGTCCGAGCGTGGGTACGTCCGGGCGTTCATTTACCATCTGACTCAGAAGGCGCTTGCGAAGGGCTCGGATCCGGAAAAGCGTGCATCCATCGAGATGAGGATCGCTAAGTTCGCACCGCTTGCTGCGGACGATCCCGACTTCGCGCAGATGCTGGATCAAGCGCGCGAAGAGCTTGCCGCTCTGGACAAGGTGCCAGCTGTTGCCTGGGCCGATGCTGTACAGGGGCTCGCCGATGATCCGACGGTCAAGCAGTGGATTCGAAAAGTCTGGTCAGGGCGGGACGAGCGCTACCGTGACTCTCCCGAGGCCTTCGCTGAGTTCCTCATGCTTCGCGAACTCGCCCGCCGCCCCCGGCGCGCGAATGCGGTCGAGACCATGGGTCTGGCGCGACTGAGCTTCGCTTCGATCGAGGCGCTCTCGGAGCGCGCCCTTCCCTCTCAGTTCCGGGAAAAAGGCCTCAGCCTGCAGGATTGGCGGGACTTCCTCTATTTTCTGATCGATGTCTCCATCCGCAACCTCTTCGTCGTGCGCATGGATCGACGGGACGCACGGTGGCTGCTGCCAAGACAGGCCTTCCTGAAAAATATCGTCGGGCCCAATGATCTTCCTGCCAACGCCTCGGATCGCTCATGGCCCGCTGCGCGGGCGGGTTCCGCCAAGTCGAACGCCGTGAAGCTGTTGGAGCGCACGCTGAAGCTGGACGCCGCCGACCCGGCCGACAGAGCCGTCCTGAACGAAGTTCTGGAGCGCGCATGGCAGGGCGTGCGTCCGGTGCTCGAGAGCAATGCCAGCACCTATGCCCTCGACTTCTCGCGAGCCTCGCTCGAACCTGTCCTGGACGCCTGGCTTTGTCCGGTGACCAACAGGGTTCTGCCCAGGCCGGCTCTCGGAATTTCGCCCTATGCCCTACGGAGCACCCTGCCGGCGGCGCAGAGAAAACCCGAGCCGATCAGAATGCCGATCCTGCCGATCGCATTCCCACGCAACGCCGAGGACCGCAGCGTGATCTCGGATTTCTTGGTGGAAGACCCAGTCACAGCCGAGCTTCGGGATCGCGGCGTCTGGAGCGACCTGCACACCCGCGCGGCCACCTTCGCCCCCTACATCCGGGCGGAAGAACACTCAGCGCAGCAACCGCCGAGCCGCCTCCGTGGATTTGAAGAAGAGTTCAAGCGTCACGAGATCAATCTGCTGGCCTGCTCGACAACCATGGAGATGGGCGTCGACATCGGAGCCGTTGAAGCGGTCCTGAACACGAACGTCCCGCCCTCCATCGCCAACTATCGTCAACGGGTCGGCCGCGCCGGTCGCCGCGGGCAGAGCTTCTCGACATCACTCACCTTTGCTCGGGACACGCCCCTGGATCGAGAAGCCTTCCTCAAGCCGATCGATTACCTGAAGCGTGAGCTGCGCGCGCCGCTCGTGAAGCTCGATTCCGTCCGAATCGTGCAGCGTCACGTCAACGCGCTTCTCCTGGCGCGCTGGTTCGCCGAAGCTGACGGCCAACTCGTGAAAACAAAGAGCGGCGATTTCTTCGGCTGCCCCCCGATTCTGGCCGCCGAGAAAGCGGTCGATTCCCCGGTGGCGCTCTTCGCCCGCTGGCTCGATGAACCGAGCACCGAGCAGATCCTGCGGCCATCGATTGCCGCCCTTACCGTGGGCACGATACTTGAGTTCCGGCGCGATCTTCTGGAAGTCGCCCGGGACGCGTTTCTGGATGCGGCAACCGCATTTGAGAAGAGCTGGACGACGCTCCAGGAGCAGGCCCGCGACGTTGCGCCGGAGGCCGTCGCCAGCTTGGAGAAGCGGATCCGCCGGATGTGCGGAGAATCGCTCCTCAAGGAGCTGGCCAACCGTTCGCTACTTCCCGGTCACGGTTTTCCCACTTCGGTGGTGCCGTTCGTTAACGACTGCGCAGAGACGCGGGATCAGGACCGTGCCGCGCAGGATGGCGACGACGATCGGCGTAACGACCGCCGCTACGACTATCCGAGCCGCAACGCGGATGTGGCCATCCGTGAATATGCTCCCGGCGCCGAGGTCGTGATCGACGGACTTGTCTGGACATCCGCCGGCGTGACCCTGAACTGGCAGCGGCCCGCCACTGATCTGGAAGCGCGGGAGGTTCAGAGTCTCCGCTGCTTCTGGCGCTGCGAGACCTGCAAGGCTCCCGGCTCCGGCCATTCGCTTCCAGCTTCCTGCCCGGAATGCGGGGCCGACGGTCTGACGTTCCGTCGGTTCCTCGAGCCTTCAGGATTCCGCGTCGCCTGGTCGGACAAGCCTCATGCCCACACGGACTCGGCTCAGTACATCGAGCCCGAGCCGCCCTCGGTTTCAGCAGCCGGCGCCGCCTGGGCTCCGCTCCTGGACGCCGATCTGGGCCGATATCGGTCGAGCCACGAAGGACGAGTCTTTCATCTGTCGAACGGCCCCGCGAAGGCGGGCTATCGCGTCTGTCTGGAATGCGGCCGCGCCGCTTCGGACTCCGGCCCCGGTCTGGCCGAGCACGATGCGCTCACGCCTCGTAAGGGAACCTTCGGACGCTGCCCCGGCAACGATCGCACCTACGCGATAACCGAACCGATAGCCCTGGGCCACGAGGTTCTCACCGACGTCGCCGAGCTACAGCCATCGGGTCTGTCCGATGCAGGAACCGCTTGGGCGCTGGCTTCTGCATTGCGGGAATCCCTGGCCCGCTCGCTCGGCATCGAGACGCGGGAACTCGGACTGGCCGTGGAGCCTCGTTCCGGCCTCCTCGGCGATCTCACCCACTCCATCTTCCTGTTCGACCAATCATCGGGCGGGGCCGGCTATGCGCCTCAGCTTTTCGCCGACATCCCGAGGCTCCTCGCCGCCGTGGCCCAACGGTTGGATTGTTCCGCCCGCTGCGAACGAGGGTGTTCGTCCTGCGTCCTCGCTTCCGACCTCTTCGCACAGCAGGAGATCGTCGATCGCAAGGCGGCACTGGAATTTGTGACGCAGCTGCGGAGCGAGCTGGCGGCGCCGAAGGACGACGACAAAGTCGCCGCGCACGCTGCGCTGAGCGGGCCCGTCGCAGACGCCATCGTGCGGAAACTGAAGAGCGACCAGATCATAACCCTGCTCATGTCCGAGGACCTCGACGTATCGGCGCTTTATCAGCCACCGCTGTCGAGCTTGTTCGAGAAAGCTCACCGGCTCGGCGCAGAAGTACGACTCGCATTGCCTCAGGCAGCGTTCAGCGCCATGGACGATGCGACCCGTCGCGGCCTGCGGAACGCTTCACACCGCTTCTGTTTCGTGCCGGTCATCCTGGATATGCAGCCGGCCGCCAACGGCGCCTGGCTGGTCGCCTCGACCGAGGATCGCGAGGGCGGTCTCGGCTACTATTGCCGCGATCCCCTGAGCCGCGCGGCCGGAGACCGATGGGGCGTCGGCATCGAACATCCGATCGTGACGGTGCGCATGCAACCGCCGTCAGGCGTTCCGATCGGAGAGGAAGATCTCGAGCGGAGCGAAACGACAGGCGATCGCGTAAGGGAACTGAAGGCAGCGCTTTCGCGGCCGGCGCACCAGTTCGGCGAGGGGCTGGTGAAGAACCTTCTCAAGCCCGAGCTCGAAGCGGCCGACCTCTGGAAGGCAGGGCGGCTTACCTCCATCGAATACACCGACCGCTACCTTGTCGCGCCTTTGCCGGCCCTGCTGATGGCCCGCACGCTTGCCGTGTTTCGCGATCAACTAGCCCCGAGAGGCGCTTCGCCCGAAGTGACGATCATTACGGCGCCGATGCGCAAGGACAGCTTCCGGGGGCCGCCGACACAGTTGAACAACAACTGGCTCAACGAAGAGGATCGGGAACAGACCATCCGTGCGCTCCTTGCGAACTTCAACCTCGATGCCCGCTACATGGGACGGGGGGCCGCTCATCACCGCCGGCTCATGCTCGAATACGACGACGGCTCCACGGCCGTCATCTTTTTCGACCAGGGCTTCGGCTATTGGCGGGTGGCGGCCGGCGGCCGGCACGATTTCAATCGAAGTCCTGCCGCACAAGCCAAGGCGTTGAGCGAATGTTCGGCCTTCATCAGCGGTCAGGGGGAGAGCTTCGTCGCCGTAACTCGTCGGTGATGACGGCGTCCCCAGCAGCCTGATCCGTCGAGCCCTGGGGGCCTATTTCTTCCGCTTTCGTCCGGCCGCACAGCGATGGGGTGCCAGGTGCGGGAATAAGCTGCGGGCCCGTCGAGACGCTGTGCCTCTGGCACAGCGCTCCTCCCCCGCAGTTAGCCATGCCGCCCCACTGCCTCGAGGTCGCCAACGCGCGGCCCTAAGCCCCATAGGGCCGTCGGTGCCGGGTCAAACCTTCAGTTCCACACGCGTCATTAGCCCGGAAATCGGCTGATGGATCCAGTATTCTATCCGAGCCTTCCCTGTGATCCGCGTCAAGGCACGACCATAGGCGGAAAGCTGGCCGCCCACGGTGCGAAACCGGTGGTCATCCAGGGCAAGGGCGCCGGGGAAACTCTTGTGATCGACGATGGCATAGCCGTCATCGAGGTCGATAAGTAGGTCCGCGCGTCCCGCCAGGACCTGGATCCCATCGACTGCGTGCACCGGCCATTCAGCCAGCCGCGGGGCTGTCCCAAACCGCGCTTGCGCAAACGCGCTCAAACGATCGGCAATCAACACCAGGTCGGCAGGCGGCATCTGGGGCACGCCCCAGCGTTCCAGCGTCGCGGCGGCGTGCGCCAGCCGCCCCTCGCTGTCGGCGGCAGCGTTGTCACTGGCAAGATAGCGGTGGATGGCCTCGCCGAGCTGCCGCAGGTCCGGCCCTCCCACCAAGGCGATCCGCTCCCCAAGACTGTGAGTTTCGGCGATCGTCGCTGCGCCTTGCGCCAGCATCATGTCACTGGGCCTAAGGCGGAGCGGCGGGTGGTCGCCGCCCATGACCAGGCGGGTGTACTCGACGGCGTCGTCGGCGCCGCAAGCCTCAGACGGCTCGGGTGCGCCGCGAGCGGGGAAGGCCTCCGAGCCGACCATGATGGCGTCTTCTCCCAGCCGCACCAAAGGCTGATCATCGTCTCCGACCAGTTCGTCGAGCCAAGCCTGCGAGCCGCCGGTCGTCGTCAACGCCAGGTGGTCGCGGGCTCGGGTGAGGCCGACGTAGAGTACCCGGGTGCGCTCCAGGCGCTCATCCGACAACGCGGCCACGCCCTCGGGGCTCAACGGCGCGGCCACATCGAGCTCCAAATCCTTTTTTTGCTCGCCGTAAGGCCATGGCCAGAAGCGCAGGACGCGCTGGCCTAAGGGGACGCGCCAGTCAGGCTCGCCTTCATCGACCGCGAACAAGCCAAACGGTGAGCCCTTTGCGCTGGATTCGAGTTCGGTCAGGATGACGATCGGCCATTCCAGCCCCTTAGCCTTATGATAGGTCATGATGTTGACGGCGTCGGGGTGGCGGCTGGGCGGCTGGGAGGCCTCCTTCTGAGCTGACAGCCATTGGCAAAGGCCGGTCAGCGTCACGGCTTGGCGCTCTGTCCGCTGCTCATCTTGATAGGCCTTAATCCGATCTCTCACGGCCTCGAGGTTCTGCAGCCGTTGTTCCGCGCCTCCCCATCGCATGACCGTGGCCAGCAGCGTGTCAGCGTGCAACAGGGCGTCGAAGGCCTCCAGCGGCGTCAATTGGCGAGCCCGGTCACGAATGGCGTCCAGGGTGGCGACCAAGGGCGTGCGGGCGGCAAGGCCGGTGCGCGCATCGTCCTCGAAAACAGCGTCGAACCAGCCGTCGTCATCCGTCGCCAGACGCGTCAGTTCCGCCAAGGCCAGGGTGTCGCTGACGTCGGCGAGCCAACGCAAGGCTGCGAGCGTGAATTCGACCTCCGGCTGATCCATGAGGCCCGAACGCTCGACCGCGACCCGCACGCCCAGGCCGGAGAGCGCCGCCCCGAGGCGCGCGACTTCCCTGTTGCCCCGGCACAGCACGGCAATGTCACCGCCCTGCGCCGCCCGGCTTGCGCCGTTCGGCAGCGCCACCGGCCAGGTGCCGGGATCACCAAGCAGACCGGCGATGCGTCCGGCCAGCAGCGCCGAACGCACGTCTTTATTGGGGCCGGGAATGGACCATGTCGAAAGCGCGGGCGGCGCGCCGTGAGGTTCTTCACGGGCGCAGGCGTCGAACTTGATCTCCGCCTCGCTCATGCCGACCCGCAGCATGTTCGGAGCGATAGCCGCGTTGACGAACTCGGTCAGCATGGGGCGCGAGCGGTATGAGCGTTGCAGGTAACGGGTCTGGCCACCCGTCGCCGCGACGATCGCCGCTGAAGCCGCGCTGGTCAAAGCCGGGTCGGCGTCGCGAAAGCCGTAGATGGACTGTTTGGGATCGCCCACCCAGACATTCTGCCGGGCGATGCGGGACAAGGCGGTGAAGATGGCGATCTGGATCGGACTGGAGTCCTGGAACTCGTCGACGAAGACCGCGCCGATCATCTCGCGCAAGCGGCTCGCGTTGGCTGGATCTTCGATGATCTGCAGGGCGAGCATTTCCTGGTCGGTGAAGTCGAGCAGGCCGCGCGCATGCTTGTAAGCCGAAAAGTCGGCCATGCAGTGCGTGGCGCAATCGAAAATCCGATGGATATAGTCCTCGAGATCAGCCCTCAAACGCGGGTGGCGGGCATGGGCGGCCGCCGCTGCGCGGACTTCCGCGAACAGGGGCGCGTCGGCCTTCGTCGCACCGGGCTTGGCCAGGCGCGCCCAATCCGGCCACGCTATCGGTTCGCCCGCGGCGACGGCTCTGATCGCCCGCTCGACGACGGGCACGTCGGTTTTGAGCGTACCGCTCTTCAGGGTCGCACGATTGGCTTCGATCCGCTGCATACAAACGGCTAGGGCTTGGGCGAGCGCCTCATCGAGCGCCTGCGCCGTCTCGCCGGGCGCGGCCCGGGGCAGCAGGCCCAGCAGTCCGGCGGCCGAGAAGTCGGCGCACTGCTGCAATCGGTCCGGCGTGATCCCGTTGGATCGGGCCAGGTTCACGGCCGTGCGCACCTCGTCCTGCCAGCCGCGGACATAACGTTCATGGGCCGTATAGCCGCGCGCCCGGATTCCGAAACGGTCGGCGATGCTTGAGATGGCCTCGCCGCACGCGTCGATCGCCGGTCCCGTGGCACGTGCGAAAACTGTCTCGTGGCTGTCCTCAGCGATCACCTGAGTCAGAGGCGAGCGTCCAAGCTCAAAGGCGAATTCAGCGATCAGAGCGCCGCACACCGCGTTGATCGTGCCGATCCTGGCGGAGAGCATGGACACCGCAAGATCGGGACGTCCACGCTCGATGAGCACGGCCCGGATACGCCCCTGCAGCTCGGCCGCCGCCGCCTTCGTGAAGGTGGTCGCCACCAGACGGTGGGGTTCCAGGCCGCCCTCGACGGCCGCGACGATGTCTTGGACCAATCGATAGGTTTTGCCGGTGCCGGCGCTGGCGATGATGGTGTCGACACGATGTTGCACGGCTGCCTCTTCGGTCATGCCAAGCCCTTTACGCGACAGAGGGTGGAGTAATCGCAGTAGTCGCAGCGTACCTCGCGGCGCACCGTCAGGCCCGCCGGGAGCACGGATTCATAGCCGTCGACACCGGACGCCAGGAGCCGGCCTTGGCCGGCGCTCTGCCGCCACGCCGCCCAATCGCTTCGAATGCCATCCCAGGTCTCAGCGAACGATCGCGAGCCGTCGACAAGGCGACCGACAAGGCCGCTGTTGCGCAGAGTTAGGAATTGGCGCTGGTTGAGAAGGAAGTAGCCCGCCCGGTAGGGGGCGTCGCGAGACAGCAGCGCGCCGTAGGTGGCCAACTGCACAGCCAAGCCCTCCTTGAGTTCGGCGACGCGCTTGACCTCGCTGCGCGTCCATTTCAGATCGATGATCACGATCCGTCCGGAACGATCGCGTGTCACCAGATCGATCGCCCCCCGCAGCGACAGCAGGTTTTCGAATGCCTCGCTGACCTGGAGTTCGGCGGCCTCGACGACGAGGTCATTGTCGGCCAGCGAACGGGCCAGCGCCGCCATAGCCGCCGGCAGGCGTTGCCGGGCGAAAGTCAGTTCCGTCGCGGCTTCGGGATGCCGAAGCGGCGCGGCCAGTTCATCGATGCGCCCTTCCAGCAGGGCCGCGGCCTGGGCCGAGGCGGCCTGTGGGTCCGGCGGCGGCCCGGGCGTGAAGACCTCGCGCGCGATTGCGTGCGCGAGATTGCCGAGCAGCTGGTTGGCGTCGGAAATGGAGCGGACCCGCCCAGGACGCAGTCTTGCAACATGCCGCAGAGCCCACATCAGCTGGCAGGATAGCAGGCATTCGAGCGAGGTCGCCGACTGCGTGACGTTGTCGGCCCGGGCCGAGAACCCTTCCGGTGCCGTCCATTCGAAGCGGGCCGCAGGCAGGGGCCGCGGCACGATGGGCAAGCGCTCCAACGGCACGCCGGCCAAGGTGAGGACCGGCTGCCTGAGCGCCGTCTCCAAAGCCATGCGCACGCCGACGACGTCCAGAGCGGCCTTGAGGCGATGGGCCAGGGGATGGACCTGCTCGTCACTGCAACAGTCCAAGCCGCCGGCGAAGAGGGTCAGGGTCTCACGCGCGTTCAGAACCGCGCGCTCCCAGGCGGCGCTCGCGGCGGCCGCCGGCAGCGTCGGCGGATCCGAGCGGCAACCGGCCGCGAGGAGCTCGTCGCGCTCGTCCTGCGTCCACGGCGTCTTGGCGGCTCCTTCGACGGTACGGGTGAAGTTCCACCACACCAAGCGGGACGTGGGTCCCCATACGGCGCCGGCGTGCAACACGGACCGCCAGGAAGAGGCTTCGGCGAAGGCGCCCGGATTGGCGAGTCCGTCAGCCATGGCCTGGTCGATTACCCGCTCGACCAGCAGCCTGGGGAGCCTCTCGCGACCGAGAGCCGCCAGGGCGCTGCGGACCTGTCCCGCCAAGCTGGCCGTGGCCGCATGTAGCGCGTCTTGTGTCGCCGCCAGACGTCGCGCGGCCCAAGCGCCTACCTGGTCGCAAAGCGACAGGGCCTGGGCGAGCTCCATGCCGGCGATGGGGTCGGCGACTTGCGGCTCGGCCCACGCGCGCCAGCGCGCCAGCCTGGGCGCGATGAGGGCCAGTCGGTCAGCATCGCCGTCGGCAAGCTCGTATTCGCGCTCTTCGATTTCCGTCCAGGAGTTCGTCCATTCAGGACCGCCTCGCCCGGGTGCCTCCTCGAGCGCGCCGGCCAACCGGCGGGCAGCTCGCGGCGCGATAGGCGAGTCCGGGAAAACCAACAGCTCCATCAGGGCGTGTGGATTAAACGGCGCCCAGGCGCCCTTGAAGGCCAGCAGCAGAAGTTGAAGGGAACCGCGGTGCACCGATCTGATGCTGCGACCTGCCCTCGGCTGCCCCGCGCTGGCCAGGCCGTGGTCGAGCAGATCGGTGTCGGCGTCTTGAGCGATGAGCGTCGCTCCGCCTTCGCCGACCTGCGCGAACCATTGCCCGACGACCTCGGCGGCCAGGGGCCCGCTGGCCGATGACGCCAGGGTGACAGTCCCGTCGGCGCGTTCGGCGTCGGTGATCTCGCAGGCACCCAGAAGCCACCGCTGCAGCTTACCCAAGGACGTGTGAGGCGGGGCGGCGGGTGCCGGGTGGATGACCTCGATATTGCAGCCTAGCGCGGCCAGCCGCTCGACCAGTCGTCGCAGCGGTGAGGCCATCACCTCCGGTCGATCGATCAGGCGAAGCCTCGCCAGAGGCGCCAACGTACGGACTTCTAGACAGCGCAGGAGGCCTGCGATCCGGTCCGTCAGGCCGTCGGGCATGAATTCCGCGGCCCGCGAGACGGCCGCAAGGTCGCGCAACCTGGGGGCCGTCCAATCGCGGTCATGGCACCAGCCAAGTCCGACCAATTCGTCGCGCCAGGCGAGCAGAGTCTGGGCCGTGGACCAAGGGTCGGTCGCCAATGATGACGACCAGAAGCGGGTCCCGTCGAGACTTTCGAGCGCGGCTTGGAACGCGGCCACGCGAACGACCTGCGGTGCGGCCGGCCCGCCGAGGCCCAGCTGGGTCTCAAGAAGATCGACCAGTCCGAGCGGTCCCAGGACCGGCTGGCCGAGCGCGCCGGTCGGCCCACCGCCGTGGTCCGGACTCGCGCCGCCGTCCGCCCATAAGCCGAAAACCACGTCCATCGCGCCCTCCCCTTCCGCGCGCGCCTGAGCGCCGTCGCACAGCTGCAGAAAGCTAGACTATACGCGAGGGTCAGGCCATCCATCGGGTCTTCGACGCAGCATGGTCCCACTACCTCATCGGCACGGCCAGGTCCTTTGACTTCTGCGTTCTCCGGCGCAGAGGCACTGGAATCATGCCGGCGCATATCGCCCGCCACTTGGCCCGCGACGTTAACCCGCCTCCTGATGGATCAGAGCCTGGCAGAGGCTGCTGGAACTCGGCCGGCGACTTTTTGAAGGCTAAGGGTCAGATTCGGCCGCGACGGGCGCTCTGTATTTAGGTCCAGCGAAGCGCCCAGCAGCGGCCCCCAGTTCAGCGACACACCCGCGCCCTCCAGAACTGCGGCGCCGCCGACGATGGCACTATCCATTTGTGACTAAATTTGTGACCAAGGGGCCAAATTGCGAAGGGGCCGCCTGGAGGCGACCCCTTAACCAACCGATTTTCCTAAGGAAAATGGTCGGAGCGACAGGATTCGAACCTGCGACCCCTTGACCCCCAGTCAAGTGCGCTACCAGGCTGCGCCACGCTCCGAAGGCGCTCCCTATAGACGGCGGTTCGGTGCTCCGCAAACCCTAAAACGCTCTATCGACAACAACTTCCGCCTTATCGGCGCAGAACGGCCTCCAGCCGGGCTCTGGCCCCCTCAAGGTCGCTCAACACGGCCTCGAGACGCGTCGACGCCGCCGGCGTCACCGCCGCTTCCGACGCCGTTTCAGCTCGATCACCCGAATCGATCTCCAGCGTGGCGGCGGGATCGGCATAGGCCGTCAGCCGCGCCAGGCCCTGATCCTGCACAAGGCGCTGAACGCCGCGAATCGTCAGCCCCTCGTCATGCAGCAACCGCCGCACGGCCTTCAGCACCATGACATCGTCGGGCCGATAGAAACGGCGCCCGCCCGCCCGCTTCACCGGGACGACGAAGTCGAACTTGGTCTCCCAGAACCTCAGCACATGCTGGGGGGCGCCGACTTCATCGGCCGCTTCAGAAATGGTGCGGAAGGCTTTGGGGCTTTTGGCCAAGGATCTCAGGTCTCGACGACGGCGTCGTGCACCCGGCTCTTCATGATCTGGGAGGCGCGGAAGCTGATGACGCGGCGGGGGTTGATGGCGGCCGGTTCGCCGGTCTTGGGGTTGCGGCCCATGCGGGCGCGTTTTTCACGGACCTGGAAGACGCCGAACCCCGACAGCTTGACCGTCTCGCCCTGCTCAAGCGAGTCGACGATCAGGTCCAGCGTGCGCTCGACCAGTCCAGAGCATTCCTGTCGGGACAGCCCGACTTCCTCGTGGACCGCTTCGCACAAATCCGCCCGGGTAAGGGTGTGATGTCCGGCCACTTGCATCTCCCCGCAATCAATCGGCGTGGCATTGAAGGGCAAAACGGCCGGAAATCAAAGTCCTCAATGCGAATCTAGAACCGGAAGGCGCACGCGCCCCACGTCAGGCCGCCGCCCATGGCCTCGACCAGGACCAGATCGCCCTTCTTGATTCGCCCATCCTTGATCGCGACGTCCATCGCCAGCGGGATGGAGGCGGCCGAGGTGTTGGCGTGCATGGCCACGGTCGAGATCACCTTGCCCTCGTCCAGGCCCAGACGGTCGCCCACGCCCTTGATGATGCGCTGGTTGGCCTGGTGCGGCACGAACCAGTCGATCTCGGGGATGTCGACGCCCGCGACCTGGGCGGCGGCAGTGATGGCTTCGGCGATGTTGACCACGGCGTGACGGAAGACCTGGTTGCCCAGCATCCGCAGGTGGCCGACCGTTCCGGTCGTGGCCGGGCCGCCGTCGACATAGAGCATGTCCGACTTGGCGCCCTCGCAGCGCAGGGCGAAGCCCAGCACGCCGCGATCGTGCTTGGTCCCCTGCCCCTCGCCCGGCTCCAGCACGAAGGCCCCGGCGCCGTCGCCGAACAGGACGCAGGTGGTGCGGTCCGTCCAGTCCATCAGCTTGGTCATTTCCTCGGCGCCGATGACCAGGGCGCACTTGGCCTGACCGCGCGCGACGAATCCGTCGGCCACGCTCAAGGCGTAGACGAAGCCCGAGCAGACCGCCTGAATGTCGAAGGCGATGCCCACCGGCGCGCCCAGCTTGCGCTGGACGATGGCGGCCGTGGCCGGGAAGGTCTGGTCCGGCGTCGTGGTGGCGACGATGATCAGATCGACGTCCGCCGCCGTCTTGCCGGCGTCGGCCAGGGCGCGCTCGGCGGCCTTGAGCGCCAGGTCGCTGGTCGGCTCATCGTCGCGGGCCTTGTGGCGCTGGCGGATGCCGGTGCGCTCAATGATCCATTCGTCGGAGGTGTCGACGATCTTGGTCAGGTCGGCGTTAGTGACGACCTGCTCGGGCAGGAAGGAGCCAACCCCGGTAACGACGCTGCGGATGACGCTCACTGTTCGGTCTCTCCCATGACGGCGGGCGCCGTCTCGTCCATGGCCGCCGCCAGACGCGCGAAATTGGCGCTGACCTTGGTCAGATAGTCGCTGCGGGCCAGTTCGACAGCCACGCGGATGGCGTTTGCATAGCCCTCGGCCGTGGCGCCGCCGTGGCTTTTCACGACGATGCCGTTCAGGCCCAGCAAGGGGCCGCCGTTGACGCTGCTGGGATCGATGCGGCGCGCCATCTTCTTCAGGGCCGGCATGGCGATCAGGGCGCCCAGCTTGGCTAGAGGCCCCGAGGTCAGCGCCTCTTTCAGCAGGCCCGAGATGAAGCGGGCCGTGCCCTCGGCGGTCTTCAGGGCGACATTGCCGGTGAAGCCGTCGGTCACGACGACATCGACCGTTCCGGCGGCGATGTCATGCCCCTCGACGAAGCCGGTGTAGTTCACCGGCACGGCGTCGGTGCGCAGGACGGCGTGAGCCTCGCGCACCTCTTCATGGCCCTTCATCTCTTCGGAGCCGACGTTCAGAAGGCCGACCGTCGGTCTTTCCACCCCATGCACGGCCGCCTGAAACGCCTCGCCCATGATGGCGAACTCGACCAGTTGGCGCGCATCGCTGCCGATGTTGGCGCCCACGTCCAGAACGGCGGTGACGCCGCGCTTGGTCGGCCAGCTGGCGACGATGGCGGGGCGCTCCAGCCCGTCGACCGCCATGCGCAGGATCAGCTTGGAGATCGCCATCAGGGCGCCGGTGTTGCCGGCGGAAACAGCCCCCTGGGCCTCGCCCGTCTTGACCGCCTCGATCGCGTTCCACAGGCTCGAGCCCTTGCCCCGCCGCATGGCCTGGGCCGGCTTTTCGTCCATGGCGACGACCTTGTCGGTGTGCCGGACCTGGCAAAGGTCGTCCGAGACGTGCAGGCGCGCCATCTCGGCGCGGATCGCCGCTTCGTCGCCATGCAGCAGGAAGCGCACGCCGTCGCCCCCATACAGGGAATAATAGGCCTTCACGCCGCCGACCACGACGGCGGGACCGTGGTCGCCCCCCATGGCGTCGAGCGAAATCAGTGTGGATGATGCCAAGTGGAAATCGACTCCGTCGCCGTCTTGTCGCGGCGCTTCAATGTTAGGGCGTACAGACGCAAATGTCGCACCCTGTGGATGCAACCGGGGCGCCCTTAGGTCAACTCTTGTCGGAGTCGCCCGGCTTCAAGGTCCTCAGCACGCCGAAAGGGGAAATCTCGCCCGGCTCCGGCGGCTGCTCGAAGACGGCGCCTTCCTTGCGCGGGTAAGGGTCCAGATGCAGGGCCAACTGCTCGACGGCGTACTGGCCCAGGTCGATCTGGCCGTTCTCGACCACGTCGGGAGAATTGTCGTCCAGCTCCAGATCGATCTCGCCCTCTTCCGAAGGCGGCGTATCCAGGGCCTCGACCAGATTGATCTCGAACCGCTCGTCGATGTGGACCGGCAGGGGCTCCAGCGTCAGCACGCAGGATTGAACGGCGTCAGCCACGACTCGTCCCGTCAGGCGCCAGCCCGACACCGTGGCCGTCACCTCCAGATCCGCCTCGAAGCGATCCAGCGACTTCAGGTTCAGCGCGCGCGCGATGCGCTGACGCGCTTCGGCGTCCGGCTCCAGTCGCCGGGACAGACCCGCGCCGATCTGATGCAGGCGGACGGGGTCGCTGTAAGGCAGGGCGGGAATCGTCATGCGACGATCATGGCCCAGTCCGGCGCCTTTTCCACGACGGAAATCGGCTGACGCGCCAAGCGTTCGTGCGATTCCAGCGCATAGCGGGTCAGTTCGGCGCCGGCTGCGGGATCGTCGCTCTCGAACACATTGCGTGCGATCGAGGCCTGGAAGCCGTCACGGTCGCCATCGCGCAGCGCCTTCTCATAGGCGCTCATCCGGCCATAGAGAGCTTCGCCCAGCTTGCGCATCTTCTTGCCGACCGACACATCGCCGACGCCCAACTCGCGCAGCACATTGTCCAGGGCCGAAACGTAGGTATCGAACATTTTCTGAGCCAGATCGGCCCCACGCTCGCCCTCGCCCTTCATCCGCACGAACAGCAGAAGGACATGCAGGGTGTAGAGTTCGAACCGCGCGTCGATTCGATCCGCCACCCCCAGGCGGGCGTAAAAATCGGGCTGGCGCGCCTGTTCCACGGCCAGGGCGTAAAGGCCCTGCGCTTGGCGCTCTTGCGTCTGTCGTCTGAAGAGTGTCTTGAACATAGGATTTCACGGCCCCTTTTCCGCCGCGCCGTTGCACTAGGACGCAGCGACGGTTAGGTCAAAGACCTTGTTCCTAGAGGCCCATCGCCGATGCCCCGTTTTACATCGCTCATCATCGCCGCCTCGCTCGCCGCCGCTGCGGGCGCCTGCGCCCCCGTCGTCGCCACTCAGGGCTTCCAGGCCGTGGACGCCAAGCCTCAGGACGTCGAAGTGGGCGTCGACACCCGCGAGACCGTTCTGGCCAAGCTGGGCACGCCCTCCACGACCTCGACCTTCGAGAGCGACAACGTCTGGTATTACCTGACCCAGACGACGCAGCGCTACACCTACAACAAGCCTCAGGTGTCGCAGCGGACCGTCACGGAAATCACCTTCGCCGAGGGCGACGAAAAGGTCGCCAACGTGCGCACCCTGGGGCTGGAAGACGGCCGCCAGATCGCCATGGAGCGTCGCGAGACCCCGACCCGCGGCCGCCAGCTGACCATCCTCGAGCAGTTGCTCGGCAACGTCGGCCGCGGCCAACTGCCGCGTACCGAGGACGACGTCCCCGGCCAGCGCCGCCCGGACTAAGCGGCCCCTACAAACAGGCGCCCTCAAGCCGCGAGCGACCGCGTCGCGAGCATAGGGCGCAAAAAAGACAACGCCCCGGAGATCGCTCTCCGGGGCGTTTTCAGTTTCAGCGAAACGCGGTCAGACGATCTTGCCGCTCGCCAGCACCGCCAGCAGCAGAAGCGCCACGATGTTGGTGATCTTGATCATCGGGTTCACCGCCGGGCCGGAGGTGTCCTTGTAGGGATCGCCCACGGTGTCGCCGGTGACGGCGGCCTTGTGCGCTTCAGAACCCTTGCCGTGGACGACGCCGTTCTTGTCGGTGAAACCTTCCTCGATCACCTTCTTGGCGTTGTCCCAGGCGCCGCCGCCCGAGGTCATGGAGATGGCGACGAACAGACCCGTCACGATCACCCCCATCAGCATGGCCCCCAGGGCGGCGAAGGCGTTGGCCTTGTCCGGCTGGATGAACAGGATGACCACGAACAGCACGATCGGCGACAGAACCGGCAGCAGCGATGGCACGATCATCTCGCGAATGGCCGCGCTGGTCAGGATGTCGACCGCCCGGCCGTATTCGGGCTTGGTCTGGAAGGTCATGATGCCGGGGTTCTCGCGGAACTGACGCCGAACCTCAGCCACCACGGCCTCGGCGGCGCGCCCCACAGCCGTCATCGACAGGCCGCCGAACAGGAAGGGCAGCAGCCCCCCGAACAGCAAGCCGACCACGACATAGGGGTTGGACAGGTCGAAGGCGACCGCGCCCAGTCCGTGGAAGAAGCTGCCCGGCTGCGCCTCGGCCGCGAAGAACTTGAGGTCCTCCACATAGGCGGCGAACAGGACCAGCGCCCCCAGACCCGCCGAACCGATGGCGTAGCCCTTGGTCACGGCCTTGGTGGTGTTGCCCACGGCGTCCAGGGCGTCGGTCGAAACGCGGACCTCAGGCGGCAGGCCCGCCATCTCGGCGATGCCGCCCGCATTGTCCGTAACCGGACCGAAGGCGTCCAGCGCCACGATCATCCCCGCCACGCCCAGCATGGTGGTGGTGGCGATGGCGATGCCGAACAGACCCGCCAACTGGAAGGCTGCGACGATGCCCACGATGATGGTCAGAGCCGGCAGCGCCGTGGCCTCCAGCGACATGGCCAGACCTTGGATCACGTTGGTGCCGTGCCCTGAGACCGAGGCGTTGGCCACTGACTTCACCGGACGGAAGCCCGTGCCGGTGTAGTATTCGGTGATGACCACGATGGCCGCCGTGACCAGCAGGCCGACGACGCCGGCCCAGAACAGGTTCATCGGCTGGATCAGCAGCCCGCCCGAGGTTTCGACCGCCCCCGGCAGAAGGTGGTTGATCACCCACCAGACCGCCCCCAAAGACAGGACGCCGGTGACGATCAGCCCCTGGTACAGGGCCCCCATGATGTTGCCGCTCTTGCCCAGACGGACGAAGAAGGTGCCGATGATCGAGGTCACGATGCAGACGCCGCAGATCGCCAGCGGCAGCAGCATCAGCACGTCCACATAGGGCTGATTGCGGAAGAAGATGGCCGCCAGCACCATGGTCGCCACCGTGGTGACGGCATAGGTCTCGAACAGGTCTGCGGCCATGCCGGCGCAGTCGCCGACGTTGTCGCCCACATTGTCCGCGATGGTGGCGGCGTTTCGGGGGTCGTCCTCGGGGATGCCGGCCTCGACCTTGCCCACCATGTCGCCGCCGACGTCGGCCCCCTTGGTGAAGATGCCGCCGCCCAGTCGCGCGAAGATGGAGATCAGCGAGGCCCCGAAGCCCAGGGCAACCAGGCCGTCGATGACCTCGCGGCTGGTCGAGGCGTGGCCCAGCCCCTGGGTCATGAAGGCGTAGTAGCCGGACACGCCCAGAAGCGCGCCGCCCGCCACGAACATTCCGGTGATGGCGCCCGAGCGGAAGGCCAGGTCCAGGCCCCTGGACAGGCTCTGCGACGCGGCCTGGGCCGTGCGGACGTTGGCGCGCACAGAGATGAGCATCCCTGCATAGCCCGCCGCGCCCGACAAAACGGCGCCGATCAGGAAGCCGAGCGCCGCCCAAGTTCCGATAAGAAAAAAGGCCGCGACCAAGATCACGACCCCTACAATGCCAATCGTTGTGTACTGACGCTTCAGATAGGCGGATGCCCCTTCCTGGATCGCCGCGGCGATCTCACGCATCCGTTCATTACCACTGTCGGCCTTCATCAGGACGGCGGTCTGGACGGCGCCGTAAAGCACCCCCAGGGCGCCGGCCGCGATGACCAGCCAAAGATATGACGTCATGGCGTTTCCAAGCCCTATGCAACTAGACGCGCGGATCCATGGGCTGCGCTACGGGCGTTGTCGCCTCTCGGCCGCCTTCCGGTCCCCCCGTGCGCTTACGGACGCAAATTCACGCCCCTCGGGAATTGCGGCTAAATCGTGCCAAAAGCAGAGCCGTGGCGCAACAGCGCTCTTCTAGACGGCGCGAACGGTCGTGCGGCGGCGCGCGGCCTGGCTGACGACCTCGACACGGATGATCGCGCCCTTGCCGATCAGGGCGTCGGCGGAGCGGATCAGGCTGGCGCTCAGGGCCTCGGCGTCCACCTGGTTCCAGTCGTCGGCCAGGACGAAGGGCGTGCGGTGCCCGGCGCGAACCAGGGCGTCGCGCAGATAGGGCTCCTTGGCCCTCACCGCATCCAGAGCGTGGCCCTGACCCAGGTGCAGCTTCAGCACCACGAAGATGTAGTTTCGGACGCGACCGCCCACGATGATCGGCAGGCCCACCCCGGTCAGGTTGAAGCTCACCGGCTGGGCGGGCGTTTCCGCCGACGGCGAGGCGAGCGCCGGCCCCGACAGGGAGGCGCCGGCGACGGCGAGGATCAGGGCGCGGCGGTTCATGGCGGCAGTCTGGCCTGGTCCCGTTAGGATTCCGTTGCCCTCATCCGTGAGTCCAACCGGTGCGGGTCGGGGTGATGACCTGGCCCAGATAGCGCGCCGACAGCCCCCTGCCCTCGGTTACGCGGCCGACGCAGGTCAGGCGCAGATGGCGGCGCTCAGCCTCGCGGCGCAGGGCGTTCTCGGCGCCCGCCGGGACAGTCAGCAGGATCTCATAGTCGTCGCCGCCGCTGGCCAGCAGCTCCAGCGCCGCCTGCGGGTCGACCCGTCCCTCGAACCAGGCCTGGGCGGCCGCCGACAGGGGCAGAACCTCCAGGTCGATCTCAAGGCTGACGCCGCTGGCCTCGGCGATATGGGCGGCGTCGGCCAGCAGGCCGTCGGACACGTCGGCGCTGGCGGTCGCCAGGCCCAGGACGACGGGTGCGAACTCCACGCGCGGCATGGGGGTGCGATAGGCGGCCTCCAGCGCGTCCATGCGTTCGGGCTCCAGGCTCAGGGTCGCCTGGGCGGCCTGAAGGCCCAGCCAGCCGTCGCCGATCGTGCCGGTGACGAAGACCAGATCGCCCGGCCGCGCGCCCGCCCGGCTGACCGCCGCCCCCGACGGCGCCCAACCCAGCAGGGTGGCCGAGAAGCTGGCCGGTCCCGGCGTCTTCACCGTGTCGCCGCCCAGCAGCGAAATGTCGAAAATGGCCTGATCGCGCCGCAGTCCGGCGACGAAGGCCTCGCGTTCAGGCCAGCCGCAGCGTTCGGACCAGTGGCAGGCCAGCAGATAGCCGAACGGCTCGGCCCCCTTGGCCGCCAGATCGGACAGGTTCACGCGCAGCAGCTTCTGCGCCACCGTATCCAGCGGGTCGTCGGGCAGGAAATGGACGCCCTCGACGATCGCATCCTTGGTAAGGATGAGGTCGTGTCCCGGACGCGAGGGCAGCGCGGCCACGTCGTCGGCCAGCCCCCTCGCCCATTCCGGGTGCGCCAGCGGCTTCAGCAGCCGCTGGATGGTCTCGAATTCACCCGCGACGTCAATCGCGGGCATCGCGCGCCACGCCGTCCAGCGCCGCGTTCACGAACTTCGCCTCCGCATCGTCGAAGAAGGCCTTGGCCAGTTCGACATATTCGTCGATCACGATCTCACGCGGGACGTCGGGCTTGTGCTTCAGCTCCCACGCGCCGCAGCGCAGCAGGGCGCGCAGGGTGGCGTCCAGACGCTCCATACGCCAATTGGAGGCCAGACGCGCCTTGACCGCCTCGTCGATGGCCCGCTGATCCTCGACTACGCCGTGGACGATGTCGGAGAACCAGTCCTCGTCCGCCTCGGCCAGGGGGGCGCCGTCGATGTCGGCGTCAAAGCGGTGATTGCGGAACTCGCGCACGACGCTTTCGACGCCCTCGCCCGCAAGCTCCATCTGATACAGGGCCTGGACGGCGGCCAGACGGGCGACCGTGCGGGCGCGGCGCTGGCGGCTGGTCAGTTGCGGCTCGGCGCGAGCCTTATCCGCCTCGGCCAACTGAGCCATGACTTCGGCGACGGTCGCCGGGGCGCTGGTCGGTTCGGTCACGAGGCCAGCCCCCCGCGCAGGCGCTTGCGGATGGCGATCAGGTCCAGGCAGGCGCGGGCCGCGAAGCCGCCCTTGTCGCCCTCGCTGAGACGGGCGCGGGTCCAGGCCTGCTCCTCGTCCTCGGTCGTCAGGATGCCGTTGCCGATGGCCACGCCCTTCAGGCCCAGATTGCGGATGCCGGCGGCCGACTGATCCGAGACGATCTCGAAGTGGTAGGTCTCGCCGCGAATGACGCAGCCCAGGGCGACATAGCCGTCATAGCGCGGGGCGGTCGGATAGCGCCCGGCCTCTTCGGCCATGGCGATCACGGTCGGCACTTCCAGCGCGCCGGGCACGGTCACGACGTCATACTGGACGCCTTGCGCGCGCAGGGCGTCCTTCGCCCCTTCCAGAAGGGCGTCGGCCAGTTCATCGTAGAAGCGCGCCTCGACGATGAGGACGCGAGTGGGTTCGTTCAAGATTGGTCTTCTCCGTCCATGTCGCGCCAACCGGCGATGCGCAGGCCATAGCCTTCCAGCGCCGTCGGATTGGGTCGCGTCGAACTCATCACGATCATATCCTTGACGCCGAGGTCGAGCAGAATCTGCGCCCCGACGCCATAGGCCTTCAGCGAACGATCCACGGCGGCGGGCTTGCTGGTGGCGCCCAGCCGCTCGGCCAGGCCATGCAGGCCGGGATCGCGCAGGAAGACGACGACGCCCGGCCCGTCCTGGGCCGCCAGCGCGCGCATCGCCCTCGGAATATAGTCCTGACGGGCCTCGACATGGCCCAGCAGGTCGGCGGCGAAGTCGATCTGGTGCATGCGCACGACAGTCGGCTTCGCCGGGTCGATGTCGCCGCGCACCAGGGCGATGTGCTCGGCGCCCTCAATGGTGTTGCGATAGAGGATCAGCTTGAACGCCCCGCCGTGGACGCTCTCGAACGGCGTCTCCATCACGCGCTCGACGAAGCGCTCGGTGCGGCGGCGATAGGCGATCAGGTCGGCGATGGTGCCGATCTTCAGCCCATGCAGCTGGGCGAAGGCGATCAGGTCGGGCATCCGCGCCATCGTCCCGTCGTCCTTGATGATCTCGCAGATCACCCCGGCGGGAATCAGGCCCGCCATGCGGCTGATGTCCACCGCCGCCTCGGTATGGCCGGTACGGACCAGGACGCCGCCGTCGCGCGCGACCAGCGGGAAGATGTGGCCCGGCGAGACGATGTCGTCGGCGGTGCGCGACGGATCGGCCGCCACCTGGACCGTATGGGCGCGATCGGCGGCCGAGATGCCGGTCGTCACGCCCTCCTTGGCCTCGATCGAGATGGTGAAGGCCGTGCCCATGCTCTCGCGGTTCTCGGCGGCCATCGGCGGCAGGCGCAGCTGCTTGGCGCGCTCGGACGTCAGGGCCAGGCAGACCAGGCCTCGCGCATAGCGGATCATGAAGTTGATCTGGTCCGGCGTGGCGAACTGGGCCGGAATGACGATGTCGCCCTCGTTCTCGCGGTCCTCGGCGTCCACCAGGATGTAGGGGCGGCCGTTGCGGGCGTCCTCGATAATGTCCTCGATCGAGCTGATCGGGCTGTCGGTGTTGTAGACGGCCAGTTTCATCATGCGGTCTCCTGCCACCGCGCGAGGTAACGCGCCAGCATGTCGATCTCCAGATTGACCTTTTCGCCGACCTTCAGGCCGCCGAGGGTGGTCGCATCCCACGTGTGCGGGATGATGTTCACGTCGAAGCGGCGCTCATGCACCCCATTCACCGTCAGGGAAACCCCATCGACCGTGATTGAGCCCTTTGGGGCGATGAATCTGTGCAAGGGCGCGGGCGCCTCGATCACGATGCGGTGCGATCCGCCCTCGGGCGTAATGGACACGACCTCGCCCAGGCCGTCGACGTGGCCGGAAACGATGTGGCCGCCCAGTTCGTCGCCCAGTTTCGCGGCGCGCTCCAGATTGATACGGCTGCCCTCGCTCCAGTCGCCCAGCTTGGTCTTGGACAGGGTCTCGCCGGACACCTCGACGGCGAACCACCCCTCGCCCTTTTCCGTGACGGTCAGGCAGCAGCCCGCATGGCTGATGGAGGTGCCCAGGTCGATGCCCGCCGTGTCCCACACGGTCTCGACCTCATAGCGACGGTCGCGGTTGGTTTCACGGACGCTGCGAACGCGGCCGATGTCGGTGACGATGCCGGTGAACATGAAAGCTCCGGTCCCTTCGGACCCAAAAAACAGAGTCTAATTAGTCTAATTCGTCTGAAATCGCGCCTGAGGAGGCGTCAGGCGCGGGCGTAGCGTTCCCACAGATCGTCTCCGACAGGCTCGACGCCCAGACGACGGAACTTGGGGGCGTCGGCCAGCTTTGCAAGCGCCAGGGAGGCGATGCAGGGCCGCCCCTCCCCGCCCAGCAGGATCGGCGCACGGAACCACTCGATCGCGTCCACCGCCCCCGCCTGGATAAAGGAGGCGGCGACGCGGCCTCCGCCCTCGATCAGGATGGAGCCGACGTTGCGGGCGGCGAGCGCGTCGAGGACAGCGGGGATGGCCGGGCGGCCGCCGTCGGCGTCGACGGCGACGACCTCGGCCTGGCCAATGGGATGGGGCGCGGCGGTCGTCAGGATCAGGGTGTTTCCACTGGCGACCTTGGCCGTCGCGGGGGTGCGCAGGCGGCTGTCGAGCACCACACGCAGCGGATTCCTTCTCCCCTCGGGGGAGAAGGTGGGCGGCGAAGCCGCTCGGATGAGGGGGACGCTGGATGCGCCCTCGACTTCGGCCGTTTCGCTTGCGGATATAGCCCCCTCATCCGTCTCGCTGCGCGAGCCACCTTCTCCCCCGAGGGGAGAAGGCAGGCGCACAGTCAGCTCCGGATCATCCGCCAGCATCGTCTCGACGCCGACCAGGATGGCGTCATGCGTCGCGCGCAGGCGGTGGCCCTGAAGGCGCGCCTCCGGCCCGGTGATCCACTGGCTTTCGCCCGTGGCCGTGGCGATGCGGCCGTCCAGCGAGGTGGCCAGCTTCAGAGTGACGCGCGGGCGCATCAGTCCTGGCCGGACTTGGTCTCGTCGAAACCCTCGTCGCCGAGGAATTTGGCGAAATCGCTGGTGTGGCGGAAGTCCTTGTAGACCGAGGCGTAGCGGACGTAGGCGACCTCATCGACCGACTTCAGCGCCTTCATGATGAAGTCGCCGACGATGTGCGACGGGATCTCGGTCTCGCCCAGGCTTTCCAGCTGGCGCACGATGCGGCTTACCAGCAGTTCGACCTGATCGGGCTGCACCGGGCGTTTGCGCAGGGCGATGCCCAGCGAGCGTTCCAGCTTGTCGCGGTCGAAGGGGGTGCGGCGGCCGTTCCGTTTCAGGATGACCAGTTCGCGCAGCTGCACCCGCTCGAAGGTGGTGAAGCGCCCGTTGCACTGCGGGCAGGACCGACGGCGCCGGATGGCCGCGCCGTCGTCAGACGGGCGGCTGTCCTTCACCTGGGTGTCGGCGTTTCCGCAGAAGGGGCACTTCATCCGATGGGTCCCTTAGCGATAGATCGGGAAGCGCGCGGTCAGTTCGCGCACCTGAGCCGCCACGCCCGCGACGACGGCCGGATCGGCTTCGTCGCCGCCGTTCATCGACGAGACGACATCGGCGATCCAGTGACCGATCTGCTTGAACTCTTCCTCGCCGAAGCCGCGCGTGGTGCCCGCCGGCGTGCCCAGGCGGACGCCCGAGGTGACGATGAAGGGCGCGGTGTCGAACGGCACGCCGTTCTTGTTGCAGGTCATCAGCGCCTTTTCGAGTTCATGCTCGGTGGCCTTGCCGGTCACGCCCTTGGGTCGCAGGTCGACCAGCATCAGGTGGCTGTCGGTGCCGCCCGAGACGATGGCAAGGCCGCGTTCGACCAGAACGGCCGCCAGGGCCTGGGCGTTCTTCACGACCTGCTGGGCGTAGAGCTTGAACTCGGGCTTCAGCGCCTCGCCGAAGGCCACAGCCTTGGCGGCGATGACGTGCTCCAGCGGGCCGCCCTGCAGGCCCGGGAAGACGGCCGAGTTGATCTTCTTGCCCAGGTCCAGGTCGTTGGACAGGATCATGCCGCCGCGCGGGCCGCGCAGGGTCTTGTGCGTCGTGGTGGTGACGACGTGGGCGTGCGGGATCGGGTCGGGATAGACGCCGCCGGCGATCAGGCCCGCATAGTGGGCCATGTCGACCATCAGATAGGCGCCGACGCTGTCGGCGATCTCACGGAAACGCCTGAAGTCGATGTGGCGGCTGTAGGCCGAGGCGCCGGCCAGGATCAGCTTGGGCTTCTCCTTCTGGGCCATTTCAGCGACGTGATCATAATCAATCAGATGGTCGTCTTCGTTCACCTTGTAGGTGACGGGACGGAACCACTTGCCCGACTGGTTGGCGGGCGAGCCGTGCGTCAGGTGCCCGCCGCAGGCCAGATCCATGCCCAGGAAGGTGTCGCCCGGCTGCAGCAGGGAGAAGAAGACCGCCTGGTTGGCCTGCGCGCCCGAGTGCGGCTGGACGTTGACGAAGGCCGCGCCGAACAGCTCCTTGGCGCGCTCGCGGGCCAGGTCCTCGGTGATGTCGACAAACTCGCAGCCGCCGTAATAACGGCGCCCCGGATAGCCCTCGGCGTATTTGTTGGTCAGGACCGAGCCCTGGGCGTCCAGCACCGCCTGCGAGACGATGTTCTCGGAGGCGATCAGCTCGATCTGCTCCTTCTGGCGGCCAAGCTCGCCCTGAATACCCTTGAAGATCGCCGGATCGGCGTCGGCGAGGCTCTTGGAGAAGTAGGAGTCGTGGGTGAAGGCGGTCACAGGCAGGCATCCCGAAGGCTGAGGGCGGAAACGGCGCTCTCTTCTAGGCCGCGCCGCCGAACACCACAACATCTAGGGGGTCAGCGCTGTGACAACGCTCGTTTCAGTTTGGCGATCGCCACCCGCTCGACGGCGCGCGGCTCGGCTACGGGCCCCATGGCCGAGACCTCGACGCCGGTGGCCGTGTGGACCGCCGAGCATTTCACATAGGGGCCGTTACGGACGAACTCGACGATGACTTCGCCGAGTTCGGGGTCAGCCGTCATGCGGCGACCGGACGACGCGCCACGTTGCAGTGCGACCAGAGCTTGTCCATCGCCTCGACCAGCTTGTCGATCATGGCGTCGTCGTGGTCCGGAGAGGGCGTGAAGCGCAGACGCTCGGTTCCCTTGGGCACGGTCGGATAGTTGATCGGCTGGACGTAGATGCCGTGCTCTTCCAGCAGCATGTCCGAAATCAGCTTGCAGTGGACCGGATTGCCGACATGAACCGGCACGATGTGGCTGACGCTGGGCAGGACGGGAATGCCCGCCTCGGACAGGCGGCGCTTCAGGGTCGCGGCGCGCTCCTGATGGGCGTCGCGCAGCTCGGGGTGCGCCTTCAGGTGGCGGACCGAAGCCAGGGCGCCGGCGGTCAGGGCGGGCGGCAGGCTGGTGGTGAAGATGAAGCCCGAGGCCCAGCTGCGCACCGCGTCCACGATCACGGCGTCGGCGGCGATGTAGCCTCCCATGACGCCGATGGCCTTGCCCAGGGTGCATTCGACGATGTCGATGCCGTCGAGCACGCCGTCACGCTCGGCCACGCCCGCGCCGGTCGCGCCGTACAGGCCGACCGCGTGAACCTCGTCCAGATAGGTCAGGGCGCCGTATTTCTTGGCCAGGGCGATGGTGCCGGCGATGTCGGCGATGTCGCCGTCCATTGAATAGACGCTCTCGAAGGCGACCAGCTTGGGCGCATCGGCAGGCGCGGCTGCCAGCAGTTCCTCAAGGTGTTCGAGGTCATCGTGACGGAAGATGTGGCGCTCGCCGCCGCCGTTGCGGATCCCCGCGATCATGGAGGCGTGGTTCAGGGCGTCCGAGAAGGTGATCAGGCCCGGCAGGATCTTCTGCAGGGTCGACAGCGTCGCCTCATTGGCCACATAGCCCGAGGTGAACAACAGGGCCGCTTCCTTCTGGTGCCAGCTGGCCAGCTCGGCTTCCAGATCGACCGCCGAGCGCGTCGTGCCCGAGATGTTGCGCGTGCCCCCCGCCCCGGCGCCGGTCTTCTCGACCTCGGCCTGCATGGCCTCGATCACCGCCGGATGCTGGCCCATGCCCAGGTAGTCGTTGGAGCACCAGACGACGACGTCCTGCTGCGTGCCGTCCTCGCGGCGGCGCACCGCCCGGGGAAACTGGCCGCGCACCCGCTTCAGATCGGCGAAGACGCGGTAACGACCCTCGCTGCGGACCTGCTCCACAGAGTTCTGAAAGGCGGACTTATAGTCGAACAAGGCGGCGCTTCTTTCGCTTATGCAGCTTTTGGAGCCTAATTGCGCGCGCCGCCCTGTCTTGTCCATGTCAGGAGCCGGACAAAACGTCCCAACCCCTTAATTGATAACGGTTCTCAGAACCTTCAGCGAGAGGTTTCGGCCAAGGTCTCGATCGGAATACGCGTCACCTGGACATCCTCCTTGTTGGTCGCATAGCCGACATAGAGCCATCCATTCCAGATGACGCTCTTGGGGTAGTGATAGCCGGGCCGCTTGTATTGTCCCTCGTAACGCAGCGGCTGGAGATCGCTCGCCCCGCGCAGGAGAAAGCTGCGGTCGAACAGCCGCCCGTCGGAGCTCAACGTCACGGCCAGAGGGATGCGCGGGCGGTCCGCGTTCGGCGCATTGACCAGATAGGCCGTGCCGTCCGGCAGGTTGCCCGCGCTCTGCTTGGCCCGCGAATCCGGCATGTCGGTCAAGGCGGGCGTGGTCCAGGTCACGCCGCGATCACAGCTTTCCGACGCCAGTTGGCGAAAGCTCAGCTCCTCGTCGCGGAAGACCATGACGGCGCAATCGCCGCGCTGGAACAGGCTGGGTTCGATCTCGCGGCTGAGCTGCTTTTCGTGTTCGGCGGCCGCGCCGCTGACGTCGCGGGGCAGGTTCTGCATCCGTCCGGCGGTCCAGCCCGACACGCCCAGAGCGTCATCAGTGTAGAAGGGCGTGGCGATCATGCCCGGACGCCTGTGGAAGCCGGTCATCAGACGGCCGTCGATCAGGTGCGGGTCCTGCTCGATCACGCCCTCAACCGGCCCCTCGACGCCCATGACGCGGCGCGGCTCGCTCCAGGTCTCGCCGTCGCGGCTCAGGCGATATTCGGCATAGCCGCCCGCCCCGGATTGAAAGCCGTCGGGCCAGACGTTGACATAGGCGACCAGGGTTTCGCCGTCCGTCCACCATCCGCCGCTGGAGCGCATCATCCCGCCCTCGCCCGCCTCGGCCAGGACGGCGGGCGCACGCCAGGTTTCGCCGTCCTCGCTGACGCTCCAGGCGACCCAGGTATCGGGCGCATCCTCGTCCCGCGCCGAGCTTTGCCACTGGGCGTACAGCCGCCCCTTGAAGGGCGTCAGCACCACGCCGTTGCTGAACCGGTCGGTGTTCTCGCCTGGGGCGAAGACCGTGAACGTCTGGGCGCCCGGCGCCGGCTTCAACCCCAGGTCGGGCTTCCCTGCCTGGAACAGGCCCGGCGCGACCCGGTAAAGCGGATCGGCCGGAGCGGCGGCGATCAGACCGACCGCCGCCAGAGCAGCCAGCAGGCGAAGCCCGCCCTGACGCGTCACTGGGCCAAATTTCGCTGGGCCAAATTTCACTGTGCCAGGGTGTCGATGCGGCCGCGCAGCATCTGGACCATGGCGGAGAAGTCCTTGCCACCGTAGCCGAGGCCGTTGAACAGCGCGTAGAGGGCTTCGGCCTGCGCCCCCAGCGGGGTCGTGGCGCCCGCCTTGGCGGCGGCGTCCTGCGCCAGCTTGAGGTCCTTCAGCATCATGGCCGTGGCGAAGCCGCCTTCATACTCGCGGTTCGACGGGGCGGTCGGCACCGGACCGGCCCAGGGGTAATAGCTGGTCACGCTCCAGCACTGGCCGGACGACTTGGAGGCGATTTCAAAGAAGCGTTCCGGCTCCAGACCCAGCTTCTCGGCCAGGGCGATGGCTTCACAGGTGCCGATCATCGAAATGCCCAGCAGCATGTTGTTGCAGATCTTGGCGGCCTGACCGGCGCCATGGTCGCCCGCCCGGATGGTGATGCGGCTCATCGGGTCCAGCGCCGGTTCGACGCGGGCGAAGTCGGCCTCGTCGCAGCCGACCATGAAGGCCAGGGTGCCTGCGTCGGCGGCCGCCGTGCCGCCCGAGACGGGGGCGTCGGCGAAGGCGTAGCCCGCCTCCTTGGCCAGAGCCGCCACCTTGCGCGCCGTCTCCACGTCGATGGTCGAGCAGTCCAGCAGAAGCGCGCTGGACGGCGCCGCGCCGATGATCTGTTCGGAATAGACGCTGAGGACGTGCGGCCCGGCGGGCAGCATGGTGATGACCACCTCGGCGTCCTTCACGGCTTCGGCGACCGACCTGACGGTGCGGCAGCCGGCCTCGGCGGCGCGTTCCAGCGCGGCGGCTGACAGGTCGAAGGCGGCCACGTCATGCCCGGCCTTGGCCTGATTGGCGGCCATGCCGCCGCCCATGTTGCCCAGGCCGATGAAGGCGATGCGAGTCATCTGTGCGTTTCCCTTATGGATTTTGGCCGAGGGTTAGCGCCGCCCGTCCCGCTTCGCCAGTCACCAATTCGAGACGGGACGCCTCAGTTCGGCTTGCGGAAGCGATAGACGAACTGATCGGTCTTGCCGCGGATCGCCTCGTCGAAGACGTTCAGGCTGTGGTCGTCGGCCGTGTTGGCGACGGCCGTGCTTTCGCCGTCAAACACGAAGCCGGCGGCCTCGACCTCCTTGCGAAGCTGGGCGCCCTCGATGCGGTGCAGGGTCTCGACCACGGAGTTGGCGGCGCCGGGCGCGGCCTGGTGGTCGATGACGACATAGAGGCCGCCGGGCTTCAGCGCCTTGAAGATGTCGGCGTTCATCTTGGCCACGTCCACGTCGAAACGGGGGATGTGGAAGTCGTGATACTCCTGGCTCATGAAGACCAGGTCCAGCGGCTGATCGAAGCTCATGGCGTCCAGGTCGCCGTTGACGCGGCTGACGTTGGGATAGGCGGCGACCAGGGCGTCGGCGCGCGGATTCTCGCGCTCGGCCGTGCGGTTCGGCACGAAGGCGTAGACATGACCGCCCTCGCCCACGACCCGCGCGAACAGTCGGGTGAAGTAGCCTGCGCCGGGGCGGATGTCGGCGATGCGCTGGCCGGGTTTCACCTGTGCGAAGGCCAGCATCTCGGCCGGATGACGCAGGGGGTCGCGCTCGACCTCATCAGCTGGTCGCAGGGCGTCGGCGACGGCGACCTGATAGGCGGGCGTCGAAGCGTCCTGGGCGAGCGCCGGAGCGCCGCTCAGAAGAACGGCGGCGACGGCGGCGGCGAGCAGATACGGTTTCACGGCGAACTCCTTGATCTCTTGCTGCCCCGGTCGGGGCCCGGTCGGCATAAGGCGCGCGGATAAGGCGGCTGGCAAGCCGCCCCGTCTCAGGATCAACCGGCAGACATGGAGGCCGGCGTCTGCTTCTCCTTCAGGGTGACCAGCTCCTCGGCCATGGTCGGATGGACGGCGCAGGTGGCGTCCCACTGAGCCTTGGTCAGGCCCGCCTTCACGGCGATGGCGGCCAGCTGGATCATCTCGGGGCTGTCGGGGCCGACGATGTGGCAGCCGACGACACGCTGGCTCTCCGCATCCACCACCAGCTTCATCAGCACCCGCTCGTCCGAGCCGGTGAAGGCGTACTTCATCGGGCGGAAGCGGGTGACGTAGACGTCCACCTCGCCCGGACAGGCGTGGCGGGCCTCCGCCTCGGTCAGGCCGACCGTGCCAACCGGCGGCTGGCTGAAGACGGCGGTGGCGACGGCTTCATAGTCGAAGCTCTGCGGATTGTTCCTGTAGACCGTCTCATGGAAGGCCACGCCCTCGCGGATGGCGACGGGGGTCAGGTTCATCCGGTCGGTGACGTCGCCGATGGCCCAGATGTTGTCGGCCGTGGTCTTCGAATACCGATCGACCTTGATGGCGTCGTTCTCGTTCAGCTCGACCCCTGCGGTCTCGAGGCCCAGGCCCTTGACGTGGGGCGTGCGGCCGGTGGCGAACATGACCACGTCGGTCTCGATCGTCATGCCGTTCTCGAGGTGGTTCACCAGGCCGGTCTCGGTCTTCTCGATCGAGGCGTGCTGGCAGCCCAGGATGACCTTGACGCCGCGCTTCTCGATCTCGCCCGCCAGATGGGCGCGCACGTCGTCGTCGAAGCCGCGCAGGATATTCGGGCCGCGATAGATCAGGGTCGTCTCGACACCCAACCCCGCAAAGATGCCCGCGAACTCCACCGCGATGTAGCCGCCGCCCGCGATCAGGATGCGCTTGGGCAGCTCGGGCAGGTGGAAGGCCTCTTCCGAAGTGATGGCGTGTTCGATGCCGGTCAGGCTTTCCGGCTTCCACGGGCGGCCGCCGGTGGCGATCAGGATCTTCTCGGCGGTGATGGTCTGGTCTTTTCCGACGATCTCGACGGTGTGGGCGTCCTTCAGGACAGCGCGACCGTGGACCAGGTCGACGCCCGCCTTGGCCAGGTTGGCGGCATAGATGCCCGACAGGCGGGCGATCTCGACATCCTTGGCCTGCAGGAAGGTCGGCCAGTCGAATTTCGCGTTGTCGAAGGACCAGCCGTAGCCCTCGGCGATCTCCAGGGCGTGGCTGACTTCGGAGGCCATGACCATGAACTTCTTGGGCACGCAGCCGCGCACGACGCAGGTGCCGCCGACGCGGTACTCCTCGGCGATGGCGACCTTCTTGCCGCCCAGCGCCGTCAGCCGCGCCGCCCGCACCCCGCCCGAACCGGCGCCGATGACAAAGAGGTCGTAGTCGTAGGTCGTGGTCATCGAGGGCTCCGGCATCAGACTCGGAAACTAGAGTCCAATTCGTCTGAATCGTCTGAAATCCGCGCGGCTGAGCCGCAGCGCTGACCCGACTTAGGCGCCGCGGGGACGGGGGGCAAGACGTGAGGATCAAGCACGCCCGTTTGCCGCATCCCCCTTCCGTCATCCCCCGGTCTGCGCCGCTGCGCGGCTTGCCGGAGGATGACGAAGAATGGGTAAGGGTCAGGGATTAATCGTCTCGACGCCCGCGTCCGTGCCGATGACGGCAAGGTCGGTGAGGTCGAGGAACAGGCCGTGTTCGACCACGCCCGTCAGGCTTTTCAGGTCAGCGGCGAGGCGGGCGGGGTCGGCGATCAGCTTGCAGGCGGCGTCATAGATCAGGTTGCCGCCGTCGGTGCGGATCAGGCCGCGCTCGGCCTCGCGCACGCGGGCGGGCGAGGCGATGTCGTGGTCAGCCAGAACGTCGGCGATGCGGTTAGCGGTCGTCTTGTGGCCGAAGGCGACGACCTCGATCGGCAGGGGGAAGGTTCCCAGCGCAGGCACCACCTTGGCCGCGTCGGCGATGCAGATGCAGCGGGCCGACGCCTCCCACACCAGTTTCTCGCGCAGCAGGGCCGCGCCGCCGCCCTTGATGAGGGCCAGACCGGGGCCGATCTCGTCGGCGCCGTCGACGGTCAGGTCGATCTTCGGCGTGTCTTCCAGCGTCGACAGCGTCAGACCCAGTTCGCGCGCCAGATCGGCGGTGCGCTCGGACGTCGGGACGCAACGCAGATCCGGCAGGTTGCGGGCGGCCAGCGCCTTGACGAACCAGGCGGCGGTGGAGCCGGTGCCCAGGCCGACCACCATCCCGGCCTCGACGTATTGGGCGGCGGCTTCGCCGGCGTTCTTCTTCTGCAGGTCGCTCATTGGGATTTCGCCGCCTTCTTCGCGCGCATGGTTTCCATGAAGCGGGCCGCCCAGCCCGGCTTCGTCGTCTGCTGACCGCGCGCCAGGGCCAGGTCGCCGGGCGCCACATCCTTCGTCACCACCGAGCCGGAGCCGACCATGGCGCCCGCGCCGATGGTCACGGGGGCGACCAGAGAACTGTTCGAGCCGATGAAGGCCCCCTCGCCCACCGTGGTGCGGTGCTTGAAGAAGCCGTCGTAGTTGCAGAAAATGGCGCCCGCGCCGATGTTGGCCTTCGCCCCCACCACGCCGTCGCCGAGATAGGCTAGGTGGTTGGCCTTGGCGCCGGCGTCCATGCGGACGTTCTTGACCTCGACGAAGTTGCCGACCTTGACGCCCTGCCCCAGATCCGCGCCGGGGCGCAGGCGGGCGTAGGGTCCCACCTCGGCGCCGGTCGCGATCTTGGCGCCCTCGATATGGCTGAAGCTGCGGATGCGCGCGCCCTCGGCCACCTTGGCGCCGGGGCCGAAGACCACGAAGGGTTCGATGGTCGTGCCTGCGCCGATGTCCGTGTCCCAGGCGAAGTGGACGGTATCCGGGGCGCTCATGGTCACGCCCTGCGCCAGGAAATGCTCGCGTTGGGTCTTCTGGAACAGGGCCTCGGCCTGAGCCAGTTCGCCTTGCGCGTTGACGCCCATGACGGAGTCCTCGGCGGCGAAGACGGCGCGGGTCGGGGCGCCGCGCTTGCGGGCCAGCTCGACCACGTCGGTCAGATAGTATTCGCCCTTGGCGTTGTCGTTCGTGACCTCGGCCAGCAGATCGAACAGCAGGCCGACCGGGGCCGCCATCACGCCGGAATTGCAAGCGGTGACGGCCAGAACCTCGGCGGAAGCTTCCTTGGCCTCGGTGATGGCCAGCAGGCTGTCGCCCTCAAGGATCAGACGGCCGTAGGCGCCGGGGTCGCGGGCTTCGAAGCCGATGACGGTGACGCCTTCGTGAGCGTCCGCGAAGACCGGCTCGATGTCGGCGGCCTTCAGCAGGGGCACGTCGCCGTAGGTGACGACCACATGGCCGACGAAATCGCCCAGCACGGCCTCGGCGGCGCGCACGGCGTGGCCGGTGCCCAGCGGCGGGTCCTGAACGGCGATGCTGTCGGCGCCGAGGCGTTTCTCGACATGGGCGCGGACCTCTGGCGAATGGCTGCCGACCACGACCACGATGCGCTCACAGCCCAGAGCCTCGGCCGCGTCGATGGCGTGATCCAGCATGGCGCGCGCGCCGACCGGGTGCAGCACCTTGGGCAGAGGCGACTTCATTCGCGTGCCCTGGCCGGCGGCGAGGATGATGGCGGCGCGAGGGTGAGGTGCGGTCATGAATCGATCCGGCGGCTTGTCGTTGCCTGCGATCTAGCCCATTGCCGGGGTCTTCGCGAGCCGGGAGACAGATGAGTGAGCATTGAGCGCGACCTGGAAGGCTGGACCATCGCCTTCGATCTGGACGGGACTCTGGTGGATTCGGCGCCGGACCTGATCGGCACGCTGAACCGGATGCTGGCGGAGTATGAGTTGCCGCCCGTGCCCATGTCCTCGACCCGGCATCTGGTCGGGCACGGCGCGATGGCCATGCTGCGCCACGGCTTCATGGAGGCGGGCGCCGTCTGGGACGAGGCCCACGCCCCCGGCCTGTTCGAGCGCTTCATCGACGTCTACCTGGCCCACATCGCCGATGAGAGCCGCCCGTTCGACGGTTGCGTCGCGGCGCTGGACCGGCTGAGCGCGCGCGGGGCGATCCTGTGCGTGACGACCAACAAGCGCACGGACCTGTCGGTGGCGCT
This sequence comes from Brevundimonas sp. UBA4609, assembly GCA_002386585.1. Lineage (GTDB taxonomy): Bacteria > Pseudomonadota > Alphaproteobacteria > Caulobacterales > Caulobacteraceae > Brevundimonas > Brevundimonas olei. The sequence continues at coordinate 36,433 of DGIZ01000025.1, read as the reverse complement.
GATCGAAGCGTTGAACCTGACGCGCCATTTCGCCTTCATCGCCGGACCGGATGCGGTGTCGGCGCGCAAGCCCAGCGGCGCGCACATCATCGAAGCGGTGCGCAAGGCGGGGGGCGACCCGGCGCGCTGCGTCATGGTCGGCGACAGCACGACGGACACCAAGGCGGCCAGGGACGCATACGTGCCCTGCATCACCGTCAGCTTCGGCTATAATGACGTGCCGCACGATGAACTGGGCGGCGATGTGATGATCGACCATTATGACGGGTTCGAAGAGGCTCTGGCCAAGGTGATGAGCGAGTAACCGCGCCCTTCTCCCCTTGCGGGAGAAGGTGGCAGGCGGAGCCTGACGGATGAGGGGTTGCGCCGACCCGCAAATCATCGCTCGTCGGTCTATGGCGAGAGACCCCTCATCCGGCCCTGCCGGGCCACCTTCTCCCACAAGGGGAGAAGGAAAACTAAAGGTTACGTTAGAACTTCTCCTCCTCAACCGCCCCTGCGGCTGTTGCGGTCTTCGCGCCTGCGAAACACATAGATCGACCTGTTCCTCCTCCCTGGGTCGTCATGTTTCGTCGCTTCTTCGCCATTCCCCTGTGGCAGCGCACCGCCGCCGGGTTCGCCCTGGGCATCATCGCCGGCCTGATCCTGCGTGAGCAGGCGACGATCTGGCTGCAGCCGATCGGCGACGTCTATCTGAACCTGATCCGCATGGTGGTGGCGCCGCTGGTGCTGTTCACCATCGCCAGTTCCATCGCCAAGCTGGGCGAAGGGGTCGGCGCGGTGCGGCTGGGGGTGCGGACCATCGTCTGGTTCGCCGTCACCTCCCTGCTGGCCGTGCTGGTCGGCTTCGCCTTCGGCCACATCATCAATCCGGGCGTCGGCCTGTCCGACCTGCCGCTGGGCGAGGTGAAGGCGCGCGAGATCCCCTCGCCCCTGCAGGTGCTGCTGGGCGTGGTGCCGACCAATCCCTTCGCCTCGCTGGCCGAGGGCAAGGTGCTGCAGATCATCTTCTTCTCGGCGCTGCTGGGCGGGGCTCTGGTGGCGCTGGGCGACCGGGCGCAGAACGCGCGCAGGCTGGTGGACGAAGGCGCGGCCCTGATCTTCCGCATCACCCGCTGGGTGATTCAACTGACGCCGTTCGGGGTGTTCGGCCTGATCGGTTCGGTCGTCGGCGGCTACGGCTGGGAGGCGCTGCTGCCGCTGGGCAAGTTCATCTTCGCCATCTATGCGGCCTGCCTGTTCCACATCTTCGTCATCTATTCGGGCCTGCTGAAGCTGCATGGGCTGAAGGTCGTCAGCTTCTTCCGCGGCGGCGCTGCGGCCATGCAGACGGCCTTCGCCACCTCCTCGTCGCTGGGCACCCTGCCCGTCACCCTGCGTCAGACGGTCGAGCGGCTGGGCGTGCCGCAGGCCTATGCGTCCTTCGCCGTGCCTCTGGGCGCCAATGTGAAGATGGACGGTTGCGGCGCCATCTATCCGGCCATCGCCTCCATCTTCATCGCCCAGTATTTCCAGATCGACCTGACGCTGACGCAATATGTGCTGATCGGCCTGACGGCGGTGCTGGGATCGCTGGGTACGGCGGGCGTGCCTGGGACCAGCATCGTCATGCTGACCCTGACGCTGTCGACGGCGGGGCTGCCGCTGGAAGGCGTCGGCTACATCATCGCCATCGACCGCATCATCGACATGATGCGCACCGCCACCAACGTCACCGGCCAGATGGTCGTGCCGGTCCTGGTCGCCAGGGAGGAAGGCATCCTGAACCAGGACATCTACAACGGCCATGTCGCCTGGCTGCCGGGCGATCCCGAGGACGAAACCCCGGAAGGCGCGCAGGCGGCGGGAATCTGAACAAGCAGCGCTGGTATTTGATGATTTGAGGCTTGCCGTCGTCGGAATCGCGGGCTATGTCCGCGCCTCCCGACGGCGCAGTCACTGACCGCCCCGTTCCAGGCGGACGCGTAGCTCAGCGGGAGAGCACCTCGTTCACACCGAGGGGGTCACAGGTTCAATCCCTGTCGCGTCCACCATTTTCTCACTCACGCTCAATTCGCTTTGCTCATCGCTCCGTGGGGGCGGCGAACGATCGCCGGAGCCCAGTCGAGCGCTGAGTGGATGGTTCAAGGCGCAGCCTTTCACCTCCACCATTCTCTTCCTTGAAGTCGAACCGCCAAGAGACGATGGCGTCGCCCTCGGCGTTGGACGACCTGGCGAACCCGCTTTCATCTGCGGAAGCGAGATGCGGGAAGAGCCTAGTATTTCCGACAAGATGACGCGGCGGCCTGGCGGATGATTACATAAGCCGCCTCAGGCGAGAGGCGTGAAGTCCCAGGCCCGACGATCCCAACCGCCATCCAGCGTTCGTCGGGCCTGTCACCCTCGTTAAACGCTGCTGATTACGCCCTCACCGGCTGATTCGGGCAGAAATTTGACGCATATGAGGCGATCAAATGGAACTCAATTCTTAATAAAAGGTTAACGCGATTGTCGACGGCGTCGGGGGTCATACGATCTCCCCTGTCACGCGAATACAGTAAGCACGTAGCGTTGTTTCGCCAATTGTAAACAACCATCAAGGCTGAAGGCGATGACAGATGATCGCTTTTCTTATGCGACGCCTCGCGACGCCCAAACTGCAAAACGGATCGCAGTATCCGGCGGCGCCGGTTTCCTGGGGTCTCACCTGTGCGGGCGGCTGATCGACGCCGGCCACCATGTGACCTGCATCGATAATTTTCATACGGGCCGACACGCGAACGTCGCTCATCTGATGAGTTCGGATCGCTTCCATCTGGTGGCGCAGGACATCAATGAGCCGCTGGACGAGGCGCTGGGCCGCTTCGATCAGATCTACAACCTGGCCTGCCCCGCCTCCCCGGTTCATTATCAATATGATCGGGTGAAGACGGCCATGACCTGCTCGATCGGCACGCTGAACCTGCTGAAGCGGGCGGCGGCGGACGGGGCGCGGTTCTTTCAGGCCTCGACTTCGGAAATCTATGGCGATCCGGAAATCCACCCGCAGGTGGAGAGCTATCGCGGCAACGTCAACACGGTGGGACCGCGCTCTTGCTACGACGAGGGCAAGCGGTTCGCCGAGACCCTGGTGACGGACTTCGGGCAGCAGCACGGCCTGACCACGCGGATCGTGCGCATCTTCAACACCTACGGGCCGCGGATGCACCCGGACGACGGGCGGGTGGTGTCGAACTTCATCGTTCAGGCCCTGGCGGGGCGCGACATCACCATCTACGGCACAGGCGAGCAGACCCGGTCCTTCTGCTTCGTCGACGACCTGATCGAGGGCTTCATCCGCCTGATGGAGACGGACGAGGAGATCGACGGACCGGTCAACATCGGCAATCCGAACGAAATCACCGTCAACGACCTGGCTCGGCGGGTGATCGCCCTGTCCGGTTCAGGCTCGCGGCTGGTCTATCACCCGCTGCCGATCGACGATCCGCGCCGCCGCAAGCCGGACATCTCCAGGGCGCTGGCCCATCTCCGCTGGTCGCCTCTGGTGCCGCTGGAGGAAGGGCTGGAGCAGACCATCGCCTATTTCGCCGGCGAGCTGGAGGGCCAGCGTCTGGCCCAGAGCGGCGCGAGCGCATCCTGAGACGACAGCTGGATAATCCACCAACGGACCGAGCAACCACCACCGACTGATTGGGCAAATAACTGGGCGAGCGGCGTGATGAACACTCAAGATCCGAACTGGGCGACCCTGCTGGTCTGGCTGTTCGCCATTTCCCAGGTCCTGTATTTCGGCAGCTTCCTGCTGGAGATGTATTTCCGCTCGCTGCGCGTCGAGCGCGTGGACATGGACGACCCTCTGCCGGCCAGCGAGGCCGACTATCCCTTCATCGTCCTGCTCTACCCCGTGCTACGGGAGCTGGAGAGCACCATGGAGACGACCTTCACGGCGCTGGCCAAGCTGGACTATCCGACCGATCGCTATCGCGTCCTGGCCATTCCCAACAGCAACGACGCCGAGACCATCGCCAGCCTGAGACGGCTGACCGGCGCCTATCCCTTCGTCGAGATCCTGGCGGTGCCGCCGACCACCGACCCCAGCTGGGACATGGTGTGGAACGCCTGGGATCGGAATCCCAAGGCCTACTGGTGGCATTCCGGCAAGCGCGCCGGGGTCAAGGATCTGCCGCCCAAGAAGACGCGGCAGCTGATCTACGCCACCTATCACGTGGCGGAGACCTACAGGGACAAGAGCGGGCTGACGATCGACTACATCGACGCCGACAGCTGCCCGCCGGCCGATCACTTCAAGGCCGCGGCCATCGGCCTGCGCCGGTTCGACGTGCTGCAGGCGCGCAATGTGGCGGGCAACCTGAACGCCAGTCTGGCCGCCGCCTTCCACGCCTTCGATCACATGACCTGGGACGGGGCCAAATACGGCCATCTGTCCGATCCGAAGCAGCCCTACTGGGTGCTGGGCAAGGGGCTGTTCTTCAAGGTGGACGACCTGATCGAACTGGGAAGCTTCCACCCCTGGATCGCCATCGAGGACCCGGAGGTGGGTCAGCGGTTCTGGAAGAACGGCCGGACGCTGGGCATCATCGAGGGCTCCCTGATCGAAGAGGTGCCCGAAACCTTCAGCGAAGGGATCACGCAGAGGAAGCGCTGGGTCGCCGGCTTCTTCCAGAGCCTGACGACGCCGCTGAAGGAGATGGACTTCAGCTTCGGCGAACGGGTCCGCGTCTGGATGAACTTCCTGCCCTGCATGTCGATGTGGGTGAACACCCTGGGCATCCCCCTGGGCGTCTGGGCGGCCTGGCGGTTCTTCCAGGGCGCGGACTTCCTGCCGCTGTGGCTGGTGATCCTGTCGATCTTCAACATCGTCGCCTTCTCGATCCTGATGATCGGCCTCTACATCAAGACGTGGCGGCGGACCGACCTGGTGCTGGACGGCGCAGGCGCGCGCCTCGGCTACATGCTGATGGTCAATCCCATCTTCATCATGGTCTGGTGGTGCGTCTGGATCATCCCGCTGACGCTGGGCTTCGTCATGTATCTGCGGGACAGCGGCCTGGCCTGGCAGCGGACCGAGAAGATCGACGCCAACAACACCCTCGTCCGCACCAAGCTGGATGAGTTCGGCGCCCTTCGTCATCACCAGCACTAAGCAGACGATCATGGACAAGCACATTCTCATCACGGGCGGGGCGGGCTTCATCGGCTCGCACCTGGTCGACGCCATGCTGGCGCGCGGCTATCGGGTGACGGTTCTGGACAGTCTGTCGCCCCAGGTCCACGGCGACGCCGAACTGGATGCGGACGGGTGGCCCGTCTACCTCGACGCGCAGGCCCGCCGCATCAGGGGCGACCTGCTGGAAGACGGCGTGTTCGAGGCGGCGCTGGACGGGGTGACCCACCTCGCCCACCTCGCCGCCTCGGTCGGCGTGGGTCAGAGCATGACCAACATCGTCGACTACACCCGCAACAACGTCATGACGGCGGCCGTCATGCTGGAGACCCTGTCCCAGCGACCGCACACGGTGGAACGGATCGCCGTCGCCTCGTCCATGTCGATCTATGGCGAGGGTGATTACGTCCGCCCCTCGACCGGCGCCCATGTGACCGCCGATGTGCGTCCGCACGCTCAGTTGGAGGCGCGCCACTGGGACCTGATGGTCGACGGAGAGTCGCTGGAGCCCTGCCCCACGCCGGAGGAGAAGCTGCTGCAGCCCAACTCCATCTATGCGGTGAACAAGCGCGACCATGAGGAGATGTTCCTGTCGGTCGGGCGCGCCCTGCGCATCCCCACCGTGGCCCTGCGGCTGTTCAACGCCTATGGCTCGCGTCAGGCGCTGAGCAATCCCTATACGGGCGTGGCGGCCATCTTCATCTCGCGGCTGATGAACGACCAGCCGCCGCTGGTCTTCGAGGACGGTCGGCAGATGCGCGACTTCGTCCATGTGCAGGACGTGGCCGAGGCCTTCGCCACCGTGCTGGATGACGACCGCGAGATCTGGGACGTGTTCAACGTCGGCAGCGGCGCGCCCGTCTCGATCAATGAGATCGCCGGCGTCCTGGCCCGATTGCTGGGCAAGAACATCGCCCCGGAGGTGCTGAACCGCTATCGGGTCGGGGATATCCGCCACTGCTTCGGCGACATCTCCAAGATCGAGCGCACCTTCGGCTTCACCCCTCGGCGCTCCATGGACCAGGGCATGGAGGAGCTGATCGCCTGGGTGTCGCACGCCCGCGCGCCCATTGACCGCAGCGCTGAAAGTCTGGAACAACTCTCCAGGGGAAGATTGGTCGTATGACAGCATTCGCCCCCCTGTTCTGTATGCGTGAAGCGCCCGTCGCAGGCGTCGCCAGCATCTGGCGCGTTCGATACTTCGCAAGGAACTGACCCATGCCCCATCGTCGACGCCCGATGACTTCGCTGGCCGCCCTGACGGCCGCGGCCTTCGCCTGCGCGGCCGTCGCCTGGGTCGGCCCCGCCTCGGCGCAAAGCGACGTGACCATCTTCGCCGGCGGTCAGCTGGACGTCGCCGACAGCGCCTATGCCGGGGCGACGATCGGCCTGCCGGGCTCGGTCGACTCCAGAGGCTTTGCGGTGCGGGGCTCCGTCTACACCGGCAGCTATGACTACAACTCGGGCCCGAACGAGATCGACGCCGACTTCACCGGCGCCCAGGCGGAGCTGATCTATCGCTTCGGCGACGGGCCGACCTGGGGCAGCGTCGGCGTGGGCTATCGCTATGTCGATACGGACCTGAGCCCCGCCGATCCCGGCAACCGGCGCGACGGCGGCCAGGGCGGGGTCATCGTCTCCCTGGACGGCGGCCATGTCTCCGGCCCCTGGCGGGTCGACTGGTACGGCTCCTACGGCTTCGAGGTGGACGACTACAACGCCCTGGTCAGCCTGACCCATCAGGTCGGATCGTCCGGCCGGGTGCGCCTCGGCATGGAGGTCGCGGCCGAAGGCGACACCAACTACAACGCCTATCATGTGGGGCCCGTCGCCGGCTTCAAACTGAACGAACGCTCAGAAATCCAAGTTTCTGTAGGCCTCAGCGACGGCGATGAACGAGATTCCCAGGCCTATCTACGGGTCGGTTTCTATCGAAGCTTCTAGAGCCGGTCGCAGTCCGGCGGGCGGATTGAGCCGCTCAGCTCATGGAAACACCGTTTTCACGCCCAACTTATTGTCCATGACGCCTCTTAAGATTGCGCCTTAACGAGAAGTTAAGCGTAGTCAGGCAACCTTCTCGCGTTCCTGAGGAGGTGCAGCCGGATGCTGCCGCGACCCACCAGACGCGTCTTCATCGGCGCCGCCGCGCTGGCGCCCGCCCTTGGTCTGGCCGCATGGCGTCCGGTGCGCGAAGGCGCGCCGCTGGACCCTCCGCCCGTGAAGCTCCCCGCCCTCGCCGACGCCGCCAGGACCCGGGGCCGCTATTTCGGCGCCGCCGTCCGCGCCGAACAGCTTCGCCAAAGCGCCGAATTGCGCGGTGCGGTCCTGCGCGACTGCCAGGTGCTGACGCCTGAAATCCACCTGAAGTGGAACGCGCTGGAGTGGCGCAAGGGCGAGTTCAACTTCGCCCCCGTCGACGATCTGCTCGACTTCTCCCAGCGCCACGGGATGCAGGTTCGCGGCCACACCCTGCTGTGGGACCAGGGCACGCCCGACTGGGCCAGGCAGGAGATGCTGCGTCATCGCGACTGGTCGCTGATATCGGGCCATCTGGAGCGCGTCCTCAAACGATACGGCGAGCGCATCACCGAGTGGGACGTCATCAATGAACCGATCGACACCCAGGGCGGCGCCGGCGGCCTGAGGCGCAACGTCTTCCACCGCGCCTTCGGCCCGTCCTATATCGAGCGCACCCTGGAAGAGGCCCGCGCCCTTGCGCCCCAGGCCCATCTGGTCGTCAACGACTACGGCTTTGAATACGACAATCCGGTGGATCAGGCCCGGCGCAAGGCCATCGTCGCCCTGGCGCGACGGCTGCGCGCCTCGGGGACGCCGCTGGACGGCATCGGCGTGCAGGCGCATCTGGATCTGTCCAAGGGACCGCTGGCGGTCGAAGGTCTGCGCGACATGACCCAGCAATTGGTCGACCTGGGGCTGGAGATCACCATCACCGAGCTGGACGTCAAGGAAGCCGGCTTCCACGACGCGGCCGCCGCGCGGGATCAGAAAGTGGCCGATGAGACGCGCCGCTATCTGGAGACCATGCTGGTCTTCCCCGAGGTGCGAGGCGTCGTCACCTGGGGTCTGAGCGACCGCCATTCCTGGCTGTCCGAGCCGCCGCAACGTCAGTACGCGGACGCTCCGCCCAACCGCGGCCTGCCCTATGACATCGATTACCGGCCCAAGGCGATGCACCGGGCCCTATCCGAAGCGCTGCGCCTGAACGCCTAGACGGCAACCTTTACTTTTGCTGCATTTTCGCCCCAGAAACTGGCACCCTTTCCGCTGATCCTGCGTTAAGGAGTCAGTGAGAGGGGGATGGAGTTTGCGCAAGCTCGCCAAAACAATCGATCTGGTGGCGGCGTTCGACTCCTCTCCCAATCCCTACATGTTGCTGGATCGCGACCTTCGGTTCGCCGGAATGAACCAGGCCTATCTGGACATCACGCAACGCACGCGTGAAGCGTTGATCGGCCACCACGTCATGGAGATTTTCGCGCCGGGCGACGCCCCGGACAGCGAAGAGGAAGGCCGCCGCCTGCGCGCTTCCTTCGACAAGGTGCTGAGCACCGGGCAGCCGGACCACCTGGCCATCCTCCATTATCCCGTCCTGATCCCCGGTCCCGACGGCACGCCCGTCTTCGACGACCGGTTCTGGAGCTGCACCCACACGCCGATCAAGAATGAGGCCGGCGAGGTCACCCATATCCTGCAGCACACCAGCGATGTGACCGACCTGCTGCGCCTGCGTTACAAGATCGGAGAAGCAGAGCCGACCTCCGCCCTGGACGCCATGGTCGGCGGCGAGGTGTTTCAGCGGGCCGTCAAGATCGAGGCCAACAACCAGCGCCTCGAAGCGGAACGCAAACAGCTGACCGACATGTTGATGAACGCGCCGGGCTTCGTCGCGGTGCTGAACGGTCCGGACCACATCATCCAGTTCTGCAACGACGCCTGCTACCGCCTGGTCAGCCACCGCGACATCCTGGGCCAGCCCGTCCGCGACGCCCTGCCCGAGCTGAGCGATCAGGGCCACCTCGACTTCCTCAACGACGTGTTCGAGACCGGCGAGCCGGTCTATGGCCGCCAGCGCGCCTTCGCGCTCCGACACGCGCAGGACGGACCGCTGGACTACCGCTACATCGACTTCGCCTATCAGCCCATTCGCGACGACGCAGGCCACATCGTCGGCATCTTCGTCCAGGGCCACGACGTCACCGATGTGGTTCTGGCCGCCGAACGTCAGAAGCTGATGATCGACGAACTGAACCATCGGGTGAAGAACACCCTGGCCACCGTCCAGTCGATCGCCATGCAGACGGCGCGCACCCATGAGGACCCCAGTTCCTTCGCCGCCGCCTTCCAGTCCCGCATCCTGGCCCTGTCCCACACTCATGACCTGCTGACCCGCAGCCATTGGGAAGGCGCCGACCTGCGCGCGGTTCTGGAGCATGAGACCAAGGCGCACGGCCTGGGACGGCTGACCCTAAACGGACCGCACGTGGCCTTGTCGCCCGCGCGCGCCTTGTCGCTGGGCATGGTCTTCCATGAGCTGGCCACCAACGCCGCCAAATACGGGGCCCTGGCCTGCGGCGACGGGCGCGTCATCGTCGACTGGCGCCTGGCCGACCAGAAATCGCCGCGCTTGGAGATCACCTGGCGCGAATTGGGCGGCGCGCCCATCCCTGAACCCGAACGACGCGGCTTCGGCACCCGCCTGATCGAGCGCAACGTGCGCCACGATCTGCACGGCACGGTCCAGCTCTCCTACCCGTCCCAAGGCTTCTGCGCCGAGATCAGCCTGCCCCTGGAAATGGAAATCGCATGACTGAAGCGCTGTCCGGCCGCCGCGTGCTGATCGTCGAGGACGAGTCCCTGGTCGCCATGCTGCTGGAGACCATCCTCAGCGACATGGGCTGCGCCGTCGTGGGTCCGGAATCGAACGTCGGCGACGGCCTGCGCGTCGTGGCCAGCGAGATCGATCTCGACGCCGCCCTGCTGGACGTCAATGTGGCCGGCCAGGAGGTGTTTCCCATCGCAGAGGCGCTGAAGGCGCGGGGCGTCCCCTTCGTCTTCTCGACCGGCTACGGCGAAAGCGGCCTGCCCGAGCACTGGCGCGGCAACCCCACGGTGCAGAAGCCTTTCACCGACGCCGCCATCCGCGACGCCCTGATGGCCGCGATGAACATGGGCATGGTCTGACGACCGGCAGGCTCAGTCTTCGGCGGCCTCCCAGGCCTTGAGGCGGCGCATCACGTCGGCCTCTATATCGGCGTAGAAGAGATTATAAGCGGGTATCTTGCGCTGATCGGCCCAGGACGCGGGCGTGCGGAAGGACTCTGACGTCAGGCGCGACCGCCACAGGATGCCGTTCCGGCACTCCGCCTCCACCAGACGGCGCTGAAGGGCGGGACGCGCGCCCCATTCCAGGTTGGTGGCGTTGGTGGCGCCGCGGCTCTCGCGCGCCTGCGAGATCGGGGCGTCGACTGAACCCGTCACCGGATTGACGCAGGCGATGGGCGTCTCCGCCGCCTCGATCAAGGCGCCGCGGTCGTTCCAGGTCAGGGCGCGACGAATGAGACGTCTGGCCTCGCCCTCCGCATTCTCCTCGACCGAGCGCCACGACAGGGCGCAGCCGGTCTGGTCCGGCGTGCGGCACAGGGGCGTCTGCGTGAAGCGAGCGACCGGGGTCAGGCCCTCGATCAGATAGGCGGCCACAAGACGCGTCCTGAGCGAAGGCGTCCTGGCCACGCGGTCGTGCAGCAGACGATCCAGAATGTCGGCGCCCTGCTCCACCCCGACGAGGACGATCGGCCCCTCCGGCCGCGCCGCCAGCCAACGATCGAAGGCAGCCTGGACGTCGCCGTAGGCGAAGGCCCGCGCCTCGCGCGCATCCTCACGCAGGGTCAGGCGGCTGTAGAGGCTGGCCTGGCGATACAGGGGCGCGCTGACGTCGCCCGCCGAGGCGAACGGTCCGGCGTAGTTGGGCAGGACGACGCTGCGCAGCTTGTCCAGGGCGCGGCGGTCGTCGATGGCCCCGTTCCAGTCGCTGCCGCCGTCGTAGGTGGTGGAATGGATGAAGAAGACGTGGGCCGGACCCGCGCCCGGCGCGCGCGCGTTCAGCAGGGCCCAGGCATCTTCGGAGGCGTAGTCCGGCGCCGCCGGCGGCTTATAGGTCTGGAACGGGATCTGCGGGTCCAGCCCGGCGCGCAGGATGTCCCCGCGCCAGACAGCCACCGCCGCCGTCAGCAGCAGGACGAGCGCGAAGCCCGCATAGCCGACCCATTGTCGAAAGGTCAGCTTCGGCCACATCAGCGGTACGGGTCCGGCTGGGCCAGGAAGTCCTGGACGTAGCGGCGCACGCCTTCTTCCAGCGGCGTCGATTGACCGCCGTAGCCGAGGGCGCGGATGCGATCCATGCTGGCCTCGGTGAAATACTGATAGCGGTCGCGGATCGCCTCGGGCATGTCGATATAGGCGATGGACGGCTCCTTGCCCGCCGCCGCGAAAGTGGCCCGCGCCAGATCGGCGAAGGAACGCGCCTGGCCCGATCCGGCATTGAACACGCCCGAGATGTCCTCGCGCTCAAGCAGCCACAGGATGATGCCGACCACGTCGTCGACGAAGACGAAGTCGCGCAACTGGCCGCCGTCGGGATAGTTCGGGTTGTGCGAGCGGAACAGGCTGACCGTCTCGCCCGCCTGCACCTTGGGCCAGATCTGGGCGACGACCGACTTCATCCCGCCCTTGTGGCCCTCGTTCGGGCCATAGACGTTGAAGAACTTCAATCCGGCCCACTGGGGCGGCGCCTCGTCGCGATCGGCCTGACGCACGGCGTACTGGTCGAACAGATATTTCGAATAGCCATAGGCGTTTAGCGGACGCAGCGCATTCAGGCTCTCAGGATCGTCGCGATCCTCGAAGCCCGCCTCGCCGTCGCCGTAGGTGGCGGCCGACGAAGCGTAGATCATCCGCACGTTACGCACCGCGCACCAGTCCCAGATATCACGCGACAGGCTGAAGTTGGTGCGCAGGATCAGGTCGGCGTCCGGCTCCGTCGTCGAGGAGATGGCGCCCATGTGAATCACCGCCTCGATGCGGTCGGCGTGACGCTCCAGCTGGTCGAACAGCTCCTCGGGCGCCCACATATCGGCGATGGGGTGTTTGGCGATGTTCTTCCACTTGGCGAGATCGGCCGTCTCCAGCCGGTCGCAGACGACCACGTCCCAGGCGCCGCTCTCGCACAGGCGGGCGACGATGTTGGAGCCGATGAAGCCCGCGCCGCCCGTGACGACGATCATTCGCGGGGTCATTTTTGTTCCCCTACCGCTTCGCTGCTTGAGGGGATCACGCCTTCTCTCCAGTCATCTTCTCGATGGTCTTCGTCGTGGAATAGCCGTCGGCGAAGTCGGCCAGACGGACCTCGCCGCCCCAGCTTTCGACCTCAGCGGCGCCGACCACCTTGTCCTTGGTGTAGTCCGAGCCCTTGATCAGCACATCGGGCTTCAGCCGCTCGATCAGGGCCATGGGGGTCGGGTCGTCGAAGGCGGTGACGCGATCGACGCTGGCCAGACCGCCGATGACGGCGGCGCGGCTGTCCAGATCGTTGACCGGGCGGCCCTCGCCTTTCAGGCGGCGCACCGAGGCGTCGGTGTTCAGCGCCACCACCAGCCGGTCGCACCAGTTGCGCGCCTGAGCGAGATAGGCGACGTGGCCGCGGTGCAGGATGTCGAAGCAGCCGTTGGTGAAGCCGACCTTCAGGCCCTGACGCTTCCACGCCTCGACCTGATCGGCCAGTTCGTCCAGCGGCGTGACCTTGGACTGGGCCAGGGCCGCGTGCTGGCTCATCTCGGCCTCGATCAGTTCGGCGGGCGTGACGACGGCGGTGCCGCTCTTGCCCACGACGACGCCCGACGCGAGGATCGCGAACTGCACCGCCTGCTCCAGCATCGCGCCAGCGCCCAGCGCCAGACCCAGCGCCGCCAGACAGGTGTCGCCCGCGCCCGAGACGTCGAACACTTCGCGCGCCCGGCCGGGGAAGTGGGTGACGCCGCCGCCCCGCCGCGCCAGGGTCATGCCCTTGCCCGCGCGAGTGACGATGACGGCCTTGGCCGTGGTGGCGGCCAGCAGAGCCGCCAGCGCCGCCTCGACCTGTTCGTCGGTCTCGGTCGGCAGGCCGGTGGCGCCCGCCAGTTCGCTGGCGTTCGGCTTGATGACGTCGACCGCGCCATAGCGGGCGAAGTCGCGGCCCTTGGGATCGACGATGACCGGCGCGCCGTATTCGGCCCCGGCCCACAGCGCCGCCTGAATGGCGCCGTCGTCCACCACGCCCTTGGCGTAGTCGGACAGCAGGATGGCGCCCGCGCCCCGGAACACCGCCTTGTCGGCATAGCCGGAATGGGGCGCAGCCTCGTCGTCCAGACGTAGCAGTTGCTGGCCGGCGGCGACGAAGCGCGTCTTGACGATGGTGGCGGCGCCCTCGGGCCGGATCAGGGCGTCCTCGATCCGGTCCTCGGCGGCGATCAGATCGGCCAGTTCGGCGCCCGCCGCATCATCGCCCGCCACAGCGCCCAGACGGGCCTGACCGCCCAGGGCTGCGACGTTGCGGGCGACGTTGCCCACGCCGCCGGGCATGGCCACGGTGCGGCGCGCGCGCAGGACGGGGATCGGCGCCTCGGGCGAGATGCGGCTGACCTCGCCATAGACATAGCGATCCAGCATCAGATCGCCGACGCAGGCGACCTTCAGGTCGCGCACGCGCTCCAGCAGGGACTGCAGGGCGCCGAGATCAAGAGAACGTTCAGCCATGACGCCGAACTAGCGGATTCACGCCGTCTTCGCCATCGGCCCCTTGTGGCCGAGCTTGATGGCCAGGTCGTCGAAGGCGATCAGTTCGGCGGCCAGGGCCTCGAACTGGCTCAGCGGCACCATGTTAGGGCCGTCCGACGGGGCGTTGTCCGGGTCTTCGTGCGTCTCCATGAAGACGGCGTCGACGCCGACCGAGACGGCGGCGCGGGCCAGCACCGGCACGAACTCGCGCTGACCGCCCGAAGACGTGCCCTGCCCGCCCGGCTGCTGGACGCTGTGGGTCGCGTCGAACACCACCGGGCAGCCGATCTCGCGCAGGATCGGCAGGGCGCGCATGTCGCTGACCAGGGTGTTGTAGCCGAAGCTGGCGCCGCGCTCGCAGGCCATGACGTTGGGGTTGCCCGCGCCCGTGACCTTGGCGATGACGTTCTTCATGTCCCAGGGAGCCAGGAACTGACCCTTCTTGATGTTGATCGCCTTGCCCGTGGCGGCGGCGGCCAGCAGCAGATCGGTCTGGCGCGACAGGAAGGCCGGGATCTGCAGCACGTCCACGACCTCGCCGACCGGGCCGCACTGGGCCTCGGAGTGGACGTCGGTCAGAGTCGGCAGGCCGGTGACTTCACGGATTTCGGCGAAGATCGGCAGGGCGTCCTTCAGGCCGATGCCGCGCGCGGCGCTCGCTGAGGTGCGGTTCGCCTTGTCGAAGCTGGTCTTGTAGATGATGCCGAGGTTCAGCCGCTCGCCGATCTCCTTCAGCGCGTGGGCGGTCTCCAGCGCGTGCTGGCGGCTTTCCATCTGGCACGGGCCGGCGATGAAGACGATGCGGGCGCCGCCGCCGATGACGACGGGTTTCTTGAGGCCTTCGGACAGGGTGATGACGGCGTTCGGAGAGGTCACGGCGGCGCTTTCGACTGGTTTCAACGTGGTTTCGCGAGCCTATGCCGCGACTTTAAGTCGGACAGGTGGCGTCGCAGCTATGATTCCGCAACTTATCGGGCGACTCAGGCCCTGACCACCGGCCGTGCGATCATGTTAGTCTGATCGCATGAGCACGACCGACACGCCCTTGATCTCGACCGAGGCCCTGGCCGCGCGGCTGGGCGCGTCCGACCTGCGGATTATCGACGCCAGTTGGTGGCTGGACGGCCGCGACGCGCAGTCGGATTTCGAACGCGAGCGCCTGCCCGGCGCCGTCTTCTTCGATCTGGACGCCGTGTCGGATCGGGAAAGCCCCTATCCGCACATGCTGCCGTCGCCCCAAACCTTCGCCGAGGCGATGGGCGCGATGGGCGTCGGCGAGGCGGACGACATCGTCGTCTATGACGCGCAGGGGCTGTTCTCCGCGGCGCGAGTCTGGTGGACGTTGCGGACGATGGGCGCCCGGCGCGTCCGCGTGCTGGACGGCGGTCTGCCGAAGTGGAAGGCCGAGGGGCGACCTCTGGAGGGCGGCGTTCCGGCCGCGCCAGGCGCCGCTCGCTTCGAGACGCAGTTCGACGCCGACGCCGTGGCGGATTTCAATCAGGTCGGGGGCGCGCTGGCGGACGGCCTTCAGGTGGTCGATGCGCGCGGCGCCGCTCGGTTCCGAGGCGAAGCGGCCGAGCCGCGTCCTGGCGTGCGCGCAGGTCATATGCCGGGGGCGCTGAATCTGCCCTTCCCAAACCTGCTGAGCGTGGATGGGACGTTGAAGCGGGGCGCGGCGCTGGAAGAGGCCTTTCGCGCGACGGGCGTCGATCTGGAGCGGCCCGTCATCACCAGTTGCGGCTCAGGCGTGACGGCGGCGATCCTGACGCTGGGGCTGGCCGTGCTGGGGCGGCCGTCGCGCCTCTATGACGGGTCGTGGGCTGAATGGGGCGCTCGGCCGGATGCGCCGATCGCGACCGGCGCCGCCTGATCAGGCCGCCGAACGCTTGGGCGCGCGGATCAGGAACACCTGTCCGGCCAGAACCAGGGCCAGGCCGAGCAAGGCCAGCAGGCCGAAGCGCGCCCCTTCGAACATCACCGACACCAGCATGGCGATAGGCGGCGTCAGGGCCGAGATGTAGCTGGCGGTCGCATACCCCCTCGCCCGCGCGATGGTGAAATACAGGCCGAAGGCGACGACCGAGCCGAACACCGCCAGATACAGCAGGGAGATCACATAGGCCGGGCTCCACGCCACCGACCAGGATACGCCCGTGACCAGGGCGTAGAGCGCCAGCGTCCCCGTGCCGTAGGCCATGGCCCAGGCGGTGGACGGCAGGACGCCCGAGCCGGCCTGCTGTCCCCTCCATGCGAACCAGTTGCCGAACGCAGAGGCGACGACGGCGATCACGGCGAAGCTGACGCCGGCCACGGCGTGGCCGCCCAGCCCCGCCCCCATCACCTCGCCCGCCGACAGGACGCCGACGCCGACCACGCCCAGCCCCGCGCCCAGCCAGGCGGCCGGCGCCGCCTTCTGCTTCGACGCCACGCGAAACAGGATCAGGTTGAGGAAGGCCAGGGCGGCGAAGATCACCGCCACCACGGCCGAGGCGATCTTCTCCTCCGAGGCGTAGACGAAGGCGTAGCTGATGGCGAAGGAGAACAGCCCCTGTCCCAGCGCCGCCAGATGCTGCCCTCGCGTCAGCGCCAGCCGCCCGCCCGTCGCCTTGACGATCAAGGCCAGCAAGGTCGAGGCGATGCCGAAGCGCAGCACCACCGACACCACCGGATCGACGGCCCCCAGTTGGAAGGTGATGGCGTACCAGGTCGTGCCCCAGATCAGGGCGCAGACCCCGACCCCGCCGAAGGCCAGCAGGGCCGGCGACGACAGGCGTGAAGGCGGAGTTTCGGAATGGGGAGCTTCAGACTGGGACACGCCGGCGACTCGATCGAAACGAAACGGGAACTTCCGATAGCACCGCTTCCTATCCCGCGTCTCTCAAACTGTTGCAGCCTTATGCGACGCTGGCGCGTTCTGTTAAGCTGCCCCTCAAAGGAGACGCCGATGCGCCTGTTCCTCGCCTCTCTCGTCCTGGCCCCGGCCCTTCTGGCCGCCGCCTGCTCGTCCATGCCCGAGAGCCCCGCAGCCTCCACCCAGGTGGAGGTCACGGCGACCTATCGCGAGCGCATCATGCTGCCGCCGGGCCATGTTCTGACCGTCAAGGTCGAGGACGTCAGCCGCGCCGACGCCCCCGCTCTTGTCCTGGCCGAGACGACCCAGCGCCTGGACGGCCGCGGCCCGCCCTACGCCGTCACCCTTTCGGTGCCGAACGACAGGATCGACAGCCGCATGGAATACGCCGCCCGCGCCGAAATCCGCGATCCGTCGGGCGCCCTGCGCTTCACCACCGACACGCGCCATTCGGTCCTGACGCGCGGCGCGCCGAACAGCGTCGAGATCGTGATGGTGGGCGTACGCTAGACCTTGAGCAGTCTCGTCAAGCGATCGGTGCTGCTGTCCGGTCACGCCACCTCGGTGGCGCTGGAGCCTGAGTTCTGGGCCGTGCTGGATATCATCGCGGGCGAACTGGCCCTGAGCCGATCCAGCCTGCTGATCCGCATCGACGCCTGGCGGGGCCGCCGCCCCCTGGCCTCCGCCTGCCGCATCCTGGCCCTGCAATGG
Organism: Brevundimonas sp. UBA4609; assembly: GCA_002386585.1. Lineage (GTDB taxonomy): Bacteria > Pseudomonadota > Alphaproteobacteria > Caulobacterales > Caulobacteraceae > Brevundimonas > Brevundimonas olei. Next base: position 18,878 of record DGIZ01000025.1, on the reverse strand, counting down.
GTCGGCGGCGACCGCAGCTTCGCAGAAGAGAAGACCTCATGAGCGCTGACATCGACAGGAACCGCCTCATCCCCGCCGCCGTCTTCGGCGGACTGGTGGCCATCGGACTGATCGGCGGCGGCGCCCTGATCGGCCAGGGCGTGGTCAACGCCCGCGCGGGGGACCGCTCCGTCACCGTGCGCGGTCTGGCGGAAAAGGACGTGAAGGCCGACCTGGCCGTCCTGCCGATCCGCTTCACCGCCTCGGGCGACGTGCTGTCGGAGGTGCAGGCGCGGATTGACGGCGACCTGGCCATCGTGCGGCAGTTCCTGAAGGCCCAAGGTTATCCCGACGACGCGGTGGACCTGGGCCAGTTGGGCGTGGCCGACACCCGCTCGCGCGAATACGCCAGCCAGACCGGCGGGCCGCGCTTCATCCTGACCCAGACCGTCATCGTCCGCACCACGGATGTGGACCGGGTCCAGACCACCACGCGCAATCTGAACGATCTGGTGCGCCAGGGCGTGGTGCTGCAGGACTTCCAGGGTCCGTCCTACCTCTTCACCAAGCTCAACGACGTGCGGCCCGCCATGATCGCCGAGGCCACCGCCGCCGCCCGCACCGGCGCCGAACAGTTCGCCAAGGATTCCGGCGCGCCTCTGGGGCCGATCAAGACGGCGGGGCAAGGATCGTTCGAGATCCTGTCACGCGACGGCGCCGGCGACGAGGCCAGCACGCCGAACAAGAAGGTTCGGGTCGTCACGACCATCAGCTATCGGCTGAAATAGGTTCGCGAAGGCCGGGATGAGCGGCTAGAGGCTGGCGAGATAATCCGCCAGCACCACGGCGTCGTTGTGCGCTTCGTCCCTCGCCCCATAGACCAGCGTCGCCGGACCGTCGGCGAGCGCGGCCTTCAACTCGGACACGGCGTCGCCGTTGGCCTTGAGCTCCGCGCGATAACGATGCTGGAACTCCGTCCATTTCTCGGGGTCATGGCCGAACCAGCGACGCAGTTCGGTGCTGGGCGCGATCGCCTTGAGCCACAGATCGACATGGGCCTTGTCCTTGCTCAGCCCCCGCGGCCACAGGCGATCGATCAGAATGCGCGTTCCGTCCGATTTCGACGGCGGCTCATAGACCCTCTTCAGCGCCGGCTTCACAAGCTCAGTCCTGAGAAGGCTGGGTCGCCACCTGCGGCGGTTCGCTCGGGCGGGGCAATTCGGGCGGAGCCGGGCGGTCGGGCACCTCGGGAAGGCGCGGCGTGGGCACGGTGATGTCGACATCCAGGTTAGGTCGCTCCGGCTCCGGAACACGGCCGCTCCCGAAAACGAACCAGGCGATGATCGCCACCAGCACCACCAGGCCGCCGACGACGAAGGCCAGGCCGACGCCACCGCTCTTTCGCGGCGGAGGCGAAGAGGTGTTGATCGTGGTCTGATGCACCACCCGCTCGGGAGGAAGGTTCGGATCGGTCATGGCCTCGCCTCAGTTCCCGCCCGGCGCGGCCGGCGCCGAGACCTCAGGCAGCTTGACCTCGACATCGACGTTCTTGGTGTCCGGCGCTCCGCCTCGTCCCAGCAGGAACCAGGCCAGGATGGCCACCACCACGACCAGACCGCCGACGATGAAGGCGAGACCGGCGTTCCCGCCGCCGCTGGAGTTTTCCGCCATAAGGCATCCCTTCCCTTTGTTGGCCTGTCATCTGGGACAACGGCGCTCTGGCTGCACGGTTCCGGAAACAGCCCGTGCGATTAGGCCTGACTTTGGCCGCTGTGCTGCTTATGTTCTCCCTTCAGATTCCGACGGGGCGACCGCCCCAGACGCCGCCCGAGTGCTTGCCCCTGTGACCGACCTGCCCGCCCCCCGCATTTCCGACCTCGCCCGCGCCCAGGCCCCGCAAGGCGCGGCGAACGACTATCTGGCGGGCCTGAACCCCGAACAGCGCGAGGCGGTGGAGACGACCGAGGGGCCGGTGCTGGTGCTGGCGGGCGCGGGCACGGGCAAGACGCGCGTCCTGACCACGCGACTGGCGCACATCCTGGCGACGGGCCGGGCCAAGCCGTGGGAGCTGCTGGTCGTCACCTTCACCAACAAGGCCGCGCGCGAGATGCGCGAGCGGATCGGCCATCTGATCGGCCCGTCGTCCGAGGGGCTGCGCTGGCTGGGCACCTTCCACTCGGTCGCGGCGCAGATCCTGCGTCGCCATGCGGAACTGGTCGGGCTGAAGTCCAGCTTCACCATTCTCGACACCGACGATCAGGAGCGGCTGCTGAAGCAGCTTCTGGAAGCGGCCAACATCGACACCAAGCGGTTCACGCCCAAGTCGCTGGCCCATATGATCGACCACTGGAAGAACCGCGGCTGGACGCCCGACAAGCTGCCGCCGGGCGAGGACTTCGCCAACGGCAAGGGCCCGGCGCTGTACGCCGCCTATCAGGCGCGGCTGGCGACGCTGAACGCCTGCGACTTCGGCGATTTACTGCTGCACAACATCACCATTCTGTCGAAACATGCTGATCTAGCAGAGGAATATCGTCGTCGGTTCCGCTACATCCTGGTGGACGAATATCAGGACACCAACGTCGCCCAATATCTGTGGCTGCGGCTGCTGACCTCCTCGACCGGCAATGTCTGCTGCGTCGGCGACGACGATCAGTCGATCTATGGCTGGCGCGGGGCCGAGGTGGACAACATCCTGCGCTTCGAGCGCGACTTCCCCGGCGCCAAGGTCATCCGGCTGGAGCGCAACTATCGCTCGACCAAGCACATCCTGGGCGCCGCCTCGGCCCTGATCGCGGCCAACCAGGACCGGCTGGGCAAGACCCTGTGGACCGAGGACGACAGCGGCGACAAGGTCCGCGTGCGCGGCGTCTGGGACGGCGAGGCCGAGGCCCGCCTGATCGCCGACGAGATCGAGACCGCACGCAAACAGGGCATGAATTACAAGGACATGGCCGTCCTTGTTCGCGCGTCATTCCAGATGCGGGCGTTTGAAGAACGCTTCCTGATGCTGGCCATTCCCTATGTCGTCATCGGCGGGCCGCGTTTCTTCGAGCGGGCGGAAATCCGCGACGCCCATGCCTATCTGCGTCTGATCCAGTCCGAGGACGACGATCTGGCGTTCGAGCGCATCGTCAACGTCCCCAAGCGTGGCATAGGCGACACCTCGGTCCAGAAGATCCTGCACATCGCGCGCGAGAACGGCGTCTCGGCCATGCAGGCGGGGCGCCACCTGATCATGACGGACGAACTTCAGGCCCGCACCCGCACGCCGCTGGCCAACTTCGTGCGCGACCTGGACCGCTGGCGCGACCTGATGGCCATGGGCACGCCTCACTGGCAGGTGACGGAGACCCTGCTGGACGAGAGCGGCTATACCGCCATGCAGAAGGCCGACCGCACCAGCGGCCAGACGCGGTTGGACAACCTGAAGGAACTGACCCAGTCGATGCAGTCGTTCGAGACGCTGCAGGCCTATCTTGAGCATGTGTCGCTGGTCATGGATCTGGAGCGCCGCGACGAGAACGCCGACGGATCGGGCTCGGTGCAGATCATGACCCTGCACGGCGCCAAGGGGCTGGAGTTCCCGCTGGTCTTCCTGCCGGGCTGGGAGGAAGGCGTCTTCCCCAGCCAACGCAGCATCGACGAGAAGGGCGTGAAGGGGCTGGAGGAGGAACGTCGCCTGGCCTACGTCGGCGTCACCCGCGCCAAGCAGGACGCGCGCATCAGCTTCGCCGCCAACCGCATGGTCTATGGCCGCTGGACCTCTCAGTTGCCCAGCCGGTTCGTCGATGAACTGCCGATCGACCACGTCGAGCCGCAGTCGGACACCGGCTATTACGGCGTCTCGACCGGCATGAAGGAGGCCAAGAGCCGCTGGGACGACGCCCCCTCCTTCGGCGGCAGCTATTCCAGTCCCGGTTGGAAGCGCGCCCAGACCTATACCGCCAACCAGACGCCCAAGCCCGCCTATGCCCGCCGCGCGGTGATCGAGGGCGAAGGCCGCCTGATCGCCACGGCCGATCCCAAGGCGGCGTCAGGCTGGGCGCGCGGCGACCGGGTCTTCCACCAGAAGTTCGGCTACGGCCACGTCCGCGCGGTCGAGGGCAACAAGCTGGTCGTCGCCTTCGACAAGGCGGGCGAGAAGAAGGTCATCGACACCTTCGTGGAGAAGGCGTGACGGGGGCGACCGCCCTTTCACGGCGCGATCCCGACGCCCCCACCCTGTGGGAGCAGGCGGCGGCCGGCCTGATCCTGACCCTGCTGTCCGGCGCCCTTCTGGGTCCGATCTTCGCGCCGCAGCAGCAGGAAACGCCGGTGCTGCGGCTGATCTGGCCACCGATCTATCTGGTGATCCTGGGTCTGATCGGATTTCGCGCACGCCGGATGGCGGCGGCCTGGCCTGCTTTCATCCCCCTGTTGCTGATGGTCGTCATGGCGCTGGCGTCCAGCCTGTGGTCCCAGGCCCCGGGTGTGACCGAGCGGCGCGTGCTCGCCCTGGGACTGACCGGGATCTTCGCCGTCTATCTGGGCGCGGTCTTTCGCGGGATCGCCCTGCCCCGACTGCTGACCGCGACCTTCCTGGCCCTGGGAATCGGCAGCCTGATCGCCGTCTTCATCTTTCCGGGGTTCGGCATCCACCATGAGGCCAACGCCGGCATGTGGCGGGGCGTCTGGTACGAGAAGAACCAGCTGGGCATGGTCATGGCGGTCGGCCTGATCGGCGCCTCCGCCCTGCTGGCGGCGCAGACCGACGTGAAGGATCGTCGCCTGGCTCTGGCCGCCCTGGCGGTCTGCACCCTGGCCTTGCTGGGCTCTCAGTCCAAGACCGCCCTCGTCATGGCGGTGCTGGGCGGCGGTCTGGTGTTGCTTTGCCGACTGGTGCGGCGTCTGGGGCCGGTGTTCGGCGTCATCGCCGTCTGGTGCATGGGCGTCGCCCTGGTCGGCGGTCTGTGGGCCTGGAGCGAGTTCTCCGTCGAGATCCTGGCCTTGTTCGGCAAGGACCCCAGCCTGACGGGCCGTACGGAAATCTGGGACGCCATCGGCCGCATGGCCGAGCGCAGGCCCTGGCTGGGCTACGGCTACAGCGCCTTCTGGCTGCCGCACTCGGAACCGATGGAGTGGATTCGCCATGAGACGGGCTGGCGCGTGCCGTCCGCCCACCAGGGCTGGCTGGACCTGCGCGCAGAGCTGGGCTGGGCCGGCGTCAGCCTGGTCGGCGTCGTCGTGGCCGTGACAGCGGCGGCCGTGCTCATGCGCCTGTCCAGCCTGGGGCGACGCGAGGGCTACTGGAGCCTGGCTTGGCTGGCGGCCTTCCTGCTGCTGAGCCTGTCGGAAAGCGTGCTGATGCGGCATCAGGATCTGCCGTGGACCCTGTTCATGGCGCTGATGGCGCGTAATCTGATCCCGGACCGGGCGCCCTGACGCGGGCCTTGCCCCCGCCGTCTTCGAAGCCTACCAGACCCTGCCCCGAATCGCCGCAAAATGCCCTGATGGACGACCTGTTTTCCAAGCTCGACGACGCCGAACCGGCCAAGCCCGCCGCCCCCGCGCCCGCTGCGACGCCCGCTCCCCAGGCGGCGCCTCCGGTTGCGCCTCAGCCCGTGCATGAACCGAAGGTCGAGCTGACGTCCCACGCCAGCGCCGCGACGGCGGCCGCCACCGGCTATTCCGCCTCCTCGATCGAGGTGCTGGAGGGACTTGAGCCCGTCCGCAAGCGCCCCGGCATGTACATCGGCGGCACCGACGAGCGCGCCCTGCACCATCTGTTCGCCGAAGTGCTGGACAATGCGATGGACGAAGCCGTCGCCAAGCACGCCAAGCTGATCACCGTCGATCTGGACGCCGAAGGCTATCTGTCGGTGCGCGACGACGGGCGCGGCATTCCGGTCGACCCCCACCCCAAGCACCCGGGCAAGTCGGCGCTGGAAGTCGTCATGACGGTGCTGCACTCGGGCGGCAAATTCTCGGGCAAGGCCTATGAGACCTCGGGCGGCCTGCACGGCGTCGGCGTCTCGGTCGTCAACGCCCTGTCGGAAAGCCTGGATGTCACCGTCTGGCGCGACGGCTTCGAATGGCGGCAGTCCTTCAGCCGCGGCCTGTCGCAGGGACCGATCCAGCAGATCGGCGCCTCGAAGAAGAAGGGCACCCTGATCCGATTCAAGCCGGACGAGCAGATCTTCGGCGTCGGCGCGGCCTTCAAGCCCGCCCGCCTGTTCCGCATGACGCGGGCCAAGGCCTATCTGTTCCGCGGCGTCGAAATCCGCTGGACCTGCGCCCCGGAACGCATCACCGACCAGACGCCCGCCCAGGCGACGCTGCACTTCCCCGGCGGCCTGGCCGACGCCCTCGCCGAGCGCGTGGGCGAGATCGAGACCGTCACCCCCGTCTTCGCCGGGCGCGTCGAGCGCAAGGGCGAGGCGGGCGCGCTGGAATGGGCCGTCACCTGGTCGCCCATCGGCTTTGGCGACGCGGACAGCTTCGTCGCCTCCTACTGCAACACCGTCTCGACGCCCGACGGCGGCACGCACGAGGCCGGGTTCCGCGCCGCCTTGGTCAAGGGGCTGAAGGCCTATGGCGAGCTGACCAATGAGAAGCGCGCCGCCCAGATCACAGCGGAAGACGTCATCGCCAATGCGGGGGCGATGATCTCCATCTTCATCCGCAACCCGGAATTCCAGGGCCAGACCAAGGACCGCCTGTCCTCGCCCGAGGGCGCGCGCCTGGCCGAACAGCTGCTGCGCGACCCCTTCGACCACTGGCTGACCGAGAGCCCGAAACAGGCCAACGCCCTGCTCGGCTTCGTCATCGACCGCGCCGAGGATCGCCTGCGCCGCCGCAAGGACAAGGAAGTCCAGCGCGCCGCCGCCACGCGCAAGCTGCGCCTGCCCGGCAAGCTGTCGGACTGTTCGCGTCAGGCCGCCGAGGGCACCGAACTGTTCATCGTCGAGGGCGACTCGGCCGGCGGCTCGGCCAAGCAGGCGCGCGATCGCACGACCCAGGCCATCCTGCCCCTGCGCGGCAAGATCCTGAACGTCGCCTCGGCCACCGCCGACAAGCTGCGCGCCAACGTCGAGCTGACCGACCTGATGCTGGCGCTGGGCGTTCAGGCGGGCAGCCGCTTCAGCGTCGACGACCTGCGCTATGAGCGCGTGGTCATCATGACCGACGCCGACGTCGACGGCGCCCACATCGCGGCCCTGCTGATCACCTTCTTCTACCGCTCCATGCCGGACCTGATCCGTCAGGGGCGGCTCTACATGGCCCTGCCGCCGCTCTATCGGATTTCGGCAGGCCCGCTGTCGGAATACGCCCGCGACGACGCCCACCGCGACGAGCTTCTGGCCAGCGTGTTCAAGGGCAAGAAGACCGAGATCGGCCGGTTCAAGGGTCTGGGCGAGATGATGGCCTCTCAGTTGAAGGAGACCACCATGGACCCGAAGAAGCGGACCCTGGCCCGCGTCGCCCTGCCCGACAGCGAGGAAGAGATCGAGGATCTGGTCGAGCGCCTGATGGGCCGCAAGGCCGAGGCCCGCTATCAGTTCATTCAGGAAAACGCCCGCTTCGCCCAGGCCGACCTGGACGTCTGACGTCGCGATCCGCCGTCGCCCCTACGGTGACGGCGGGCTGAACCAGCCTAGCCGATCATCCGGCCGACGGTGTCGTCCTTCCAGATGAAACGGTGGACCAGCACCATCAGGATGTGGCCCGCGATGGCGGCCAGCAGCACCCAGGCCAGCAGGCCGTGCACGGCGTTGGCCGGGGCGGTCATCCACGACACCTCGGCCCAGCCGCCGTCGATCAGGCGCACGCCGAACACGTCCAGCGGCTTGCCCGATCCATACTGCCGCAGCAGCGCCAGCGACGGCACGATCAGCATCAGGGCGTAGAGCGCCAGATGCCCGACCTTGGCGGCCCGCCCCCAGAAGCCGCCGCCGTGCGCCGGCCGCGTCTTCATGTTGTAGAGGCCCCACAAGGCGCGCAGCACGATCAGGGTCAGCAGGACCACGCCGATCCCCTTGTGCGTGCCGACCCAGAAGGCGGTGATCGGCGCCTTGCCGACGATCAGCTTCACCGCCATGCCGGTGAACTGCCACGTCAGCAGCAGGGCGATCGCCCAGTGCAGCGCGCGCGTGACGGCGCCATATCGAAAGCCGTCGTCTCTCCACTGCGTCGCCATGAGCGCCCCCTTCTGCTGATAACGAGTCTCAAACATGATTCGAGGCGGAATCCGTCGCCGGATTCCGCCTCGCAAATTGTCGCAGCCTGAATCCGGGCTAGGCTCAGGGAGCCTTGACGCCGTCGTCGTCGGCCTGGGTGCGCTTGTCATAAACGTGGTCGACGATGCCCCAGGCCTTGGCTTCCTCGGCGGTCATGAAGTGGTCGCGGTCCAGGGTGCGCTCGACCTCTTCATAGGTGCGGCCGGTGTGCTGGACGTAGATTTCGTTCAGGCGACGCTTGGTGGCGATGATGTCCTCGGCGTGGCGCTCGATGTCCGAGGCCGTGCCGCGGAAGCCGCCCGAGGGCTGGTGCACCATGACCCGCGCGTTCGGCAGGGCGATGCGCTGACCCGCTTCACCGGCCGTCAGGATCAGCGAGCCGGCCGAGGCGGCCATGCCCATGACCACGGTCGAGACCGGCGACTTGATGTATTGCATGGTGTCGTAGATCGCGAGCGCCGAGGTCACCTGACCGCCGGGGCTGTTGATGTACATGCTGATCTCCTTCTTCGGATTCTCCGATTCCAGGAACAACAGCTGGGCGCAGATCAGCGAGGCCATGCCGTCCTCGAACGGGCCGGTCAGGAAGATGATCCGCTCGCGCAGCAGGCGCGAGAAGATGTCGAACGATCGTTCGCCGCGGCTGGATTGCTCCACCACCATCGGCACCAGGTTGTTGGAGATGTAGTCGATCGGATCGCGCATGGGGTCTCTCGGATTCATGGCGCGCTTGAGTCGCGCCCTCGCTTCAGCATATCGCGTTCGCCTCGGGCCTGCGCAAGGCGCATCCGCCGGGGGAGCGGACTTATCGCCTATCGATCGCGACGACCGTGCACCACTTCGTCCGCGATGCCGCGTGTCTGGGCCTGCAGGGTGAAGCGATTGGGCGTGGCGCGATACAGGGCCGCCAGATAGTCGCGGTCCCAACGGGTCATCTCCGTGATCTCGTCCGGCCGGGTGAACAGGTTGAGGATGGTGTCCTGCCCCGCCAGATCACCCTCGGGATTGACCTGCGCCAGGGCGATGAAGGCCACATAGTCGACCAGGGCGCTCATCCGAACCTGGGTCGTCCGGGTGAAGTCCACGATGATGACGACGCGCGCCAGGTCGTCGCGCACATTGCTGCGCAGGCGCGAGGATTCGCGCACCGTATTGGTCGGATACTCCTCGCCGTCCAGGCGGACGGCGATCTCGCCGGTATCGATGTTGACCGGCAGGCTGACATGCCACCAGCGCACGGGGGCCTCGCCCTCCTGGAAACGCTGCAGGGCCGCCCGGCCCCGGTCGGTCGCGCCGCGCGCGGGCCGATAGCCGCGCGGATCGTCCTTCACCAGGGCCTTGGCCATCTGGGCGCCGTCGTCCGTCCCGACGATCATCACGTCGACCTTGCAGCCCGGCCCGGCGACGTCGCCGCCGGCCTCGATGATGCGCTGAGCCACGCGGTCGATGACGGCCTGGGCGTACTGCGGCGTCAGATGGGCCGTCGCCACGCAAACCGGCTTGTTCCAACGCGCCAGAGGACGCCCAGCCGGAGGGGCCATGTTGCTTTCGATGAAGGTGTCGACCCGCGCCCGCAGCTGGGCGTCGCGCAGGGTGGCGGCCACCGTGACGTCCTCGACCTGAACGGAGTCGGGGTCGGGCGTGGTCTGAGATTGAGCCGAAGACTGGGCCGGGGCTTGGGCTTGGGCTTGAAGAGGCTCCATCGAGGTCAGCCCGGCCGCCAGGGCGATCATCGTCCAAAAGGCCATGAGGTCGACTCCAGAATCAAAAAGGGCCCGCCGAAGCGAACCCTTTTCATTTGCCTGAATGGCTGACGGAACGACAGTTACCGATCCGTAAGACGACGAGATCAGGCCTCGTCTTCTTCCTTCAGCAGCTCTTCCTTGGAGATGGCTTCGTCCTTCACCTCGGCGACCGAGACGATCAGGTCGACGACCTTCTCTTCATAGATCGGCGCGCGCAGCTGGGCGGCGGCGTTCGGGTTCTGGCGGTAGAAGTCCAGGACCATGTTTTCCTGACCCGGATAGTTGCGAGCCTCGGCCATGATGGCGTTCGACAGCTCCTGATCCGAGACGCCGACGTTGTTGGCGCGGCCGATCTCGGCCAGGACCAGACCCAAGCGCACGCGGCGCTCGGCGATCTTCTTGTACTCGGCCTTCAGTTCGTCTTCCGACTTCTTGGCGTCTTCTTCCGGCAGCTGGCCGGCGTCCTTGTCGGCCGAAACCTGCGCCCAGATGCCTTCGAACTCGGCGTCCACCATCTTCGGCGGCAGGGCGAAGTCGTGGCCTTCGTCCAGCACGTCCAGCAGGGCGCGCTTCAGCTTGAAGCGGGTGGCGCCGGCGTATTGCTGGTTCAGGTTGGACTTCAGCAGTTCCTTCAGCTGGTCCAGCGACTCCAGGCCGATGCGCTTGGCGAACTCGTCGTCGATCTTGGATTCGACCTCGGCCTTGATGGCCTTGACGGTGACGTCGAAGGTCGCGGCCTTACCGGCCAGGTGCTTGGCCTGGTAGTCTTCCGGGAAGGTGACCTCGATGGTCTTTTCTTCGCCGACCTTGGCGCCCTTCAGCTGCTCTTCGAAGCCGGGGATGAAGCGGCCCGAGCCGATCACCAGGTCAGCGTCGGTGGCGGCGCCGCCGTCGAAGGCCTCGCCGTCGATCTTGCCGAGGAAGTCGATGGTCAGCTGGTCGCCGTCGGCGGCCTTGACCGTCTTGCCCTTCTTGTCCTCGTAGGACTTGGCCTGCGAGGCCAGTTCCTTCAGCGCCTCGTCCAGGTCCTCTTCCGAGGCTTCATAGGTCGGGCGGGTCAGCTTCAGGGTCTTGGGGTCGACCGGGGTGAATTCCGGCATGACTTCCAGCGACATCTCATAGGCCAGGTCTTCCTGACCGGCGATGACCTTGTCCATGTCGGAGGTCAGGTTCATCTCGGCCGGAGCGGCCGGACGCAGCTTCAGCTCTTCCAGAGCGCCCTGGCTGGTCTCGTTCAGCGAGGCGTTGATGATTTCGCCCATGAAGTCACGGCCGAAGGTCTTCTTGACGTACGAGGCCGGCACCTTGCCCGGACGGAAGCCCTTCAGCTTCATCTGGGGAGCCACTTCCTTGATACGGGCTTCGAGCTTTTCATTCAGCTCTGCGACGGGAATGGTCACCGCGATCACGCGGCTGAGGCCTTCGTTCGACTTTTCGACGACTTGCATGGTCGGGTATCTGACGCTCTGTGGCGACGCCGCAAAGGCGCGCGGTGGATAAAGCAACAGGGCCGCCCCTTTCGGGAGCGGCGCCTCGGAGCCCGCCCTTATGTCGAGAAGGGGCCGAAACGTCAACGCAACGCGGTTCCTTTGTGGTCATCGGGCCGCTATCTCATGACGCATGAGCCAGCCTTCAGCCCCCATCGGCGTCTTCGTCACGCCTGTTACGCCGCTTCAGCAGAACTGCACGACGGTCTGGTGCACGAAGACGAAGAAGGCCGCCGTCATCGACCCCGGCGGCTCGGTCGACGCCATTCTGGGCGAGGTCGCGCGGCGCGGACTGACGCTGGACGCCATCTGGATCACCCACGGCCATCTGGACCATGCGGGCGCCGCCGCCGAGATGCAGGAAAAGACCGGCCTCGACATCGTGGGGCCTCATCCTGAAGACCAGTTCTGGATCGACCTGATTCCCACGCAGGGCCAGAAATACGGCCTGCCCGAGGCCCGCACCTTCACCCCCACGCGCTGGCTGGACGACGGCGACGTCCTGACGCTGGGCGAGACGACGTGGGAGGTGTTCCACTGCCCCGGCCACACGCCCGGCCATGTGATCTTCTTCAACCGCGAGGCCCGCTTCGCCCAGGTCGGCGACGTGCTGTTCCAGGGCTCGGTCGGGCGCACCGACTTCCCGCGCAGCGACCATCAGGCCCTGCTGAGCGCGATCACCACCAAGCTTTGGCCGCTGGGCGATGATGTGACCTTCGTGCCGGGCCACGGGCCGCATTCAACGTTCGGCGCCGAACGGCGCAGCAATCCCTTCGTCTCAGACCGGGCCATGCAGGCGGCTCCGATCGCGCGCCCGGCCTCCGGCCCGGCCTGACCCCTTTGATGTCGGACCATTGATCTGAGTTCGGATTGATTCAATCCGAACCGATCCTGGTCTAGCGCGCGGCCAGCAGGCCGATCAGGACGCCGATGCCGAGCGCATAGAGCGTCATGCGGATCGGTTCGTCGCGAATCGCCTCGCAGGCCTGAGAGCCGCGATGGCGGGCCCAGTCGCGCATTTCCGCCGCATCCTCGCGCACGGCTTGGCGAAGGGGACGCGGCCGGGCGCCGGCCGCTAGGATGTCATCAGCCGCGCCTTCCAGGCGGTCGCCCAAGGTCGAACGACCTTCGGTGATGTCTTCGGGCGACGGAGCGCCGTCGGCGTCGGCGATGGGGTTCTTGGAAACCGGCATGGGGCTAAGCTCCTGAAATCTGCATTCCGAGCTTCGATGAACCCGCCGGAATCCGCGCGGTTCCCCCGCCGAGCCCGCGCGCAGCCCCCGTTTGTCGAACAGGGTTTTAATCCTTTGTCGGAACCTCCGCGCCGGGGCCGGGTTCTCTTGCGCAAGCGCCACCGTCTACGAAAGGAACATCTGAAATGGCCGAAGGTCAGCCCACCCGCGGCTCCGGTGTTTCCAAGCGAGGCTTCGCCTCCATGGACCCGGAACGTCAGCGCGAAATCGCTCGCAAGGGCGGCGCCAGCGTCCCCAGCGAGAAGCGCAGCTTCTCCCAGGACCGCACGCTCGCCGCCCAGGCCGGACGCAAGGGCGGCGAAGCCTCCCACGGCGCGCGAAACAAGACCGGTCAGGACCCGGCGCCGCCGAAGCGCTGATCCCCCGCAATCGATTCATAACCTTCCGACGGCGTGGGAAACCTCGCCGTTTTTCTTTGGCTGACAGCCTGTCGGCAGTCAGCAGGCCAGAAGGGCCAGGGCCACGCGCGGGACGTCGCTGATCTCGAAGGCCTCGACGCGCCAGCCGGCGGCTTCGGCCAGGGCGCGCACGCGGGCCTCGTCGAACTTGCGCGAGTTCTCGGTGTGGATCGTCTCGCCCTGCGCCAGACGGAAGACCAGCTTGTCCAGCCGCACCGTCATGGGGCGCAGCGCCTCCAGATGCATCTCCATCCGCGCCTCGGCCTCGTTCCAGACGGCCCGGTGGGCGAAGGCGTCCAGGTCGAAGTCCGCGCCCAGGTCCCGATTGGCGCGGGTCAGGACATTCAGGTTGAAGCGCGCCGTCACGCCTTCGGCGTCGTCATAGGCGGCGATCAGGGTCGGGGCGTCCTTGATCAGGTCGACGCCCAGAATGAACAGGGCGTCCGGTCCCAACATGTCGCGCGCGCCGCGCAGGAGCGCCTCGGCCGTCGCCGGCGAGAGATTTCCGATGGTCGAACCGGGAAAGAAGCCGACCCGCCGCCCCTGCCCCGCCTCGGTCGGCAGGACGCCCAGATGCTCGAAGTCGCCGACGATGGGCAGGACCTTCAGATCGGGATAGGCCTGCCTCAGGCGGGCGGCCGCCTCCTCCAGCGCCGTGGGGCTGATGTCGATGGGGACGTAGGCCGCCAGATCGGGGGCCGCGTCCAGCACGATGCGCGTCTTCTCGCTGGCGCCCGAGCCGAGCTCGACCAGCACGGCGTCGGTGCCGAAGCGTTCGGCCCAGCGCGGGGCGACCCGCCGCAGCAGCGCCGCCTCCTGCCGGGTCGGATAATATTCCGGCAGGCGGGTGATGGCCTCGAACAGCTCCGACCCGCGCGCGTCATAGAACCATTTGGGCGGCAGGCTCTTGGGCGACGACGCCAGGCCCGCGACCAAGTCGCGGCGGAAGGCCTCATGCTCGTCAGCGGTCTCGTCGCCTCGGGCCGCGTCGCCGGGATCGGACGCCAGGCGGACGCCCGCGAAGGCCCAGCGCTGATCAGGGTAGAAGAAGTTGCGATAGGTCGGCCGCGCGTGGCCCGGCGCCGTGGCGAAGGCGCCCCCGCGCAGCACCATCTGATTGGCCATGAACTTGCCGTTGTACTCGGCCGCCGTGCCCTCGGTCGGTCGAAAGCCGGGGTAAGGGCCGTAGGCGCCGGCGGTCCACTGCCACGCCTCATTGTCCAGGTTGGAGAAGGCGTCGGGACGGCTGCGGGCGGCGTGCTCCCATTCCGCCTCGGTGGGCAGACGCCGGCCCGACCACCGCGCGAAGGCGTCGGCCTCATAGAAGCTGATATGGCGCACCGGCGCGGCAGGATCCACCGGCCGCCGCCCCGCCAGGGTCATGACCGTCCAGCCCGCCCCGTCCTCTCGCCGCCAATAGAGAGGCGCGGTCCAGCCGCACGCCTGGACCGTCGCCCAGCCGTCGCTCAGCCACAGTTCGGGCCGGGCGTAGCCGCCGTCATTCATGAAGGCGAGCCAGTCGCCATTGGTCGTCAGATCGGCGGCCAGGGCGAACGGCTCAAGCCAGACCCAGTGCGCAGGCCGTTCGTTGTCGAAGGCGAACCCCTCCTCCCCCGCGCCGGTCTCGACAAGGCCGCCCTCGAACGCCTGCCAGCCTCCGCGCGACGGTTGGAGCGGCGCATGGCGCGGCTCCTCATCATAGGCCGCCGGGTCCAGCGGCGAACGCGACATCAGATGCAGGAGGTCCATCAGGAAAAGCTCCTGATGCTGCTGCTCGTGGTTCAGGCCCAGTTCAAACAGATAGCGGCGCAGGGCGTCGAACGGCGCGGACGCATCGGCCAAGCGCGCCTCCATCCGACGGTCGACCTCGGCGCGATAGGCCATGACGTCGGCCAGCGAAGGCCGCGTCATCAGCCCCCGCTCGTCCCGACCGATCCGGTCGCCCAGGGCCTCATAATAGGAGTTGAACACCCGCCGCAGCCGGGGGTCGATCGACTCATAGCCCGGCCGATCGAGCAGCATGGTTTCGAAGAACCAGCTGACATGGCCCAGATGCCACTTGCCCGGACTGGCTTCGGCCATGGACTGGGCCTGCAGGTCCTCGGCCGAGAGGGAGGCCGCCAGGGCAGGCAGCACGGCGCGCACCTGCCGATAACGCTCGAGATCCCCGGCGGCTTCCGCCGGTCTGCGCAGCATTCCGGTCATGATGCCCTGTCCCCCTGGATGAATGTCGTCTGTCGCCACCTTCCTGAAATGCAGCCTGCGCAAAGGCGGTTCCGCCGGCGCGACGGCCGCCAGCCGGCCGGTTGAGAGGGGCGACGCAACGGAACAGGCGTCGTCAACCGACGTTCTGATGGGGTTCCGGCGCCGACAGGGCGCAGGTCATTCAGGATCCCGCAGCATGCCCCAGATGCGCATGCCCGAGGGGCCGAACGCCATCGAGCCCCCGCCGTCGACGCCCGATCCCGGCCGGTCGCCAGACCTGACGAACCCGGCCAATTGGCGCGCCATGCTGGCCTGCCAGATTCCGGCGTTGCGGGCCTTCGCCTTCTCCCTGGCGCGCAACCGGGCCGATGCGGATGACCTGGTGCAGGAGACGCTGGTCAAGGCGTGGACGCATCGGACGCGGTTCGAGGCCGGGACCAATCTCAGGGCCTGGCTGTTCACGATTCTGAGAAACAGCTGGTACACCGGCGCCGCCCGCCGACGCCGCGAAGTGGCCGATGAGGAAGGCCGCCACGCCGCCGGCCTGACCGCCGAGCCCAGCCAGGAATGGACGGCGGAGCTGACGGCGCTCCGAACCGCGCTCAACGCCCTGCCGCCCGAGCATCGCGAGGCGATCATCATGGTCGGCGCCGCCGGGCTTTCCTATCAGGAGGCGGCCGATATCGCCGGCTGCGCCGTGGGCACGGTCAAGAGCCGGGTCAACCGCGCGCGTCGCCGTCTGGCCCTGCTGCTGGCGCACGAGACGCCGCTCGACGGCGAAGAAAATAATGAGGACGACGACAGCTAGACCGGAGGAACAGAGGCCCCGCCGAGGGGTTAAATTCCAGCCTTCAGGAGAGTCCGTCATGATGACTCCGCGACATCCCCCCGCCCCCGAGACCCCGCGCACGGGCAAGCGCGGTTTCATGGACTGGCTGTTCGGGCGCACGCCGCCGCCGCCCGACAAGGCCAGCTCGAACCTCTATCTGGGCGACATCGTGGACGGCGACTTCAGTTCGCCCTCGGCGCACCATCACCACCAGCGGCCGCCCAGCGACGAACTGTGAGGCGAGCGACAGCCTAGCCGCGCGTTCGCGCGGCGTACTCCAGTCGGGCGATGGTGCGGTTGTGCACCTCGTCCGGTCCGTCGGCGATGCGCAGGGTCCTCACCATGGCATAGAGTTCGGCCAGCGGCGTGTCGCCCGACACCCCCGCCCCGCCGAACGCCTGAATCGCGTCGTCGATGACCTTCAGCGCCATGCGCGGCGCGGCGACCTTGATCTGGGCGATCTCGGACTTGGCGCCCTTGGCCCCGACCTCGTCCATCATCCAGGCGGCCTTCAGCACCAGCAGGCGACACATCTCGATATTGGTGCGCGCCTCGGCCACCCGCTGCTCCCACACCGAATGCTCGGCGATGGTCTTGCGGAAGGCGGTGCGGCTGAGCAGGCGATCAACCATCAGCTCCAGCGCCTTCTCGGCCGCGCCGATGGTCCGCATGCAGTGGTGGATGCGGCCCGGCCCCAGGCGGCCCTGGGCGATCTCGAAGCCGCGCCCCTCGCCCGCGATCAGGTTGGCGGCCGGCACGCGGACGTTCTCCAGCACCACCTCGGCGTGACCGATCGGCGCCTCGTCGTATCCGAACACCGACAGCATCCGCTCGACGCGGAAGCCGGGTGTGTCGACCGGAACGATGATCTGGCTCTGCTGCTGATGTACGGCGGCGTCGGGATCGGTCTTGCCCATGACGATGGTCACGGCGACGTTCGGGTGCGCCATGTTGGTCGACCACCATTTGCGGCCGTTGATGACGTAATGGTCGCCGTCGCGCTCGATCCGGGTCTGGATGTTGGTGGCGTCGGACGAGGCGACTTCAGGCTCGGTCATCAGGAAGGCCGAACGGATTTCTCCCGCCATCAGGGGCTTGAGCCACCGCTCCTGCTGGGCGGCGTCGCCGTACATGTGCAGGACTTCCATATTGCCGGTGTCGGGCGCGTTGCAGTTGAACGCCTCGGCCGACCACAGCGCCCGGCCCATCAGTTCGGCGATGGGGGCGTACTCCAGGTTCGACAGCCCCGCACCGTGCTCGCCCGGCAGGAACATGTTCCAGAGACCCTCGGCCTTGGCTCTGGCCTTGAGGTCTTCCATCACCGACGGCTGGCGCTTGGGATCGGCGCGGACCTGGGCGCGATACTCCGCCTCGCGCGGCAGGATCTCCGCCTCCATGAAACCGCGCACCCGCTCGCGCCAGTGCTCGCCCCTCTCGCTCAGCCGGAAATCCATCTACGCCTCTCCCTACATGAAAACGGCGCGGCCCCGTCGGAGCCGCGCCGTCGAACATCAAGCCTCAGCCCGCGCTCAGCCCTTGAGCAGCGGGGCCAGCTTCTGGGCGATCATCATGTCGCCCGCGATCTTCAGCTTGCCCTGCATGAAGGCCATCATCGGGTCCAGACGGCCCTCGGCCAGAGCGACGAAGTCGTCCCACTTGATCGAGACAGTGGCGTCGGCCGGCTTGTCGTCGTTGCTGACGGTGTTCGGAGCCGAGGCGCCGTCGATGAAGATCTTGCCGTCATCGCCGAAGTCCAGCTTCACGGTCTTGCCCAGACCCGAGTTTTCGCCGACGGCGGCGCGGATCTTGTCGGTGGCGAGGGCCAGATCGGCCATGTGCATCTCTCCCGTTGAGAAGGTTGAGCTACACGCCTAACCCGCGCGCCGGGCGGCGCCAAGATCACCCAAGGGAAGCCCTGACCCGGATATCCAATATCCTGCGGGTTCCATCACATATGGTCCAGCTTACATGAGTTTGCGTTTGTCTCGGTCAGGAAGGCCTAAAAGCGGCAGGCTTGCGTAACAAGGACTCGCCAATGACCCGCCTGCTCACTCCGGAGGAAGTTCGCCTGGACCAACTGTGGCGCGAGCATTTCGGCCAGCCCCTGCCCATGATCGGCGCGCCCGAGGTCGCCCGCCGCATCCTGCGCCAACACGGCGTCGCCGTACGCCGTCCCAGCGAAGCCAAGGCCGGCGGGCCCCAGCAAGGCCAAGGCTGACAACATCATCTTTTTGGATGGGAATTCTGGCGGAGACGGAGGGATTCGAACCCTCGGTA
>DGIZ01000025.1:0-338 GCA_002386585.1 Brevundimonas sp. UBA4609 | reverse complement strand
AGGGATTCGAACCCTCGGTACCCCTTACAGGGTACGACGATTTAGCAAACCGTTGCCTTCAGCCACTCGGCCACGTCTCCGGCAGGCCGCGTGGATAGCGAGTCGCGCGGCGCTTCGCAATGCGGAACTGACACCCTTTGTGTTAACCCGGCATAAGAGTGGCATGTGACACGGGGTTCGCACCCCATTCTGGTCGATTTCGGGAAAAAGACTTGGCTATCACCCCTGCCGACACTCTGGGCTCCGCAGCCGAAGGCGCGCGCGCGAATCGCGCAGCCTTGGTCGAAGCGCGTGCGCCGGCGGCGGAGACCGGGCGCGCCGGCCGAGCTCGGCGGGGG
>DGIZ01000193.1 GCA_002386585.1 Brevundimonas sp. UBA4609 | reverse complement strand
CCAGCCCACGCCCGCCGGGGCGTCGTGAGGCTTGGCGTGGCTCCAGGGGCTGGCGGCGGCGGGCGCGGGCGGACGGCCCAGACCCGTGCCGCGCATGACGCCCATGAACTGATCGCCCCAGACGGCCGACCACGGCATCCCGGTGACGGCGAGGAAGATGATCACCCCGCCGACATAGAAGCCGGTCAGGGCGTGAACGTCGCGCCAGAAGGGGCGGCGTGCGGCGTCCGTCTCACGCGGTCTCAGCACGGCGCCGGTGCGACGGCGCGGCCACCATAGATAGAGGCCGGTGGCGCACAGGATGATGGCCCAGCCCGCGACGATCTCGACCAGAATGTTCAGCGCCGTGCCGATCGGCCCGCCGAACAGGCTGAGGGAGTGCAGCTTCTTGATCGTCTCGGTCACGCCGCCATAGGCGGTTACGCCGGTGACCTTGGCCGTGTGTGGATCGACGAAGACGGTGCGCTGGGCGCCGTCAGCTTGGTCGACGCGGACGCGCACGGCCTGATCGGCGCGGTCAGGGACCAGCACGTTCGCCGCCCGGCCTTCGCCTGCGCGGGCGGCGGCGGCCAGCCACTGATCGGGGTCGGCCTGCTGGGCGCTGGCCGGAACCTCGATCATGGAGCGATAGACGGCGTGGTCGATCTCATCCTTGAACAGATAGAGGCCGCCCGTCAGCGTCAGCAGCATCAGGAACGGCATGACCAGCACCCCGGCGTAGAAGTGCCAGCGCCAGACGGCCCGATAGGCGCCGGACATCACGTCCGGCGCCTTGGTCTTGAGAGAGACGGTCATCAGTAGGCCAGCCGCAGGCCGACGGAGACCGAACGGCCCTCGCCGGGGAAGAAGACGCCGGTTTGCGTCTTGCTGGCGTCGGTCACGGCCGAAAACTCGCCAATGTAGCGTTTGTCGGTCAGGTTGCGCGCGTCGATGTAGACCGAGGTTCTGGCGTTTATGTTGAAACCGCCCGTCAGCCCCAGCACGGCGTAGTCCGGCGCCTTCGTGGTGTTGGCGTAGTCGACGTAGGGACTGGACATCCGCCACTCGACCGACGGGGTGACGAAGACGCCCGTCGGGTGGCGCCAGGTCAGTTCGGCCCGGTACTGGTGCTCGGGCACGACCGGCAGGCGGTTGTCGCCCCAGCGCGCGTCGCCGTCGAAGCGGAAGTCGCTCCAGTTATAGACCTGACGCAGCATCAGCGATCCGTCCGCCAGGTCGACCGGCAGGGTCCAGTCCAGCCCGGCCTCGATCCCCTGGTGGATGGTCTTTTTGGCGTTGAAGGTGGCGGCGGGGATGTCGGGGCTGGTGATGAAGTTCAACATCTCGCCTTCGATCCGGCTGCGATAGGCGACTAGATCCCAGGCCAGCGCCCCATGACGGCCGCGCGTGCCGATCTCGCCGGTCCAGGCGTCCTGAACCTCGACCGGGGTGAAGCCGGTCAGCGGCGCCTGCACCAGGGCGCCATAGGTCGGCGGCTCGACCGAGCGGGTCAGGTTGGCGAAGACCTGGGCGCCGTTCTCGGCTTCCCACAACAGGCCCATGCGCGGCGAGAACCACTCATAGTCTCGGCTGGCGTTATTGGCCGGGGTCATGCGGTCCAGATAGTCGCGCGTGGCGCGCCCCCATGAGCCGCCCGCGACCAGAGCCAGTTGTTCGGTGACGAACAGCCGCCCCTCGGCGAAGACGTCCAGACCGGAGGCGTCCTGACGCGCATCGGCGGTCTTGGCGCCGCGCTGACCCGCCAGGTTCACATAGCGCAGGGCCTCGACCTTTCCCTCTCGCCACGAGAAGCCGTAGAAGGCGTCGGCGCGCAGGCCGCCGATCTGGCCGGTCCAGTCGATGCGGGCGAAGGCGCCGCGCGTGGCGCTGTCCTGATCCATCACCTGGAAGATCGGGTGATAAAGCGATTTCTCCCAGCCCCAGACGGCGCCCTCGAACAGGGTGGATTCATTGAAGCGCCAGCGGGTCTGCAGCGTCAGCCGCTTGACCGTCAGATCGCGGGCCTGATCGCCGGACAGGGCGCTGCTGGCGGCCTTGCGCGGCGTGGTCAGCGCTTCTTCCAGCGTCAGCGAGCCGGGCATGTCCTGTTTGATGTCGGCGGCCTGGGCGATCAGGCGCACCTCGCGGTCCTCGCCGAAGGAACGGCCCGCATTGACGGTCAGGCGGCCTTGCGACTGTTTGCTGTGGTCGCGCCAGCCGTCGCCCTGCATGGCCGTGGCGGCGGCATAGACATCCCAGTCGCCATAGGTCTCGGCGACGGCGCCGTGTGCACGCACGAAGCCGTAGCTGCCGCCCTCGACCTGCATCAGGGCGCGCTGGCGGGCCGTGCGGCCGGTCGGGGTGACGAGGTTGATGGCGCCGCCCAACTGGGCCCCGCCGAAGCGCAGGGTATTGGCGCCCTTCCACACCTCGACATAGCGGGCGCTGAGGGAATCCACGCTCTGGAAGTCGGAAAAGCCGTCAGCGTCGGCGAAGGGCACGCCGTCCTGGGCGAACAGGACGCCGCGCTGGTGGAAGCCCTGGGCGATGCCTGAGCCGCGGATCGACAGGCGGCTTTCCTCGCCGAACCGCTTCTGCGCCAGCACGCCGGGGACGTTGCGCAGGGTGTCGGAAAAGCCCTGGACGAAGCGGTCGGAATAGCTTTCGGCTGACACCACGGCGACGGCGCCGGGGGTGCGGCTGAGACGGTCGCGGGCCTCGGCCACGACGGTCGGGTCTTCGGCGTTGCGACGACCGGTGACGATGATGCTGTCGACGACGGTGGGGCTGTCAGCACCCGGCAGGGCGTCGGCGTGAGCAAGGGCGGGCGCCAGGCAGGCGCCGATCAGCAGGGCGCACGGCGCCGCAGCGGTCTTGAGAGACATGGAGATGAAATCCTGAAAACAGAAGCAAGGCCGCGCAGGCCTTCAGCAGGCGCGCGGCGTCGATAGGTCTGGTTTTCAGGTGTGAGGCGGGGCGCGCGACGGCGGGCGCGGCGGAGCGCGGGCCGGGGGCGGGGGACTGACGATGAAGGGGGCGTAGACGACGGCCTGGGCCAGGCGCACGACCGGCGCCGGTTCCGGCGCGGTGGGCGCGGGCAGGGCGGCCAGCAGAGGCATGACGCAGGCGGCGCACTTGGCCCCCATATGCTCCTTGATCGGGCCGTCGACGCCGCCGGACTGGATGGTCTGGGGACCGTCGGCCGAGCAGATGACGATGGGCTGGCCGGGCGTGGAGGCCGCCAGCGCCGCGAACGGCATCAGGCTGCCGATCACGATGGCGAACGTCGCGGCCAGGAAGGCCAGCGAGCGCCAGGTCGACCAGTTTTCTGCCTGAGAGCGGGTCACGATGCCTGGCCCTTAAACCTTCCCACGCGGGGAAGCCAGACCGGCCGGGGGCGACGCGGGGTCGCGCGACGCCTCGACAATGCCGCTTTTCCCGTGCCAGCGTAGCGGTCGGACAGTCATCGAGGATACGCATGATCCGCGCCATCGGACCTTTCGCTCTCGCCCTGCTTCTCGCGGCGCCCGCAGTCGCGCAACAGGTGGAGGAGGGGCCGGGCGGTCCCGACCGCGTGTCTCTGACGGTCTATAATCAGAACATCGCCCTGGTGGAGGACGTGCGGAACCTGAACGTGCCCGCCGGGCGCTCGCGTCAGGAGTTTCCAGGCGTTTCCGCCAGCATCCGGCCCGAGACGGTCGGCCTGTCCGGACGCGGCCTGTCAGTGGTCGAGCAGAACTTCGACTATGACCTGCTGACGCCGGGCAAGCTGATGGAAAGCGCGGTCGGCAATGAGATCGGCATCGTCCGCACCAACCCCGGATCTGGCGCCCAATCGACCGAACGCGCTCGCGTCCTGGCGGCGAATCAGGGCGTGGTGCTGCAGATCGGCGACCGTATCGAGGTGCTGCGCGATGACGGCGTGCCGACGCGCGTCATCTTTGACCGAGTGCCGCAGAACCTGCGCCCGCGCCCGACGCTCAGCGTCACCTTGGACGCCGAAGGGGCCGGGCGGCGTGAGACGACGCTGTCCTATCTGACCAGCGGTCTGACGTGGAAAGCCGACTATGTCGCCCGTTTCGACGAGAAGGCGGGCAAGCTGAATCTGACCGGCTGGGTGACGCTGACCAACAACTCGGGCGCGACCTTCAGCAACGCCCAGACGCGGGTGGTGGCGGGCGACGTCAATCTGATCAATCAGGGCGGCTATAATCCGCGTCCGCCGGTCCGTGTGTCCAATACGCGCGGCAATGGAACCCAGTCGGGCGGGCAAGGCGCGCTGGCCGATGTCTATGTCTATCCGCTGCCCGAGGCCGTCACGGTCGCCAACAATCAGACCAAGCAGGTCGGCCTGATCGACGCGGTGGGCGTGCCCGCAACCAAGCGCTATCTGCGGGTCGTCGACGGCTTCTACAGCGCCGAGGAGCCGGTGGCGGCCGAGGTCGGGGTCATCTTCGCCAATGGGTCGGGGAACGCGGCGCGCGCCCTGCCGGCGGGGGTGATCCGCGTCTATGTGAAGGACGAGGCGGGCGAGCCGCGCTTCATCGGCGAAAGCCAAGTCGACCATTCGCCTGCTGGGTCCGAGATCGTGGTGACGACGGGCGACGCCTTCGACGTGACCGTGCAGCCGCGTCTGGTGTCGTCCGAGCGGGTGTCGAAGCGCCTGGTCGACTATTTCCGCACCCGCTATGCGATGGAATACACCGTTCGCAACGCCCGCCCTGAGGCCGTGACGGTCGAGGTGCGCCAGCGCGGTCTGGGTCGCGACACCGAACTGACGGACCAGAGCATCGAGGGCGAGATGCGCGACGCCCGCACCGTTGTCTGGCGCGTGCCAGTGCCCGCCAACGGCGAGACCAAGCTGACCGCGACCATCACCACGGGCGGCTGATCTCATGCGCCGCCTTCTGGCGATCACAACAGCGCTGAGTCTTCTGGCGCCCACGGTCTGGGCGCAGACGGAAAGCGTGTCCGCGCGTCCCGACGGGGCGACGGTGGTCATCTATCGTGACCGGCCGGTCGATACGGTCGCCCTGATGGAGCAGTCGCGCCAGCCGTGGAGCCGGCTGGACCGGCAAGGGCTGGCCCTGATCGTGGAGACGCGCACGGTCGATCTTCCGGCGGGCGAGGGGATCATTCGTTTTCGGGGGCTGGCCACCGGCGTCGTGCCGCAGAGCGCGGTGCTGGAGGGCCTGCCCGCCCATGTGGTCGAGCGCAACGCCGACTTCGACCTGCTGTCGCCCGCCAGCCTGATGGAGAAGTCTGTCGGCGAGGTGGTGCGCGTCGTCCGCACCAATCCCGCGACCGGCGAACAGGTCGAGAAGGCCGCCGTCATCCGCGCGGGCGCGCAAGGAACGGTGTTGGAGATCGACGGCCGGTTCGAGGCGCTGGACTGTTCGGGCGAGACCGAGCGGGTCGTGTTCGATCGCGTGCCAGAGGGGCTGGGCGACCAGCCGACGCTGTCGGTCCGCACGCGGGCCGAGCGGGCGGGGCGGCACACGGTGACGTTGGCCTATCTGACCACGGGGCTGCAGTGGTCGGCCGACTATGTGGCGCGGCTTGACCCGACGGACGGCACGCTGGATCTGACCGGCTGGGTGACGCTGGCCAACTTCGGCGGGACGGGCTTCCCCGACTCGCCGGTGCAGGTGGTGGCGGGCACGCTGAGGAAGGACGCAGGCACCACGCCGGTCGAGCCGCTGGTCCGCTATCAGCAGAACGAATGCTGGCCGCAGGGGACGACGACGCTGGGGAGTGGCTTGCTGGCGGCTTACAAGGAGGATCGCGTCGAGTACGGCGGCCCTCCTGTTATTTTGCCTGCTCCTCCTCCGCCTCCCGCGCCTATGGCCCTGCTGCGAGAGGTCGCCGTCACCGGCAGCCGTGTGGCGCGTCAGGGCGAACTGGGGGACTACAAGATCTACACTCTGCCTGAGCCGACGACGGTCGCTGCGCGTCAGACCAAGCAGGTGCGCTTTCTGGAGCGCGAAGGCGTGACCTATGAGCGGGTCTATCGCGCCGGGGTGCTGAACGCAGACGAGGAGACGCAGCCTACGGCCATCGTCATGAAGCTGCGCAACGAGGAGGGCGCCGGGCTGGGCGTGGCCCTGCCGGGCGGTTCGATGGCGGTGATGCAGCCGGATGGGACGGGCGGCGTTCTGCTGGCCGGTCAGGACCGGTTCGAGGACAAGGGCGTGGGCCTGCCGGTGCGGCTGACCTTCGGCGAATCGCCGGACGTGCGGGTGCAGACGCGGCTGGTGAAGTCGGGCAGGTCGACGCGCGGCGCCGTCACGACCGAGCGCACCGAGGTAGAGACGACCGTCACCAACGCTCGTTCGGAGCCCGTAACAGTCGAACTGGTCGCTGACGCCGCCATGCAGCGCGGCTTCCGTATCCGCAGCCAGTCGGTGCGCAGCCGGGTGGACGACACCGGCTATCCGGTCTGGACGATGAGCGTGCCGGCGAACGGTGCGGCGACGCTGAAGGCGGCATGGACGACGACGGATTGATCGACCCTCTCCCAGCGGGAGAGGGTTATTCGCCCTTGGCCGCCTGCCTGGGGCTGAACTTCGGCGCGGGGGCCAGGCGCATGACTTCGCCCTGATAGCGTTCGTCGTCGCCATTCACCGCGAAGGGCAGGGCGTCGGCGCAGGCCTGCAGCAGCGCATCCAGCCACGGCTTATCCGCCTTGTGGAAGTCGCCGAGGACGTGGTGCATGACCAGTTGCGGCTCGCCGGGATGGCCGATGCCCATGCGGGCGCGGCGGAAGTCGGCGCCCAGGTGGCTGATCAGGCTGCGCACGCCGTTTTGGCCCGCGGCGCCGCCGCCCTTCTTCATGCGGAAGCGGCCGGGGGCGAGGTCGATCTCGTCGTGGAAGACGATGACGTGCTCGGGCTTCACCTTGTAGAAGCGCGCCGCCTCGCCGACGGCCCGGCCGCTCTCGTTCATATAGGTCTGGGGCTTCATCAGCAGGACCTTGGTCCCCTCGACCTCGCCGTCGGCGACGATCGACTGGAACTTGGCGCGTGCAGGGCCGAAGCGCCAGCGGCTGGCGATCTCGTCCACGGCCATGAAGCCGATGTTGTGGCGGTTCTTTTCGTATTTGGCGCCGGGGTTGCCCAGGCCTGCGATGATGATCATGCGGTCCTCATGCCCCGTGCTTCAGGCAAAGAAAAGCCCCGCCAGGCGAACCGGGCGGGGCTGTGTCTCGCTGTTCAACCCCTCAAGCAGCCCTGCGCCGCGCGCAGGGCGATAGGGGAAGAAACGTCAGGCTTCTTCGGCTTCGCCTTCGACGGTCGTGTCGCCGGCGTCCGACTGGCCGGCGGCCGAATTCTTGATCGCGGCGATCATGAAGTCGCGGTCGGCGATGGTCGGCGCGGCGCCTTCCGGCAGTTGGATGTCCGAGATGCGGATGTTCTCGCCGATCTCGCGGCCCTTCAGGTCGACGACCAGTTCCGACGGGATACGGTCGGCGCGGACCAGGATCTCGACCGTGTGGCGCACGACTTCCAGCATGCCGCCCTGACGGGTGTAGGGCGCTTCGTCAGCGTTGATGAAGGCGACCGGGATTTCGATCTTGATCTCTTCCTTGGCGCCGACGCGCATCAGGTCGAAGTGCAGCGGACGGTCGGAAACCGGGTCGAACTGGATGTCCTTGGCGATGACCGGCTGCGATTCCTTGCCGTGCTTCAGGGTCACCAGGTGGCCGATCAGCTTGCCGGTGTACAGCGACTTGCGGAATTCACGCTCGTTCACGGAGATGGCCACCGGGGCCTTGTCGCCGCCGTACAGGACGCCGGGCACAGCGCCTTCGCGACGCGCGGCGCGGGCGCCGCCGGTGCCCACGTTCTCGCGGACATCAACGTTCAGAATGATCTCGGCCATCGGGCTCGCCTTCAATACAAGTAAACGCCTGCGCGGAACCGGGTCCCGCGCGGCGGGGTCATGAACCCTTCGAATTCAAGAGCGCGGGCTATTACACGGAACACGGGGCGGACGCAACCGCCCCGGCCGCGCCCGCGGCGATAATCGACCTCAGCCGTGCGGAGAGGCGGAGGGGGAGGACTCGTTCTGAGCCTGGGCCATCGGCGCAGGCGCGCCGGCAGGCGGCACGGCCACGGTGATGGTCGGCATCGGGCCCGTATATTGGGCCGTGCACTGGGCCAGGTCGCGCACCACGTGACGGCCGGCGCAGAAGATGTCCTCATAGTTCGGCCTAGATGCGGCCAGACACTGGAACAGCATCAGCTTGGACATGCTGAAACAGAACTCATTGTTCGATTCGGTCGTCAGGGCGTCGGTATTGGCCTTGGCGTCCTCGCCCGCCGCGCCCAGGGCCGCCAGGGCGGCGATGGCCAGGGAGTTGACGATGGCGGGAGTAAAGGGGGCTCCGCGCTGAGCGGCGGCCAGGTTCAGCCCCGAGCCGCTGTTGGCGGCGGCGAACAGGCGGGCGCTGTCCTCGGCCGACGGCAGGCGCGGCGTGGCCGACAGGGTCTTGGCCCCTTCCAGGCGGCCGTCGCGGTTTGCGACGGGCTGGGTGGCCCAGCGGCGACGCGGATCGGTGCGCTCCTGAATGGTGTAGGCGTCGCCTTCCACCGCCTCGGCGAGGGCGGTCATGGTCGCGGCGTCCTTGCCCATGGTGCTGGCGATCAGGCCGGCGGCCGATTCGGCGCCCGGCAGGGTGGCGGCGTAGGCGGGATCGGCCACGATTCGCGCCACCATCTGCTGGCGCTGGGCCGGGTCGGCGGCGTACTGGCGCACGCCGGCGACATAGTCGGGCGACTGCAGGGCCAGGATGGCGCCATAGGCGATCATGCCGCGCGACAACTGGCCGGCCTCGACGGCGGCGCCCTTGCGTAGGGCGGCCTGGATGGATTCGGCGTCGGGGAAGCCGGCCTGGATCGACCCGACTTCACGCACGAAGGCCACATAGACCGAAGCGGCTTCAGCCACGCTCTGATTCAGAGCCAGGGCGGGGGGAGGCGGCGGCGGAGGCGGAGGCGGCGGCGCTTCCGGTTCGGGCGTCGAACAGCTGGCCAGGACGGCGGCGGCGGCGACAGCGGCGACGGAGAGGCCGCGGCGCAAGAAGGCCTGGGGCATCGGCGGTCTTCCCTTGTTCTTAAGCGATACGCACTTGGACGGGCGTCCGAGGCGCGCGGCGCCCCAGACTACAGACCCTTATATCGCGGAGGGAATGGTTAGCCGAACCTTAATCGAACAGCTTTGAGACCGACTCTTCGTTGGCGATCCGCCGAATAGCCTCGCCCATCAGCGGAGCCACGGACACGCGGCGAATCTTCGAGCACTTCAAAACTTCGTCAGGCTGTTCGATGGAGTCGGTGATCACCAGCTCCTTCAAGGGGCCGTTGGTGACGCGATCCACGGCCGGGCCGGACAGGACGCCGTGGCTGATGTAGGCCGAGACCTCGGTCGCGCCGCGATCGATCAGCGCCTTGGCGGCGTTCACAAGAGTGCCGCCCGAATCGACGATGTCGTCGAACAGGATGCAGCGGCGGCCTTCGACGTCGCCGATGATATTCATGACCTCGCTCTCGCCCGCCTTGGGGCGGCGTTTGTCGACGATGGCCAGGTCGGCGTCCAGGCGGCTGGCCAGCGAGCGGGCGCGCACCACGCCGCCGACGTCGGGCGAGACGATCATCAGATCATCGCCGCGCGGGTAGTTTTCCTTGATGTCCTGGGCCAGCACCGGCGTGGCCACCAGATTGTCGGTCGGGATGTCGAAGAAGCCCTGAATCTGGCCTGCGTGCAGGTCCATGGTCAGGACGCGGTCGGCGCCCGCACGGGTGATCAGATTGGCGACCAGCTTGGCCGAGATCGGCGTGCGGCCGCCCGTCTTGCGGTCCTGACGGGCGTAACCGAAGTAGGGCATGACCGCCGTGATGCGCCGGGCCGAGGCGCGCACCAGCGCATCGGTCATGATCAGCATTTCCATCAGGTTGTCGTTGGCCGGATAGGAGGTCGACTGGATGATGAAGACATCCTCGCCGCGCACATTCTCCTCGACGACGGCGAACACCTCATTGTCGGCGAAGCGTTTCACCTGGGCCTTGGTCAGCGGCATGTCCAGGTGCGAGGCGATGGCCTGGGCCAAGCTCCGGTTCGAATTGCCTGCAAGCAGCTTCATTGACCGGTCATCCTTTCGCCGTCATCGCCCCGCCAATAGTCGCGGACGCGTTTCTGGACGCGCTCTCTAGGCGGCGAACGGGGCGGCGTCCAGCCGTGTTCCGGTCGTATCTTCGATTTCAGCCGATTGGCTTGGGCGCGGGCGCTGTTATAGAGGACGCATCCTGCTAACGAGGGCGCGTGTCGCGTGTCCGCGTCCCGAAGGCATCTTGATGAGGTCGCCCTTGCTCGCTTCGAAGTCTCGTACCGGCCTGACCCTGTTGACGGTCGCCGTCGCGGCCCTGTCGCTCTCTGCCTGCGCCGGCAACAAGCCGCGCCAGAAGCTGGCCTATGAGGAGCGTCCGGTCGAGGCTCTCTACAACACCGGCTATCAGCGCCTGCAGTCCAAGCGCTGGATGGACGCCGTCGACTATTTCCAGGAAGTCGAACGCCAGCACCCCTATTCGGAGTGGGCGCGTCGGGCGATCCTGATGCAGGTCTACGCCTATTATCAGAACAACAACTATCAGGACGCGATCGCGGCGGCTGACCGCTTCATCGCCCTGTTCCCCGGCAATCCGTCGGCCAGCTACGCCTTCTACATGAAGGCCGTCTGCAACTTCGAGCAGATCGTCGATGTGGGCCGGGACCAGGGCTACGCCGAGGCGGCGCTGGCGGGGCTGCGCGACGTGGTGCGCCGTTATCCAGGTTCGACCTACGCCACCGACGCGCGGGTCAAGATCGACATGGTCAACGACCAGCTGGCCGGCAAGGAAATGACCGTCGGCCGCTATTATCAGCGGGCCAACCAGCCCCTGGGGGCCCTGAACCGCTACAAGACGGTCATCAACAACCCCGATTTCCAACGTACGTCGCACACGCCCGAGGCCTTGTATCGCCTGGTCGAGGTCAATCTGAGCCTGGGCCTGACCGAGGAGGCGACCCGCAACGCCGCCGTTCTGGGCCACAACTTTCCGGGCAGCCCCTGGTACGCGGAGGCCTACGCCCTGCTGAACGAGCGGGGCCAGAGCCTCGACGTCAAGCCCGAGGGCAAGCGCGAATCCTGGCTGCAACGCCTGATCCCCGGCGGCGCCTGATCCGGTCGCAGAAAGGAGCGCGGGGCGTGATTAAGGCGCTGCGTTCCTGTTCTGTTTCCGGCTAGGATGCGGCGAAACCTCGAATCAGATCGCCCATGCTGACCACGCTCTCGATCCGCGACATCGTGCTTGTCGACGCCCTGGACCTGGAGGTCGAGGCGGGCCTGACCGTGCTGACCGGCGAGACGGGGGCGGGCAAGTCCATCATCCTGGACGCCCTGGGCCTGGCGCTGGGCGCGCGCTCCGACGCCGGACTGGTGCGCAACGGCGCCAAGCAGGCGTCCGCCACGGCCGTCTTCACCGCCCCGGATGACGAGGCGCTGATCGCCCTGCTGTCCGAGCGGGGCTTCGAGGCGGCGCCGGGCGAGGAACTGATCCTGCGCCGCGTAGTGTCGGCCGACGGCCGCAGCCGCGCCTATGTCAACGATCAGCCCGCCGGGGTGGCGGCCCTGCGCGAGATCGGCGCCCTGCTGGTCGAGGTGCACGGCCAGCATGAGACGGCCGGCCTGCTGGACTGGAAGACGCACCGCACCCTGCTGGACAACTATGGCGGGCTGCAGCCGCAATTGTCGGGCGTGGCCGGGGCGGCCGAGCGCCTGAAGTCGGCGCAGGCCCATCTGGATGAACTGGAGGCGTCCGCCGCCGAGGCCGCGGCCAAGGCGGAGGAGATCGCGCTGAATCTGGCCGAC
Source organism: Brevundimonas sp. UBA4609 (assembly GCA_002386585.1). Taxonomy (GTDB): domain Bacteria; phylum Pseudomonadota; class Alphaproteobacteria; order Caulobacterales; family Caulobacteraceae; genus Brevundimonas; species Brevundimonas olei. The sequence goes on along the minus strand of DGIZ01000193.1, from coordinate 11,654 downwards.
CTCGACGCCCTGGATCCCAAGCCGGACGAAGAGACGGAACTGGCGGGCGAACGGGCCATCCTCGGTGCGGCGGAGAAGGCGGTCGCCGATCTGGCCGATGCGCGCAACCTGTTGGGCGGGGACAAGTTGAGCCAGCGTCTGGCCTCGGCCCTGCGCGCGGTGGAGCACGCGCGCCAGCGGGCGGTGCGGGCGGTGCAGGCGGGGGCCGAGGGCGACAATCCCATCATCGTCAAACTGGCGCTGGCGGCCGAGGCGGTGGACCGCGCCCTGGTCGAGGCGACGGAAGCGGTGGCCTGCGTCGACGCCGCCGCCGACGCCTTCGACTTCGAGCCGGGCCGTCTGGACAAGGCGGAGGAGCGGCTGTTCGCCTTGCGCGCCGCCGCTCGCAAGTTGAACACCCCGGTTGAGGCCCTGCCGGCGCTCCGGATGCGCCTGCGTGAACAACTGCGTCTGATCGAGGACGGGGAAGAGGCTCTGACCAAGGCTCGACGCGACGTCGCCGCCGCGATAGAGGCCTATGATGTGGCGGCCCTGCTGCTGACCTCGGCGCGCGAGGCGGCGGGGGACCGGCTGGTCGCCGCTGTCATGGACGAACTCGGCCCGTTGAAGCTGGAGCGCGCGCGATTCCGCGTGACGCTGGAGCCGATCGAGGCGCGTCGCGGCCCGCTGGGCGTCGAGACGGTGCGGTTCGAGGTGGCGACCAACGCGGGGACCGCCTTCGGCCCGCTGGATACGGTGGCCTCGGGCGGGGAACTGGCGCGCTTCGCCCTGGCGATGAAGGCGGCGCTGGCCAGCCGTGAGGACCAGCGCCAGCCGGTCATGATCTTCGACGAGGTGGATCAGGGCGTCGGCGGCGCCGTGGCCGAAGCCGTAGGCGGACGCCTGCAACGCCTGTCGCGCGGGGCGCAGGTGCTGGTCGTGACGCACAGCCCGCAGGTCGCTGCGCGCGGCCACGCCCACTGGAAGGTCCGCAAGGCCGACGTCGAGGGCCATACGCGGACCTCTATCGACGTGCTGGAGGAAGGCCCGCGTCAGGAAGAGATCGCGCGGATGCTGTCCGGCGCCGAGATCACCGATGAAGCGCGGGCCGCGGCGCGGGTGTTGATCGGCTGACTTCTTCCTTCTCCCCTTGTGGGAGAAGGTGGGCGCCGGAGGCGCTCGGATGAGGGGTGTCAGCGCATCGACCCTGAAAACTATTCTGACGCCCGGCCGTTAAAATTCGAGAAGACGGAGTCGACACCCCTCATCCGTCAGGCTCCGCCTGCCACCTTCTCCCACAAGGGGAGAAGGGAAGTCAGACCCCCAGGATCCAGCCTTCTTCGCTTTCTACCCGGGCGATCAGGGCTTCGTCTGCACCGGCAGGCGGTGCGAACGCCTTCTGCAGGTCGCCGGCGTCGTCCATGCGGGCGAAGGCTTCGGCGGCGGCGCGGACCTGGGCCTGGGTCTTGTATTCCTTGACGCCCTCGGCGTTCACGCTGCGCTTGGCTTCATAGAGGGCGGGCCAGACTTCGACGACGACGGCCGACAGAGGCTCGATGTCGGCCTCGGTCAGTTCGCGCCAGCCTGTGCCGAAGGGCCAGACGGCGGTCGAGGCGCCCAGAGTGTCCAGCAGGCGGCGCAGCATGGGAACGCCGACCAGGGTCAGGCCGCCGATCGCGCCGGCGCCGTGCATCTGCCAGACGCTCTTGGGCGGCAGCTTGTCCTTGCGCGCGGCCAGTTCGGTGGCGCGGAATTCGGGGATGTCGGCGCCGGCGCCTTCGGGCGGCTTGGTCGTGGTCAGCCAGCGCTGGGCCTGGCTGGCGGGCGCGCCCCAGAAGGGCCAGGGCTCGTCCGTCATCAGGCGGTTCATCTTGGCCGCGACCTGGTAGCGGTTGTTCGTGTTGTCGGCCTTGTCGACGATGTTGGCGGCCAGGAACCTGCCCATGGCGTCCCACGGGCGGCCGTCCAGTTTCAGCCGCGCAGCCGTTCCGGCCGGGAAGCCGAAGTCGAAGTCGAAGCCCACCAGCACGCGGTCGCCGCGCTTGCGGTGTTCGGCCAGCAGGTCGGCGATCAGCTTCTCGCCCTCGGCGCGCGTGGCGACGTTGTGCGTCTCGGCATAGAGGCGGAAGCGCACGTCGCGCTTGGCGACGCCGATCCACAGGGTCTGTTCGCCCAGCTTCTTGCCCTCGGCGGCGGTCCAGTTGGCGATGATGTAGGCGTCGAAGAGGCGGGCCACGGGGGCTCCTGAAGAAAGAAGCAAAAGGAGGGACGAGGGGTTCTAGCCGCCCGGACTCAAGCCGTGAAGGGCGATCAGCGTTGCATCAGGGCTTCGACGTGCGACAACCAGCGGCGCCCCAGCCGCAGGCCCTCGCCCGGAGAGCGGGCGCCGCTGGTCTTTTCGGCCTCGGAGGCGGGCGCGGTGCGAGAACCGTTCCACAGGGCCAGTTCGAACTCGGCGTTGTGGGGATCGCTGAAGATCAGCCGCAGCACGACCAGTTCGGCGTCGGGCGCGTCCAGGTCGATCTCCTTGCGCATCTGGCCGCGCAGGACGCGGGCGACGACGTGGCCGTCGACGATGATCTCGGCGCCCAGCACCTCTTCAAAGGCGTAGACCAGCCCCATGGCGCCCCGGTTCCACAGGACGACCAACTGCCCGCCGTCGAGGTCCAGTCCGGCGGCGCGGCCTTCATGGGCTGACAGGGCCACTGTGTCGGCCGCCGCCCCCAGCGCCTTCTTCATTGCCCGTCGCAGTCGCCGCTCGGACTCCATCCACCAGGAAAACAGCAGGACGCCGGTGGTCAGGAAGGCGGCGATCAGGGCGATCAGCAGAATGGCCCTGAACGTGTCGCCCATGGATCAGGCCTCCAGGTCCAGATCGACCACGACGGGGACGTGATCGCTGGGCTTTTCCATGTCGCGCGCCTCGCGGTGCGTCTCGATGGCGCGGAAGCGGTCGGCGGCCTGGGGCGACAGCATGGCGAAGTCGATGCGGATGCCGTGGTTCCTCTGCCAGGCGCCCGCCTGATAGTCCCAGAAGGTGAAGGTTCCGGCCGGTTCGCGGCCCAGTTCGTGAGAATCGGCCAGGCCCAGCCATTTCAGCGCGCGGAAGGCCTCGCGGCTTTCCGGTTGGAACAGGGCGTCCTCGGCCCAGGCGGCGGGGTTCTTGGCGTCCTCGGCCTCGGGGATGACGTTGTAGTCGCCGCACAGGGCCAGCGGTTCCTCCAGCGCCAGCAGTTCGCGCGCGTGGTTCTGAAGCCGTTGGAACCAGGCCAGCTTATAGGCGAACTTCTCGGTTCCCAGCGGATTGCCATTGGGCAGGTAGATAGAGGCGACGCGGATCGGGCGGGGCGCTTCGATCAGGGCTTCCAGATAGCGGGCCTGTTCGTCCGTATCGTCGCCGGGCAGGCCGCGCCGCACATCCGACAGCGGATATTTCGAGAGCAGGGCGACGCCGTTGTAGCTCTTCTGGCCGTGCGTCTCGACGTTGTAGCCCAAGTCCTCGAAGGCTTCGCGCGGGAACTTCTCGTCCACGCACTTGATCTCCTGGAAGCAGGCGACGTCGGGATTGGCGGCCTGAATCCACTCCAGCACCGTGGGCAGGCGGGCGTTGACCGAGTTCACGTTCCAGGTGGCGATGCGCATGGGACGCAAGGCTAAGGTGAGCCGCTTCGTTCGGGAAGAGGGGCGGGTAAAACAAAGACGCCGCCGGATTGCTCCGGCGGCGTCTGAAACCTCAGGCTGAAATCAGGGTCAGCTGTTAGGCGCAGCGGCCGGAGCCGTGGTCGTCAGCTTGCAGCCGCCGCCGATCTGCTGGGCGGTGGCGCAGGGGTAGACCTGCTGCACGGCCTTGGCCGTGTCGAAGCGGACGATGACGCCGTCGGCGCCGTTGCAGGCGGCTTCATAGAAGGAGCCGTTGGCGTTCTTGCCCATGTAGCGCGCCTGGCTGATGTCGCAGGCGGCGGCTTCGGAACCGACCAGCCAGCCCTTCAGCGTGGCGACCTGCTCGGCGGGCGTGGTGAAGCGGCACGTGGCGTTGGCCGAGACCAGCTCCATGCAGGAGACGACTTCCCAGCCTGAGGCGGCCTTGTTGATCTGGGCGCCTTCGACGCCGGCGCAGCCGACCTCATAGACCACGACCCCGCCCGGCTTGGCGCCGATGATGGAGCCTTCGTCGACCGTGCAGGCCAGGCCGGCTTCCTTGGCGAAGGCGGTGATGACGGCCATGGCGTTATCGTTGGCCGGCAGGCTGCATTGCGAGCCGACGTCGGCCTCGGGATCACGCGCGCGGGTCTGTTCGGCCGAATAGGCCAGCACCATGCAGTCCGTTGCTTGCGGCGGGGTCGAGGTCAGCAGCAGGTAGCCGGGACCGGCGGCGCAGGCGACCTCATACAGCGACTCCTTGTTGGGTGATTGGCCCAGCAGCTTGGATTCGGTGATCTGGCAGTTGGTGTTCGTCGCCGTCAGCACGCCCTGGGCGGCGGCCTGGACCTCCTCGGCGCTGGGCGGCTGGGGCGCGCGGGGCTGGCGTTGGCGGCCACGCGAGGCGCGGCTTCCGCTGCTTTCGGTCACCTGAGGACCGTCGGGGTTTTGCGACGCGCGTTGGGCGAACGAAGGGGTGGCGAGGCCGGAAATGAGGACCGCCGCGCTCAGGGCGACGAAGGTGCGGGCATTGCGAGACACGGGGACGCTCCAATTGAACAGAGAGTTTATCCCTGACCGCCAGTTCAAGCCCGGTCAAGAATGGACGCCATCGAAAAGGCTCTCTAAAAGGACGGTTGCAATTGGAGACGGACTTGGCTGACGGCGACACCCTGACAAGTTCCCGGACGGAGCGCGGGCTGAATTATCCCTTTGAAGCCGCGCCGGCGCCCGGTGAGGCGACGCGTGTCGCGCCCGGCGTGCTGTGGTTGCGCCTGCCGCTGCCCATGGCCCTGAACCACATCAATCTCTACGCCATTGAGGATGGAGACGGCTGGGCCATTGTCGACGCCGGTCTGGCCACGGAGGCGTCGCGCGAAGACTGGAGCAGGGCGCTGACCGGCGTCCTGGGCGGCCGCCCCGTCACTCGCGTCATCTGCACTCATATGCACCCGGATCATATCGGCCTTGCCGGCTGGCTGTGCGAACAGTTCGATGCGCCGCTGCTGATGTCGCGGACGGAGTATGTGACCGCGCGACTGCTGATCGGCGACGAGGCGTTGGGGCCTCCGGCGAGCGCTGAAGCCTTCTATCGGGCGGCGGGATGGTCGGACGAACAGGTGGCGCGCTGGCGGGACGGCTATGGCGGGTTCGGCCGCATGGTTCAGGATTTTCCGCGTGATTACCGCCGGGTGCAGGACGGCGAGATCCTGAGCATCGGCGGTGATGAATGGCGGGTCGTGATCGGCGAAGGGCACAGTCCGGAGCATGTCTGCCTGTGGCGCGAGACGGACGGCGTCTTCATCGCGGGCGATCAGATTCTGCCGCGCATTTCCTCAAATATCTCGATCTGGCCGACGGAGCCGCAGGCCGACCCGCTGGGCGACTGGCTGCGCTCGCTGGCGGCGCTGAAGGAACTGCTGCCGGGTGATCTGCTGGTGCTGCCGTCGCACGGGGAGCCGTTCTACGGCGTGACCTTGCGGCTGGAGGCGCTGATGCGCGGGCATGAGGTGGCGCTGAAGCGGTTGGAGAAGACGCTGCGGACGCCGTGTCGCGCCGTTGACGTGTTCGGTGCCCTGTTCGCCCGGCCGGTGGGCGACGCAGTATTGGGCATGGCCACCGGCGAGGCGTTGGCGCACCTCAACTATCTCGAACGTCAGGGACGGGTCCGCCGCGTGCGGGACGGGGACGGCGTGGATTGGTGGAGCCTTTCGGAGACAGGCCAATGAGCGAACATATTCGGACCCATCTGGAGGGCGGCGTCCTGACGGTCGTCTTCGACCGTGCGGACAAGAAGAACGCCATCACCCAGGCGATGTATACGGCTCTGGCCGATGCGACGGAGAAGGCGAGGGCCGATGACGCCGTGCGCGTCATCCTGTTCCGAAGCGAGGGTGACTCCTTCTCGGCGGGCAATGACATCGCCGACTTCATCGCCATCGGCCAGACCGAGGGCGATCTGGTCGAGATGGGGGTGTTCCGCTTCCTGAAGGCGCTGGCCGATCTGGACAAGCCTGCCGTGGCGGCGGTGCGCGGCCGGGCGGTGGGCATCGGCCTGACGCTGCTGCTGCATTGCGACATGGTGGTGGTAGCAGAAGACGCCCTGCTGTCCGTGCCCTTCGTCAATCTGGCCTTGGCGCCGGAGGCTGCGTCTTCGCTGTTGATGGGAGCCAGTATCGGCCACCAGCGCGCCTTTGAACTGTTCGCCCTGGGCGAGGCGATCGACGGCAAGACGGCTCTGGCCTGGGGTCTGGCCAACCGCGCTGTTCCCGCTGATCAGGTCGATGCGACGGCGGCGGAACTGGCGGGCAAACTGGCGGCGCGCGCGCCCAACTCGATCCGCAAGACCAAGGCCCTGATGCGCGACGCTGAGCTGTTGTGGACGGTGATGCAGCGCGAGGCGCAGGCCTTCGGTTCGCAGATGCGCAGCCCCGAGGCGATGGAGGCTTTCATGGCCTTCAGCCAGAAGCGCGCGCCGGACTTCTCCCGGGTGGGCTGATTTCGCGCCGTTTCGCCGAAGATCGCGATTGATTCGGGGGGCGCGGGGGACTAGGGGCCGCGCATGAACGCCGCGTCCGCCTCCGCCCCGTCTGACGACCCGCAGTTCGCGGGGGCGATCACGCGTGAGACGACGGCCGATGCGGCCGCCGTCGACGCCCTGGTCATCGCCGCCTTCGGCCCAGGCCGTTTCGCCAAGACGGCCGAGCGGCTGCGCGAGCGCGCGCCGCTGACGACCGGGTTCTGTCTGTATGAAGGCGGACGCCTGATCGGCTCGGTCCGGCTGTGGTCCATCATGGCGGGCGAGGCGCGCTCGGTCTTTCTGGGTCCCATCGCCGTGGACAAGGCCAGCCGGAGCACTGGACTGGGCGGTGAACTGGTGCGCGCCTGCATCGAAGAGGCGAAGACGCTGGGGCTGGACGGCATCCTGCTGGTCGGCGATCCGCCCTATTTCTCGCGCTTCGGGTTCGTGCCTGCGCCCGACGCCGTGTTGCCGGGGCCGGTGGATCAGCGCCGGGTCATGTGGCTGCCCTTCACCGAGGCGGCGCCGGTCGGAGCCGTTCGGCCCGACGCCTGAGCCGGGCGCGGCCTTCCTTTGCGGGGCGACGCGTCCCATAGTTCAGACATGACGAACCCACCGACATCGTCCGGCTCTGGCTTGACCAGCGTGGCCGAGGCTGCGCGTCAGGCGCCGGGACGGGGACTGCCGCCCGTGCATCTGTGGCATCCTGAACATTGCGGCGAGATCGACATCCTTATCCGCGCCGACGGGGTGTGGATGCATGAAGGCTCGCCCATCGGACGGGCTGAGCTTGTGCGGCTGTTCTCGACGGTGCTGAGGAAAGACCCGGACGGCTATCATCTGGTCACGCCGGTCGAGAAGCTGAAGATTGCGGTAGAGGATCTGCCGTTCCGCGCCGTGGCGGTGCGCGAAGACGGTGCGGCGCTGGTCTTCACCACGGATCAGGGCGACGAGGCTGTCGCCGGTCCCGAACACGCCATCATTGTCGAGACGGACGCGACGACGGGGGAGCCGGCGCCGCGCGTTCATGTGCGCGGCGATCTGTGGGCGCGGATCGCCCGGCCGGTCTTCTATGAACTGGTCGAGCGGGCTCAGGAGGCGGACGGGCGTCTGGTCGTGCGGTCGGGCGGCGTGACGTTTCCGTTGGGACCGAAAGGGGCGGGGCTTTGACCTGTTCCGGCCTGAAGGCTCGGTTGCAACAGCGGCTGGACCCTGTGGCGGCATGGTCGCCGGAGCGCGTGGCGGTGCGGTCAGACTATGATCTGAACCCCGATTTCAGCCGCCCGAAGGTCAAGCTGAGGCCCGCGGCGGTGCTGATCCCCATCATCGCGCGTGAGGATGGTCCCAGCGTGCTGCTGACGCGCCGATCCGACAGTCTGGCCAGCCATACGGGGCAGATCGCCTTTGCGGGCGGACGGCTCGATCCGGGCGAGACGGCGCTGGACGCCGCCCTGCGCGAGGCGTGGGAGGAGATCGCGCTGGACCCCGCCGTGGTCGAACCTCTGGGGCTGGGCGATCCCTATGAGACGGGCACCGGGTTTCTGGTGACGCCGGTGGTGGGCTGGCTGACGGCGCCGCCCGAAGTCACGCCGTCGCCCGCAGAGGTGGCCGAGGTGTTCGAGGCGCCGTGGAACTTCCTGATGGACCCGGTGAATCATCGCCGTGACTACTATGATCAGGAGAACGGGCCGCGCCGCTGGTTCTGGGCCATGCCGTATCGCGAGCGCTACATCTGGGGCGTGACGGCGGGCATTCTGAAGGGGCTGTTCAACCGGCTCTATGGCGAGGAGGCCGCGCCGCATCAGGCCGCCGAGGCTGACGCGACCGAGCGTGTGGAATGAGCCGCGTCCTTTCAGGGCAGGACTGGCTGACGGCAGGCGCGACGCAGGCGGTGATGGCGGCGCTGGCGGCGGCGGGCGGGACGGACTGCGCCCGTTTCGTCGGCGGCTGCGTGCGCAACGCCGTGCTGGGCGCGCCGATCGACGATGTGGACATCGCCACTGTCCTGACGCCCGAGGCGGTGGTCCGGGCGCTGAAGGCGGCGGGCCTGAAGAGCGTGCCGACCGGCATGGAGCACGGCACGGTGACGGCCATATCGGAACGCCAGCCGTTCGAGATCACCACCCTGCGCCGGGACGTCTCGACTGACGGACGTCGCGCCACGGTGGCCTTCACAGACGATTGGGCCGAAGACGCGGCGCGGCGGGACTTCCGACTGAACGCGCTTTATGCGGATGCGGAGGGGCTGATCCTCGACCCGACAGGCGCGGGGTATGAGGACGCACTGGCCGGACGGATCGTCTTCGTCGGTGAGCCGGAACAGCGCATCCGCGAGGACTATCTGCGCATCCTGCGCTTCTATCGCTTCTTCGCCTGGTACGGGCGCGGGGCGCCGGATGCGGCGGCGGTCGAAGCCTGCGCCGCTCTGGCCGAAGGGGTCGAACGGCTGTCGGCCGAGCGGGTGTCGAAGGAACTGCTCAAGCTGCTGGCCGCGCCCGATCCGCGCGCGGCGGTGCGGCTGATGGATCAGGCGGGGGTGCTGGGGCGGGTTATGCCGCAGCCGAAAAGCCTGACGCTGTTCGAGGCGATGGTCGGGGTCAGCACGGACCCGGTGCTGCGTCTGTCAGCGCTGTTGCCGGAGGACGCGGAGGCGGTGCGCGCGGCGGCCTTGAGGCTGCGGCTGTCGAACGTTCAGAGGGACCGGCTGGTCGAGGCCGTCGGCGAACAGATTGATCCGGCGATGAGCGAGGCCGAGGCGCGCGCCGCCGTCTGGCGCACGGGGCGTCAGGCGGTCGAGGATCGTCTTTATCGCGCCTGGGCGGCGGGCGCGGAGGCCGGGACGGCGCAACGCCTGTTGACGCTGGCGGCGAACTGGTCGCCGCCGAAGTTGCCGGTCGGGGGCAAGGATCTGGCGCGACTGGGTCTTCAACCAGGACCGCAGACGGGGCGGCTGCTGAAGGCCTTTGAAGAGAGCTGGATCGCCGACGATTTCCCCGACCACGGGCACGAGGCGCGGCTGAAGGCCCTTATGGCTCGGCTCGGCTGAGGCGCACGATCACCGGGCGGTGGTCCGAACCGGTCTTCTGGCCCAGCCGCCGCTCGACCAAGGCCAGATCAGGCGAGCGCCAGACGTGGTCGATGGTGATGCCGAGGAAGGCGGGCAGGGCCGAGGGCCAGGTGCCGGGCCAGGCGGGGGCGGGGGTCAGGCCCGTCTCAGCCTTGATCTGACGACCGATGCGGCCGCTGGAGACGCTGTTGAAGTCGCCCGCCACGACGACCGGCCCCTCAAGCCCGGCGCGCAGTCCGGCCAGCCGTTGCGCCTGACTGATCTGGCCGCAGGGGTGCTGGAAGGGCCAGGGCCGCGTCATGTGGACGGCGATCAGGCTGATCGGCCCCAGCGACGTCTCGGCCTGGGCGACAAGGGCCGCCAGACCCTGACCGTCAGCATCGCGCACACGGCGCAGCGGCAGACGCGAGGCGATCACCGAGCGCGCGGCGCCGCTGGGCCGATCCTTGCGCGGCGTGCTGACCCGGTGCGGATAGGCGGTCAGGATCGTGTCCAGTTGCGCGGCCGGGGCGTCGCCCAACTCGATCAGCATGACCACGTCGGCGTCGGCCTGTTCGATGGAGCGGGTGATGGCCGCCACGTCCTCGTTCCGCGCCCACAGGTTGGCGGAGTAGACGGTTAGGGTATTCGATCCGGCGGCGCGGCCTTTTTCAGGCGCCCATTGCGGCCAGACGGCAAGAAGCAGCAGCCCCGCCAAGCCCGCGCCGAGGGCGGCCATGTCCCACAGTCTGAACAGCAGGAAGAGGCCGCACAGCGCCAGCGTCGCAACCAGGGCGGGCGCGGTGAACTGGGTCAGCAGGTCGGGCAGGCGGTGGCCGATGCGGCTGAGCGCCGAGACGGCGACGAGGCCGGGCGGCGCCAGCAGGGCCAGGGCGGCCAGTCGCATCAGGGCCTGGGTCAGGGTCATGCATCGACCTTCGGTGAACGCGTGGGGAAGCGTCGGTTAGCGCGTCGGCGCCGGACCTGTCGAGCGCAGCTTCGTGCGTCCAAATGCGCGGGCACGGCGCAGGGCGATAGCGCGCCTGATGCGGCCAATCCCTGAAAATTCCCGGCTTTGGCGTGAACTCGAGCGGATCGACGCGCCGGGGCTCGTCGCCTGACCAGACTGCGGTCTCAACCTTTGGAGACCGCCATGAGCGATGACGCCAGCGCGCGGCTGGGCCTGCCTTATCTGGCGGCCGGACAGCTGCAGAAACACGTGACCCTGAACGAGGCCCTGACCCGCCTGGACGCGCTGATCCAGACCGCCGTGGTCAGCCGCACGGTCAGCAATCAGCCCGCCGATCCGGCCGAGGGGGCGCTCTATATCCTGCCGGAAGAAGCGACGGGCGATGAGTGGGCGGCCTTCCCGGCGGGCAGCTTGATGCGGCATGAGCGGGGCGGCTGGCGGCCGGTTCCGGCGCCGGACGGCCAGCTGGTCGTGGTTCTCGACAGCGAGGAGATTCTGGTCCGGCGGGCAGGCGTCTGGACGCCCCTGTCCTTCGGCCTGCCCGAAGAGATCCAGCAGATCACCCGTCTCGGCGTGAACACCACGGCGGACGCGACGAACGTCGTCGCCGTGCGGGCCAACAAGGCGTTGTGGACCGCGCTGGAGAGTGAGAGCGGCGGCGACGGCGATCTGCGTTTCACCTTCAACAAGCAGACGGCGGGCGACGTCCTGTCTCTGCTGTTCCAGAGCGGTTGGGGCGGGCGGGCTGAACTGGGGCTGGTCGGCGACGACGACCTGCGGCTGAAGGTCAGTCCCGACGGCGGCGCCTGGCATGAGGCGCTGCGGATCGACCGAAGCACGGGCCGCGCCTGGTTCGGTCAGGGCGCGACGCGCCGCGAGACGACGGTGCTGACCGCCTCGGGGAGCTGGACCCCGCCGGTCTGGGCGCGCTGGATCGAGGTCGTCTGCGTGGGCGGAGGCGGCGGAGGCGGGGCCGGTCTGGCGGGAGCGTCCGGCGCCGT
>DGIZ01000250.1:2132-2510 GCA_002386585.1 Brevundimonas sp. UBA4609 | reverse complement strand
CCGCAGCCGCCCCCTGGGTCGGCGCCTGGCTCGGAGCGGCGGTCTGCGCCAGCGCCGGGGCGGCCAGCAGGAGGGCGCCCGACAGGACGAGGGCGAAGGAAGAGGTCTTCATGAAACGCAGGCTCCGAAGAAACGTCAGGCGACGATCATCGGCCAAAGCGTCAGCACCAAGGCGGCCGCCGACGCGCAGACTGCGACGGTGACGGCGGCGACCACCCAGGGCCGCGTTCCGGCCTTCTCGATCACCAACGTCTGAGACGGCGGCGGGTTCTGCACGAGACGCGACAGGGCCTTCAGCGTGACCATCGCCTCCTCGACCGTCTCCTTGATCTGGGCCTGTGGTCCCAGCTCGCGCTTGATCCAGCGCTCGACCACCGG
>DGIZ01000250.1:733-2017 GCA_002386585.1 Brevundimonas sp. UBA4609 | reverse complement strand
CTCGACCACCGGCTTGGCGGCGTCCCACAGGTCGTGATCGGGGTTCAGGCGGCGCGCCACCCCCTCGACCGAGACCATGGTCTTCTGCAGCAGAACCAGTTCGGGGCGCATATGCATGTCGAACAGGGCGGTGATCTCGAACAGCTGGCCCAGCAGGCGGCCCATCGACACCTGGCTGGCCTGGCGGCCGATCACCGGCTCGCCGACCGCGCGCAGGGCCTGTGCGAAGGTGTCGACCGAATGGTGCGGCGGCACGTATCCGGCCTCGAAATGGACGCGGCTGATGCGGTCGTAGTCGCGGCTGATGAAACCCCACAGGATCTCGGCCAGGTAGCGCCGCTCGGCGGGGCCCAGCCGCCCGACGATGCCGAAGTCGATGGCCGTGAGTTGCGCAGGCGCGTCGGCGAACAGATTGCCCTCGTGCAGGTCGGCGTGGAAGACGCCGTGGTCCAGCGCCTGCACCAGGAAGGCGCGCACCACCTTGTCGGCCAGGGCGTCCTTGTCGAGGCCCGGCAGATCGACCAGGGCCGGGTCGGTCATCGGCAGGCCCGGCGCCCATTCCAGCGTCAGCACCCGCTTGCCCACCCCGTCCCAGACGACGGCGGGGGCGGACATATAGCCGTCCTTGGCCATGACCTCGGCCAGTTCGGAGGCGGCGGCGGCCTCCAGCCGCATGTCCAGCTCAAGCTGCAGCGACTGGGCGATGATCTCGACGAAGGCGCGCGGCTCCAGCCGACGGGCGGGTTCGACGAAGCGGTCGACCAGCTTGGCCCCCAGACGCATGGCGTCCAGCCCCTGGGCCACGCGGCGCTCGACGCCCGGGCGCAGCACCTTGACCGCCACCTTGCGCCCGTCGGCCAGCCAGGCGGGGTGCGCCTGGGCCAGCGATGCGGCGCCCATCGGTTCGGTCAGATCGATGAACAGGCTCTCGGCCGGGCGGCCCAGCGAGCGTTCGATCTCGCGCTTGGCCTCCTCCAGCGGGAAGGGCGGCAGCTTGTCCTTCAGACGCCCCAGATCCTGGGCGAACTGCAGGCCGAAGATGTCGGCGCGGGTGGCCAGCACCTGGCCCAGCTTGATGGCGACGGGGCCGAGATGCTCGAAGGCCTCGCCGACGCGCTGGCCGGGCCGTCCGGCGCGGTGCCTGCGGCTGGCGAACAGCTGGATCAGACGGGCGAACGGGCGGCCCCAGGCGGGCAGCAGGGGGTTGGCCTCACGCGGGATCAGGGCGTCGTGGCGCGCCAGCACCCAGCCCCAGCGCACCATGCGAAAGGCCGCGCCGACCGG
>DGIZ01000250.1:0-412 GCA_002386585.1 Brevundimonas sp. UBA4609 | reverse complement strand
GGCGTCGGCGGCGGGGCGTTGAAGGTCAGCCGGCTCAGATCGCCCACCCGTGGTGGATGGCGGCGATGCCGCCCGACAGATTGGTGACGCTGACGCGGCTGAAGCCCGCCTCCTCGATCATCCGCTTGAAGGTCTGCTGATCGGGGAAGCGGCGGATGCTCTCGACCAGATACTGGTAGGAATCACGGTCCTTGGCGACCAGCTGGCCGATGCGCGGAATGGCGTGGAAGGACCAGGCGTCATAGGCCTTCCTCAACGCGCCGGTCGTGGGGCGCGAGAACTCCAGGCAGATGAAGCGGCCGCCCGGCTTCAGCGCGCGACGCGCCTCGCGCAGAGCCTGCGGAATGTCGGCCACATTGCGGATGCCGAAGCTGATCGAATAGGCGTCCAGGCAGGCGTCCGGCAGCGGCAG
>DGIZ01000096.1:2415-2707 GCA_002386585.1 Brevundimonas sp. UBA4609 | reverse complement strand
GGGCTCAGCGTCCAGCGCGCCGCCCATTCGACGAAGTCCAGCGTCCGTTCCGGCAGGCGCGGATCGTCCAGCACCTGCTCAACCGCCTTGAGGCGCCGGTTGGAGCCGGTCGTCTCGAACACCTCGGCCACCACGCCCCGGATCAGGCGCGGCCCCAGCGGCACGGCGACCTGATCGCCGCGTACGACCGCCAGTTCCTCGGGGACTTCATAGTCGAAGGCTTCCGGCACGGGCAGGGGGATGAGGACGGAGGCGATTTTCACGCGGCTTCTCCTCCCCATTTCATGGGGAG
>DGIZ01000096.1:0-2285 GCA_002386585.1 Brevundimonas sp. UBA4609 | reverse complement strand
TTTCATGGGGAGGTGGCGCGGTCGCGCAGCGACCGTGACGGAGGGGCTGCCTGGTTCTGCTGACAGAAGCCCCTCCACCACTACGTGGTCCCCCTCCCCACAGAGTGGGGAGGAAAAGAATGAGAGTCGCCCTTCGTGTTGGTCAGGGTTAGAACTCTTCCCCATGAAACTCTTTCTCGACACCGCCGACGTCGCCGTCATCAAGGACCTGCTGCCCACCGGGATGGTGGACGGCGTCACCACCAATCCTAGCCTGATCGCCAAGTCGGGTCGCAACATCGCCGAGGTCATCGCCGAAATCTGCGCCCTGGTCGAGGGGCCGATCTCGGCCGAGGCCGTGGCCACCGATTTCGAGACCATGGTCAAGGAGGGCGACAAGCTGGCCTCCATCGCCCCCAACGTCGTGGTCAAGCTGCCGCTGACCTGGGACGGGCTGCGCGCCACCCGCGCCTTCGCCGACAAGGGGATCAAGACCAACGTCACCCTGTGCTTCTCGGCGGCCCAGGCCATGCTGGCGGCCAAGGCGGGCGCGACCTTCATCTCGCCCTTCGTCGGTCGTCTGGACGATGTCGGCGCCGACGGCGTGGGCCTGCTGGAAGACATCCGCACCCTGTACGACATCCACGACTTCAGCACGGAAATCCTGGCCGCCTCGGTGCGCAACCCGGACCATGTGACCGCCGCCGCCCTGGCCGGCGCCGACGCCTCCACCATTCCAGCCGACGTTTTCAAGGCCCTGGTCAAGCACCCGTTAACCGACAAGGGGTTGGATGCGTTTCTGGCGGATTGGGGCAAGACCGGCCAATCCATCCTGTGACGCCGATTCTGTAATTTAGACCCGATGAGAGGTCCGCTTGAGCACTTCCCTGGACCTCTCCACCGACCCGGCGCCAGGCCTGCATTGGCCCGAAGTGCGCGCCTGGCTGGGCGATCACGCCGAACACCTGCTGGATGATCGCGCCCTGCTGGAAGAGCTGGGCCTGGCCGCCACCGGCCGCAACGTCGTCGACTTCGGCCGCGCCGCCCTGGCGCGGCTGGAGGCCGTCGCCCAGCGCGAGGCGGGCGCCCGCAAGCTGATCGAAGAGATCGCCCGCGCCAACTTCGCCGCCCAGACCCAGACCCACGTCGCCGCCCTGGACCTGATGGAGGCCCGCACTCACGCCGAACTGGCGCGGCAGCTGGACGCCGTAGCGCAAGGCCGTTTCGGTCTGGCGGGCGCCGCCGTGGCGATCGAGAAGCCGGGCGCCGTCCCCTTCGGCTGGAAGGCGCTGGAGCCGGGCCGCGTCGACGCCCTGCTGGGCGAGGACGGCCTGCACTGGCTCGGCCCCAACTTCACCGGCCTCAGCCTGTTCGGCCCTTCCGAGGGCGAGGTCGCCTCGGTCGCCCTGGTGCGGATGACGTTGCGCGCGCCGGGCGAGGCTGCGCCCCGCGCCGCCCTGTGCGCCTTCGGCTCAGGCGAGGACGACGGCTTCACCCCCGCCATGGGCTGCGAACTGGTGGCCTTCGTCGCCCGCGTCGTCGAACGCATGGCCGAGCGATGGCCGCTGGAAGCCTGACCGCGCAGGACGCTCTGGCCGCCTGGCTGGAGCATCTGGCCCATGAGCGCCGCCTGTCGCCGCGCACGCTGGAGGCCTACGGCCACATCGGCCGGCTGTATCTGGCCTTTCTGGAGCGCCATCGCGGCGGGCCGCAGAGCGCGGCGGACCTCGGGTCCGTCACGGCGGCCGATGCGCGCGCCCATCTGGCCGAGCGCCGCAGCGGGGATCGCCCGCTCAACGCCCGCTCGCTCAGCCAGACCCTGGCCGCCATCCGAGGCTTTCACGCCTTCCTCGACCGGCGCCTGGGCGTGGCGACGCCGCAGCTGGCCCTGGTGCGCGGCCCCAAGGTCAAGTCCTCCCTGCCCCGGCCGGTCAGCGAGGATCAGGCGAAGGGCCTGCTGCACGAACCCGAAGCCGATCCCGACATGGAGCCGTGGGAGGCCGCACGCGACCGCGCCGTCCTGACCCTGCTCTACGGCTGCGGCCTGCGGATTTCCGAGGCTCTGTCGCTGAAGCGGTCGGACGCCCCACTGCCCGACAGTCTTCGCATCACCGGCAAGGGCGACAAGACGCGCATGGTCCCCGTCCTGCCGCAGGTGCGCGAGGCGACGGACGCCTATCTGGCGCTGCAGCCCTTCGTCATCGACGCGGATCAGGCCCTGTTCCGGGCGCGGCGCGGCGGTCCCCTGAGCGCCCGCCACGTCCAGGCGACGGTGCAGCGGCTGCGCGGGCGCCTCGGCCTGCCCG
>DGIZ01000189.1 GCA_002386585.1 Brevundimonas sp. UBA4609 | reverse complement strand
GGTGCAAACCCGCCGCCCCTGCGCCCGCAGGTCCGCCGCCGCCTTCCGGCCCCACTCCTCATCCACGCCGATCAGCGCCAGCGCATCAGCCCCGTGTGCCTGGAAGATCCGGCGCTTGGCGGCGACATAGCCGTCCATGCCGCCATGGCGGTCCAGATGGTCCGGCGACACATTGGTCAGGATCGCCACATCCGGCGCGAAGCCCGTCGTCAGATCCAGCTGATAGGACGACACCTCGATCACATAGACCGCATCCGCCGTCGGCTCGGGCAACGCTAGAACCCCGATGCCGATATTGCCGCCGATGTGGACGCTCAGCCCCGCCTGCTTCAGCACCCAGCCGACCAGGGCCGTGGTCGTCGACTTGCCGTTGGTGCCGGTGATGGCGACGACACGGGGACGCTCCCCCGGCGGCAAGGCGGCCAGCGCCCGCGCGAACAACTCCACATCGCCGATGACCGGCACGCCCGCCTCATGGGCGCGCTCGACGCTCCAGTGCGGCCTGGGATGGGTCAGCGGCGCGCCCGGCGACAGCACCAGGGCGGCGAAGCCCGACCAGTCGGCGCGGGTCAGATCCTCGACCATGAAGCCTTCCGCCTCGGCCTGCATCCGGCCCGAGACGCCGTCATCCCACAGCACGGGGATCGCGCCCCCAGCCTGAAGCGCGCGCGCCGCCGTAATCCCCGACCGCCCCAGGCCGAAGACCGCAACGCGACGCCCCTCGAAGCCGGGAACGGGGATCATCGGATCAACGCAGCTTCAGCGTGGCCAGACCGGCCAGGGCCAGCATGGCGGCGACGATCCAGAAGCGGATCACCACGGTCGATTCCGGCCAGCCCATCTTCTCGAAATGGTGGTGGATCGGCGCCATCAGGAAGATGCGCTTGCCCGTCAGCTTGAAGTAGCCGACCTGGATCATGACCGAGGCGGCCTCGACCACGAACAGGCCGCCGACGATGCCCAGCACCAGTTCGTGCTTGGTCGCCACGGCCATGGAGCCCAGGGCGCCGCCCAGGGCCAGCGAACCGGTGTCGCCCATGAAGATCTTGGCCGGCGGGGCGTTGTACCAGAGGAAGCCCATGCCCCCGCCGATGATGGCGGCGCAGAAGATGGCCAGCTCGCCCGCGCCGGGCACATGGTGGACCTGCAGATAGTCCGCGAACAGGAAGTTGCCGACCAGGTAGCTGATGATGCCGAAGGCGCCCGCCGCCATCATCACCGGCACGATGGCCAGTCCGTCCAGCCCGTCCGTCAGGTTCACCGCGTTCGAGAAGCCGATGATGGTGAAGGCGGCGAACGCCACATAGAACCAGCCGATGTTCAGCAGAACCGCCTTCAGGAAGGGGAAGGCGATCGAGGTCTCAAGCCCCGGCGAGGTCGGCGACTGGGTCATCCACAGCACGGTCAGCACGCCGGCGATCACGGCCACGACGGTCTGGGCCAGCAGCTTCTGCTTGGACGTCAGTCCGGCCGAGGTCTGCTTCGTCACCTTGGCGTAGTCGTCGATGAAGCCCAGCACCCCGAAGGCCGCCGTCACGCCCGAGACGATCCAGATATAGGGATTGGTCAGGTCGCCCCACAGCAGCACGGCCACGCCGATGCCCGCCAGGATCATCAGCCCGCCCATGGTGGGGGTGCCGACCTTGGACAGGTGGGACACCGGGCCGTCGTCGCGGATCGGCTGGCCCCGGCCCTGCTTGGCGCGGATCCAGTTGATGAAGCGGCTGCCCATGGCGACCGCCACGATCATGGCCGTGGCCATGGCCAGGGCCACGCGCACCGTCTGATACTGGATCAGGTGGAGCAGCGGATATTCCTGGGCGATGTCCGCGTAATAGAGATAGAGCAGATAGAACATCAGGCGGACTTCCCTTGGGCCTCGGCGGCGACGCGCGCCTCTTGTTCGGCCACGCCGAGATTTGCAAGCGCGGCCGCGACCAGCGAGGCCTTCGACCCGTTCGAGCCCTTGACCATGACCACATCGCCCAGCTGCGCCAGCAGGGCAGCCTCGGCGGCCAGTTCGGCGGCCGTCGCGCGCCACTCGCCGCGCAGCGACGGCGGCAGGGCGTCATGCAGCAGGCGCATCTGCGGCCCGGCCGTGTGCACCAGGTCCAGCCCAGCGGCGAGGATGGCGGGGGCCAGACCTTCATGCAGGGCGCGGCTGTGCTCGCCCAGCTCCAGCATGTCGGTCAGCACCACGACGCGACGGCCGCCCGGCCCCACGGGCTTGGCGCCCAGGCTGACGAAGCCCGCCTTCATCGACAGCGGATTGGCGTTGTAGCTCTCGTCGATCAGAGTGAACGTCCCGCCAGGGACTTTGACAGCCTTCATCTGCCCGCGCCCGGCCAGCGGCTGGAACCCCGCCAGAGCCTGCAACGCCGTCTCCAGCGACACGTCCAGCGCCTGCAGCATCAAGATGACGCACAGGCTGTTCAGCCCCCAGTGCACGCCCGACTGAGCCAGCCGATATTCGATGCGCCGCTCGTCCAGCTCGGCGGTGACGGTCGCGCCCCCGCTGTCGGCGACGAAGTCCAGCAGGCGCGCGTCGCAGCCCGCATCATGGCCGAAGGTCCGCACCACGGCTCCGGCCTTCTCGGCCCCCTGACGCACGATGTCGGCATGGGCGTCGGCGGCGTTGACCACGGCGATTCCGCCCAGCGCCAGCCCCTCGAAGATGGCGGCCTTCTCGCGCGCCACGCCCGCCTCGCCGTCGGCGAAGGCCTCGATGTGCACCGGTCCGACCGTGGTGACGCAGGCGGCGTGCGGGCGCACGAACTGCGACAGCGGCCCGATCTCGCCCGGGTGGTTCATGCCGATCTCGAACACGGCGCGGTCCGTGCCCTGCGGCATCCGCGCCAGCGTCAGCGGCACGCCGATATGGTTGTTGTAGCTCTTGATCGAGGCGTGGCTTGATCCGGCCAGATCAAGGCCCGCCTTGATGGCCTGGGTCACGCTGGTCTTGCCGACGCTGCCGGTGACGGCGCCGCGCAGGCGGGCGCGATCGCGGGCGGCGACGCCCAGCGCCTCCAACCCCTTCAGCGTGTCGGGAACCAGAATATAAGGCCCGCCCTCGACCGGCCGGTCGACCAACGCAACCGTCGCGCCCGCCGCGAAGGCGGCCTCGGCGAACTCATGCCCGTCGCGCGCGCCGTGCAGGGCCAGGAACAGGTCGCCCGGCTGGATCTCGCGGCTGTTGTAGGTCAGGCCCGCGACTTCAGCGTCGGGTCCATGAAGCCGTCCCCCGGTCGCCGAGGCGATGGCTTCGGCGGTCCAGAGCGGCGTGTGTGCGTCAGGCATGGTCTTTCAGGGCTTCGGTCGCTTCGGCGGCGTCGTCGAAGGGATGCACCACCCCGCCGACGATCTGTCCCTGTTCATGCCCTTTTCCGGCGATCACGACCACATCTCCTTCGCTCATCAGGGAGACGGCATGGCGGATGGCCTCGCGACGGTCGCCGATCTCCAGCGCGTCGGGGCAGCCTGCGCGCACCTGAGCCCGGATGGCGGCGGGGTCTTCGGAACGCGGATTGTCGTCGGTGACGATGGCCGTATCGGCCAGACGCCCGGCGATCTCGCCCATCAGCGGCCGCTTGGCGCGGTCGCGGTCGCCGCCTGCGCCGAAGACGACGATCAGACGGCCCGTCGCGTGGGGACGCAGGGCGTTCAGAACCGTCTCCAGCCCGTCGGGGGTGTGGGCGTAGTCGACATAGACCTCGCCGCCCCGCGCGCCGCCGGGGATCCGTTGCAGACGGCCCTGCGCGCCCCGGATCATCTCCAGCGCCGGGATGACCTGGTCGGGGTCTTCGCCGCCGGCGATGCACAGTCCCGCCGCCACCAGGGCGTTCGACGCCTGGAAGGCGCCCGCCAGCGGCAGCAGAATGTCATGCACCCGGCCGCGCGCGTCGAGGGTCAGGCGCTGGCCTTCCGGCGTCGCGCGGCGCGCCAGCAGGGTCAGGTCGCGGCCGCGCTCGCCCACGCCCATCACGCCCAGCCCCGCCATGATCGAAGCCGAGGCGAAGGCCGAATAGGCGTCGGAATCCGCGTTCAGAACCGCCGTGCGCCCGCGCGGCAGCAGGGCCTCGAACAGGCGCATCTTGGCGGCGCGGTAGTCCTCCATCGTGCCGTGATAATCGAGATGGTCCTGCGTCAGATTGGTGAAGCCCGCCGCCTTGATCGCCACCCCGTCCAGACGCCGCTGGTCGATGCCGTGAGACGAGGCCTCCAGCGCCAGGTGCGTCACCTCCTTGCGGGCCAGTTCGGCCAGCAGGCGCGCGGCCTCGGCGGCGTCGGGGCTGGTCAGGCCGGGGCCGGTCAGGGCGTAGGTCTTGTCGCCCTTCTGGCCGACGACGCCCAGCGTGCCCATGCTGGCCGACTTCAGGCCCATGCCCGCCCAGATCTGGCGGCAGAAGTTGGCGACCGAGGTCTTGCCGTTGGTGCCGGTCACGGCGACGCAGGTGCGCGGCTGGGCGCCGTAGAAGGCGCGCGCGGCGATGGCGTAGGCCCGGTGCACGTCGCCCGATCCGACCAGGACCGGCGCCGCGCCTTCAGGCGTATCGGACGGCGCCAGCACGGCCGCCGCGCCCTTGGCCATGGCCTGCGGAATGAAGGCGCGGCCGTCGGCCTGCGTTC
>DGIZ01000236.1:8196-8593 GCA_002386585.1 Brevundimonas sp. UBA4609 | reverse complement strand
GGACCCGTCGCGGATGATGGAGACGGCCGAACGCATCAGCGGCGTGCGCCGCGAGCGCGCCCGCGTCGCCGAGGCCCTGTCGCGCATCATGGCGCTGGAGGCCGGGGTGGGGCCGGTGATCATCGCCAAGCCCTCTGATCCGGCAGGCGCGTTCGAGGCCCTGCGCCGCTATGGCTTGAGCGCCGATCCGGCGAGCGAGCGGCTGCGCCTGCCCGTCTCGCTGAAGCCCGAGGTCAACGATCGCCTGCTGACCGCCCTGGGCGCCGCCAGCCCCGGCGCGCGCCGCAACCGCATCGGTCAGGTCATCCGCGACACGAAAGAGACGCGCATCGTCTGCGCCGTCGATCTGGACAGCGCCGGGCCGGTGAAGATCGAGACCGGCGTCGGCTTCTTCGAC
>DGIZ01000236.1:0-8072 GCA_002386585.1 Brevundimonas sp. UBA4609 | reverse complement strand
CGGCGTCGGCTTCTTCGACCACATGATCGAACAGGTGGCGGCGCACGGCGGGTTCTCCATCCGCCTGGCGTGCGAAGGCGACCTGCACATCGACCCGCACCACACGATCGAGGATTGCGCCATTGCTCTGGGCCAGGCGTTGAAACAGGCGCTGGGCGAGCGGCGCGGCATCGGCCGCTACGGCTTCGTCCTGCCGATGGACGAGGCCGAGGCGTCCGTCTCCATCGACCTGTCGGGGCGGCCCTATCCGGTGTTCGAGGGGACGTTCGCGACGCCGATGCTGGGCGATTACCGCACCGACCTGACGGCGCACGTCGTGCGGTCGCTGGCCGAGAATCTGGGCGCGGCGGTCCACGTCCGCGTCACCGGTGACGACGACCACCACAAGACCGAGGCCGTGTTCAAGGCGCTGGGTCGCGCGCTGCGTCAGGCCATCCGCGTCGAGGGCGATGTGGTGCCCAGCACCAAGGGCGTGCTGTGAGCGAGGTCACCCTGATCGGTTACGGCTCGGGCAATGTGGCCTCGGTGCGGTTCGCGCTGGAACGGCTGGGCGCGCGGGTGCGGATCACCGACGACCCGGCCGATGTGGACGAGGCCGAGCGGATCATCCTGCCCGGCGTCGGCGCGGCCGGTTACGCCATGCAGCGGCTGAAGGCGCTGGACCTGATCGAACCGCTGCGCCGGTTTCAGCGCCCCCTGCTGGGCGTCTGCCTGGGCCAGCAGCTGCTGTTCGACGCCAGCGCAGAGGACGAGGATGCTGAGAATGGAGGCGCCGACCTTCTGGGCCTGATCCCCGGCCGGGTCGAAGCCATCCTTCCCGCCCCTTCACGCCCCTCGCCGCACATGGGGTGGAGCCGTCTGACGACCCGTCGCGACGACCCGCTGCTGGACGGCGTGAAAGACGGCGACTGGGCCTATTTCGTCCACGGCTATGTCTGCCCCGACGGTCCGGCGACCCTCGCCGCCGCCGACTACGGCGTCGCCGTGCCCGCCATGGTCAACAGCGCCAACCGCTGGGGCTGCCAGTTCCACCCGGAACGCTCGGCCGCGCTCGGCGCGCGTATTCTGAAGAACTTCCTGGAGTTGCCCGCGTGATCATCTATCCCGCCATTGATCTGATCGACGGCCATGCGGTTCGCCTTCTGCACGGCGATTTCAATCACGTGACCCGCTATGACTCCCATCCCGCCAACCGGCTGGCGGCCTTCACCGCCGAGGGGGCCGAGTGGATTCACGTCATCGACCTGGACGGGGCGCAGGCGGGCGAGGCGCGCCAGTATGCGCTGATCGGCGACATGGCCCAGGCCGTGGACATCAAGGTCCAGTCGGGCGGCGGCGTCCGCTCGGAAAAGGATATCGAGCACCTGCTGGGGGCCGGAATCAGCCGCGTCGTCATCGGCTCGCTGGCCGTCACCGATACGGATCTGGTGCTGAAGTGGCTGGAGCAGTTCGGCCCCGAAGCCATCGCCCTGGCCCTGGACGTCCGCTACGAGGACGGCCTGCCCGTGCCCGCCCTGAAGGGCTGGACCCAGTCGTCGGGCGTGGATCTGTGGAGCGTGCTGGAGCGCTATCCGGTCGGGATGCTGCGCCATATCCTGATCACGGACGTCGGTCGCGACGGCGCCCTGACCGGCCTGAACCAGGACCTTCTGTCCGAGGCCGTTCGCCGTCGGCCTGAGCTGGAGATCCAGGCCTCGGGCGGGGTGGCGGATCTGGACGACCTGACCGCCGCCAAGGCGATCGGTTGCGCCGGCGCCATTACCGGCCGCGCCCTCTATACCGGCCGTTTCACCGTGGCCGAGGCGCTGAAAGCCGTCGCCCCATGACGGCGAGACGCATCATCCCCTGTCTCGACGTCAAGGACGGTCGCGTGGTCAAGGGCGTGCGATTCGAGGGGCACGTCGACATGGGCGACGCCGCCGAACTGGCCGCGCGCTATCGCGATCAGGGTGCCGACGAACTGGTCTTCTACGACATCACCGCCAGCCCCGAGGGGCGGACGCTGGATTACGGCTGGGTGCAGGACATCGCCCGGCTGCTGGACATTCCCTTCTGCGTCGCGGGCGGCATCCGCACGGTGGAGCAGGCGGCGCGCTGCCTCGATCACGGGGCGGACAAGGTGTCGATCAACTCGCCCGCCCTCGAGCGCCCGGAACTGATCGGCGAGATGGCCGCGCGGCTGGGGCGTCAGTGCGTCGTCGTCGGCGTCGACAGCGCCTTTCAGGACGGCGAATGGCGGGTGCACAAATACACCGGCGATCCGGACGCCCGGCGCGGCGCAGGGCGGCTGACAATGGAGTGGATCGTCGAGGCGCAAGGACTGGGCGCGGGCGAGATCGTGCTGAACTGCATCGATCAGGACGGGGTGCGGCGGGGCTATGACCTGAACCAGTTGGCCGAAGCGCGGCGGCGGCTGACCATTCCGCTGGTCGCCTCGGGCGGGGCAGGCGCGGTCGAGCATTTCCGCGACGTGTTCGTGGAGGCGGACGTGTCGGGCGCCCTAGCCGCGAGCGTGTTCCACTCCGGCGCGATCAAGATCCCGGAGTTGAAACGTTATCTGGATCAGCAGGGCGTGGAGGTGAGGATATGACGACCATCGGTTTCCTTCTCCCCTCGTGGGAGAAGGTGGGTGCCGGAGGCGCTCGGATGAGGGGGCTGTGGCCGCAAGCGCGAGGATCGAGGGCGGGGCTGGCCTCCCCCTCATCCGTCTCGCTGCGCGAGCCACCTTCTCCCACAAGGGGAGAAGGATGATGAACCTCGACCTTCAATCCATCGACTTCGCCAAAGGCGGCGGCCTGATCCCCGCCGTGGTGCAGGACGCCGACACCCTGCAGGTGCTGACCCTCGCCTATATGGACGAGGCGGCGCTGAAGGAGACGTTGGACAGCGGGCAGGCGACCTTCTTCTCGCGCTCGCGCGGCGGGCGGTGGCGCAAGGGCGAGACGTCGGGGGATTTCCTCAACGTCGTCTCGGTGACGCCCGACTGCGACGGCGACGCCGTGGTGGTGAAGGTGCGCCCGGTCGGCAACGCCTGCCACCTGAACCGCATCAGCTGCTTCGGCGACGAGGACGCGCCGGGGCTCGGCCGCGTCGGCCGGCTGGAGCGCACCATCCATGTCCGCGCCCAGGCCGATCCCAACGACAGCTGGACCGCGCGCCTGATCGCGCAAGGCCCCAAACGCGCAGCGCAGAAGGTCGGCGAAGAGGGGGTCGAAACGGCTCTGGCCGGGGCGGCGGGAGATAATACGGAACTCGCCAGTGAGGCGGCGGATTTGATCTATCACCTGCTGGTGCTTCTGCACGCCCGTCACATGGTGTTTCAGGACGTGCTGGACGTCTTGGCCCGGCGGGCGGAACCGGCCAATCACTCTGGCTGACTACGGTCTCGCTTGGCGGGCCGATCTTCTGCGAGGGAGGCCCTAGATGGCGGCTTTGATCCTGTTCGGCGGCGGCGGCGACCTCGCCATGCGAATGCTTTTGCCGTCGCTCTACTTCCTGGATCATGACGGCCTTCTGCCCCAGGGGCTCAAGATCATCGGCGCCGCCCGGTCGCAGGAAACGGCCGAGGACTACATCGCCAAGGTGCGCCAGGCGGTGCAGCCCCGCGCCGAGGCCGACGACGCCTGGGACGAGGCCAGTTGGGCGCGCCTGGCCGCCCGGCTCGACTACCTGGCGGTGGACGCCACCGACGCCGAGAGCCTGCGCGCGTTGAAGGCCCGGTCCGGCGAAGGGGACACCGTCTCCTTCCTGGCGGTGTCGCCCTCGCTCTACGGCCGCATCGTCACGGCCATGAAGGCGGCCGGCCTGGCCGAGAAGAACGATCGCATCGTGCTGGAGAAGCCGGTCGGCCGCGACCTGGAGAGCTTCCTCGAAATCGACGACGCCGTGGCCCACGCCTTCGACGAGCGACAGGTGTTCCGCATCGACCACTACCTGGGCAAGGAGACGGTGCAGAACCTGATCGCCCTGCGCTTCGGCAACGCCATCTTCGAGCCTTTGTGGAACAGCCTGACCATCGACCATGTGCAGATCACGGTCGGAGAAACGGTCGGCGTCGGCGACCGCTGGCCCTATTACGACGAATACGGCGCGCTGCGGGACATGGTGCAGAACCATATGCTGCAGTTGCTGTGCCTCGTGGCGATGGAGCCGCCCAGCGACCTGGACCCGGATTCGGTGCGCAACGAAAAGGTGAAGGTGCTGCGCTCCCTGCGCCCCGTCACCGCCGAGGACGCCGAACGCGTCACCGTACGCGGCCAGTATGTGGAAGGCGCGGTCGAGGGCCGCACCGTCGACAGCTATGAGACCGAGCGCGGCCAGCCGTCGGACACGGAGACCTTCGTCGCCATCCGGGCCGATATCGACAACTGGCGCTGGGCGGGGGTGCCCTTCTTCATGCGCACCGGCAAGCGGCTTCCAGAGAAGCGCACCGAGATCGTCATCCAGTTCAAGCCGGTGCCCCACTCCATCTTCGGCCACGGCGAGCGCGGGGCCATCTACGACAACCGCCTGGTCATCGAGCTTCAGCCGGATGAGGACATCTCCCTGTCGGTCATGAACAAGAAGCCGGGGCTGGAGCAGAGGATGCAGCTTCAGCCGATCCAGATGAGTCTGTCGTGGGGGCAGGACGGCAAGGACGCCGCGCCGCCGCGCCGCCGCATCGCCTATGAACGGCTGCTGTTGGACGCCCTGCACGGCGACTCCACCCTGTTCGTGCGCCGAGACGAGGCGGAACAGGCCTGGAAATGGATCGATGAGGTGGCTGAAGCCTGGGCCTGCCGCGAGTGCCGGCCGCTGGACTATGACGCCGGGACCTGGGGGCCGGAGGCGGCCGACCTGCTGCTGTCGCGCACGGGCCGGAAGTGGAACACGCGATGATCCTCCGCCCCCCGCTCATCCCCGCAGAGGCGGGGACCCAGTTCTTTGGCTTCATCTGCACCGCTGAGGGCTGGGCGACGCTTCAATCTGAAGGTCACGCATGTGGTTCTCACTGGGTCCCCGCCTCCGCGGGGATGAGCGGAGAGGTATCATGACGGCCATCCAGACTTTCCCCACCCTCGACGTATGGGCCGATGCCGCGGCCGACCAGTTGGCGACAGCACTTGAGGAAGGCTTGCGCGACCCGACGCAGAACGGCTGGGCGGTATTCGCCGGCGCCGGAGGTTCTACACCGGAACCGATCTATCAACGCCTGTCCAAACTGCGCTCTTATTCCGCCTGGCAGCACACCTTCGTTACCCTGGTGGACGAGCGCTATGTGCCGGAAACCTCGCCTGCCTCAAACGCCGCCCTGCTCAAACGCACGCTGCTGAAAGGTCAGGCCAAGGGCGCGGAGTTCCTGCCCCTGTTCCGCTCCGCCGTGACGGTGGATCGTGCTGCGGCGCTCGCGACCCATGAACTGACCGTCGAACTGGAAAACAATCGCCTGGACGCCGTCCTGCTGGGCATGGGGGAGGACGGACACATCTGCTCCATGTTCCCCGGCAGTCCGACGCTGACGACCCTGCTGACGCCGGGTCTGAAGCCGGCCGTCTACGGCGTGCCCTCCGGGCGTGACGGCGCGGCGCCGCCGCAGGAGCGGCTGACGCTTAACCTGCCCTGGCTGGTCTCGGCGCGGTGTGTGGTGCTGGCCCTGACCGGGGCAAAGAAGCGCGCCGTATTCGAGCGCGAGGCGGCGGGCGATCCCGCCGTAAACCCCATCGCCGCCCTGATCGCGGCGAACGCCCCCCTTGAAGTGTTCTGGACGGAGGCCGAGTGATGGCGCTCAATCCTGTGGTGGCCGAGGTCACCGCCCGCATCGTCGCACGCAGCCGCAAAACCCGCGCCGACTATCTGCGCCGCATGGACGCGACGACGGGATCGGGGCCGGGGCGGGGCAAGCTGTCCTGCGCCAACTGGGCCCACGCCTTTGCGGGCCAGACCGTGGCCGACAAGCTGACGGCCATGACCGGGACCCAGCCCAATCTCGGCGTCGTCACCGCCTATAACGACATGCTGTCGGCGCATCAGCCGTTCGAGCGCTTTCCGGAGGTTATCCGTCAGGCCGCGCGCGAGGTCGGCGCCACGGCGCAGGTGGCGGGCGGAACCCCGGCCATGTGCGACGGCGTCACGCAAGGGCGGCCCGGCATGGAGCTGAGCCTGTTCAGCCGCGACGTCATCGCCATGTCGACGGGGGTGGCCCTGACCCACGATGCGTTCGACGCCGCCCTGATGCTGGGCGTGTGCGACAAGATCGTGCCGGGGCTGTTCATGGGCGCCCTGGCCTTCGGCCATCTGCCGGTCGTCTTCGCCCCGGCCGGGCCGATGCCCTCGGGCCTTCCCAACGCCGAGAAGGCTCGCGTCCGCGCCGAATACGCCCAAGGCCTGATCGACCGCGCCGAACTGCTGAAGAGCGAGATCGCTTCCTATCATTCGCCCGGCACCTGCACCTTCTACGGCACGGCCAACTCCAACCAGATGATGATGGAGGTCGCCGGGCTGCACATGCCTTCGACCGCCTTCGTGCATCCCGACACCGGCCTGCGCGACGCCCTGACGGCGGCGGCGGCCCAGCGGGCCGTCGAACTGGCGCGCGAGGGACGCGGGCGCATGGCTGACGTCGTGTCGGAAAAGACCATCGTCAACATGATCGTCGCCCTGCTGGCCACCGGCGGCTCGACCAACCACGCCATCCACCTGGTCGCCATGGCGCGAGCCGCGGGGGTGCGGATCGACTGGACCGACATGGACCAGCTGTCGTCGGTGACGCCGTTGCTGGCGCGGGTCTATCCGAACGGTTCGGCCGACGTGAACGCCTTCCAGGCGGCGGGCGGCGTGGCCTTCGTCACCCGCGAACTGGTCGAGGCCGGGAACCTGCATCCCGACGTGACCACCATCATGGGTCAGGGGCTCGAGCCGTACTTCAAGGAGCCTCGGCTGGAGGACGGCGAACTGGTCTGGCGCGACACGGTGAAGGAGAGTCTGGACCTGACCATCCTGCGCCCCGCCTCGGACCCGTTCGACCGCGAGGGGGGCCTGCGGCTGGTGCAGGGCGATCTGGGACGGGCGGTGATCAAGGTCTCGGCGGTCAAGCCCGAGAACCGCATCGTCGAGGCCCCCGCCGCCGTGTTCGAGACCCAGGAAGACGCCTTGCAGGCCTTCAAGGACGGCAGGCTGAATCGCGACGTGGTGCTGGTGCTGCGCTTCCAGGGCCCCAAGGCCAACGGAATGCCGGAACTGCACAGCCTGTCGCCGGCCCTGTCTGTGCTGCAGGACAAGGGCTTCAAGGTCGCCTTCGTCACCGACGGCCGCATGTCGGGCGCCAGCGGCAAGACGCCCGCCGCCATCCATGTCAGCCCCGAAGCCCTGGCCGGCGGCCCCCTGGCCTACGTCCGCGACGGCGACGTGATCCGGCTGGACCCCGAGGCGGGAGTGCTGACCACGGTGGGGATCGAGGATCTGGACGCACGCCCGGCGGCGAAGCGCTCGCGCGCCCATACCGAAGGCTCGTCCTGGGGTTATGGTCGTGAACTGTTCGGCGCCTTCCGTCAGACGGTGTCGACGGCGGAGGAAGGCGCCAGCGTCTGCTTCGCCTCGCCCATCGGAGCCAACGGCCATGACGACGGCCCGCCCGATCCGAACCTGGTCGATCGCGCCGTGGACGCATGAACCCGCCAGGAGAACCCGCGAAGGAGAAAGCATGAGGGACGCGACCCTATTGGTAGGCGACGTCGGCGGAACCAACGCCCGCTTCGCCCTGGCCCGCATGGTCGACGGCCATCCTCGGCTCGAGCATTTCGACAGCTTCCCAGCCGAGACCTATCCGACCTTTCTCCAGGGGGTGCAGGCCTACCTCGACGACTGCGCGACCAAGCCCGCAGGCGGGGTCATCGCCGTGGCCGGGCCGGTCACGGACGGCGCCATCGACCTGACCAACTCGCCCTGGCGTCTGTCGGAGAAGGAGCTCCAATCGCTGGGCCTCAATCCGGCCCGGCTGATCAACGATTTCGAGGCCCTGGCCTGGGGCGCGCCGATCGTGCCGGCCGACCGGCTGGCGCCCGTGGGCGGGCCGACCGAAGGCGACCCGCACGCCG
>DGIZ01000194.1:3818-4178 GCA_002386585.1 Brevundimonas sp. UBA4609 | reverse complement strand
TCTTCCGATCTCTGCCCGTCGCCGTCGGCTTCGGCGTCAGGACGCCCGAACGCGCCGCCGAGATCGCCCGCGTCGCCGACGCCGTGGTGGCCGGCTCGGTCTTCGTGGACGAGGTCGCCGCCGCTCTCGAGGCGAACGAACCCGCCGCGCCGCGCGTTCTGGCCAAGGTGAAGGCCCTGGCTGATGCGGTTCATGGCGCCCGCGCTAGTGCTTCCGTGACGGAAACCGTTTAAAGGCCCCGCCCATGGTCGATAAGAATCCCGAGAACAAGGCACGCGGCGGCTGGCTGTCGCGTTTCGCGCCCGGCGTGCGCAAGATCGTCAGCCCGCGCGACACCCCGGACAATCTGTGGGTCAAGGA
>DGIZ01000194.1:3044-3636 GCA_002386585.1 Brevundimonas sp. UBA4609 | reverse complement strand
ACGGGCGAGATGCTGTTCCGCTCGGACCTGGAGGCGGCCCTGTGGGTCACGCCGTCGGGCCGTCACATGCGGATCAACGCCCCGACGCGCCTGAAGGCCACCTTCGACGACGGCCTGTATGAGGCGATCGACACGCCCGACGTGCCGGAAGACCCGCTGAAGTTCTCGGACGGCAAGCCCTATCGCGACCGCCTGTCGGCGGCGCGCAAGGCGGCGGGCCGCAAGGACACCATGGCCATCGGCTACGGCCGCATCGGCGGCGCCCCCGCCGTGGTCATCGTGCAGGACTTCACCTTCATGGGCGGCTCGCTGGGCATGGCGGCGGGCGAGGCCTTCATCGCCGCCGCGCGCGAGGCGGTGAAGCGCAATGTTCCCTTCGTCTGCTACACCGCCGCCGGCGGGGCGCGGATGCAGGAAGGCGCCCTCAGCCTGATGCAGATGGCCCGCACCACCCTGGCCGTTCAGGAAGTGAAGGCGGCCAAGCTGCCCTACGTCGTGGTGCTGACTGACCCGACCACGGGCGGGGTCACGGCCTCCTACGCCATGCTGGGCGACGTCCACCTGGCCGAGCCGGGCGCCCTGATCGGCTTCG
>DGIZ01000194.1:702-2870 GCA_002386585.1 Brevundimonas sp. UBA4609 | reverse complement strand
CTGCCGCCGGGCTTCCAGCGCGCCGAATATCTCAAGGACAAGGGCATGGTCGACAAGGTGGTGTCGCGCGGCGACCTGCCGACGACGCTGGGCCTGATCCTGTCCATGCTGATGAGCGGCGCGGCCCAGAAGAAGGCTGCCTAACCGCAGGCTCTTTCCATGGATCCGATTTCGGAACGCCTGCGCGCCCGGCATCCCCAGCGCATCGACCTGTCGCTGGATCGGATGCGGGCCCTGTGCGAGGCGCTCGGGAATCCGCAGGACAAGCTGCCGCCGGTCGTCCATGTCGCGGGCACGAACGGCAAGGGCTCGACGGTCGCCCTGATCCGCGCCGTCGCCGAGGCGGCGGGTCTGCGCGTCCACGCCTACACCTCGCCGCATCTGGTGCGCTTCAACGAGCGTATCCGGCTGGCCGGGACGCTGATCACCGATGACGCTCTGAACGCCATCCTTGACCGGGTCGAGGCGGCGATGGCCGACACGGGTGGGCAGGCCACCGTGTTCGAGAGCACCACGGCGGCGGGCTTTCTGGCCATGAGCGAAACCCCTGCGGACCTGGCGGTCATCGAGGTGGGCCTCGGCGGCGTGCTGGACGCCACCAACGTCATCGCCCGGCCCCTGCTCAGCGTCATCACCCCCGTCGATCTGGACCACGCCGAGTTCCTGGGCACGACCCTCGAAGGCGTGGCGGGCGAGAAGGCGGGCATATTGAAAGCGGGCGCGCGCGGCGTCGTGGCGCGCCAGTCCGAGGCGGCCATGGCCGTGATCGCGCGTCGCGCGGCCGAGGTCGGCTCGCCCCTGACCGTCATGGGCGTGGACTTCGACGCCTGGGCCGAGCGCGGCGGCCTCGTCTATCAGGATCAGGAGCGTTTCCTCGACCTGCCCGCACCTGCTCTGTCCGGCGCGCACCAGTTCGACAATGCGGGCGTCGCCATCGCCGCCGCGCTGGAGTTGGACCTGCCCGAAACCGCCATCGCCGAGGGCCTGAAGGCCGTGCGCTGGCCTGCGCGGATGCAGCGACTGACCGCCGGCGCCTATGCCGACAAGGCCCAGAAAGCGGACGCCGAACTGTGGCTGGACGGCGGGCACAACCCGCACGCCGCCCGCGCCCTGGCCCGCGCCCTTGCTGACCGCCAGACGCGCGCCCCGCGCCCCACGGCCCTGATCGTTGGCATGCTGGCCAACAAGGACGCCGGCGGCTTCTTCGAGGCGCTGAAGGGCGTCGACGCCCAGGTCTTCACCGTCGGCTTCGAGGGGACGGCCGCCGAGCCGGAGGCTTTGGCCGCGGTCGCCCAAGGGCGCGGCTTCGGCGCCATGGCGGCGGGATCGGTGGACGCCGCGCTGGAGCGCGCCCTGGCTTTGGGCGCCGGACGGGTGGTCATCTGCGGCTCGCTGTATCTGGCGGGCGAGGTGCTGGGCGCCAGCCGCGAGACCTGGCCGGTTTAGGCGCTAGGTCTCGAGTACGCCCAGGGCCCATACAAGAAAGACCCCGTACCATGCGGCCAGCGCCGCAAACGCCAGCCAAGAGGTGTTGAATTTGAGCGCGTCGACCAGCGCAATTCCCATGACGGGAAAACGCGCCCACATCATGATGCGATAACGTCGCGCCGTGACCGGATCGATCTTCTGCTGCTTTCTAGATCGGCCGAACATGATGGCAAGTTAGCTCCATCCGGCTGAAGCGGTCCATCGTTCGGACATGGAAAAGGCGGCGCCTCTTTCGAAACGCCGCCCCCACCCGACTTCGCCCTGCGGGCTCAGCCACCCTCCCCATAAAGGGGAGGGAGAATGTCGTGTCAGTCCGCCTTCACGCCGGCTTCGGCCAGCCATTCGACGATCTTGCCCTTGGGCATGGCGCCGACCTTCATCGAGGTCATCTGGCCGTCCTTGAACAGCATCAGGGTCGGGATGCCCTTCACGCCCATCTTCGACGGGACCATGGGGCTGTCGTCGATGTTGACCTTGGCGACCGTGACCTTGCCGGCCAGTTCGTCGGCGATCTGCTCCAGCGCCGGACCGATTTGTTTGCAGGGACCGCACCACTCGGCCCAGAAGTCCACCAGGACGGGGGTCGAGGACTTCAGGACGTCGGCGTCGAAGCTGTCGTCGGTGACTTTCACAGTCGCCATGAATGGCTCTCCTTTGGTGCGCTACGCTCGCGACGCGGT
>DGIZ01000194.1:0-490 GCA_002386585.1 Brevundimonas sp. UBA4609 | reverse complement strand
GCGAATCCCCGACAAATCAACGCGCATTTTCGAGAGCAGCGTCCATCAGGCTTTGCGGGACCGCCATCAGCTTCGGCCCGTCGGTCCAGACCAGGGCCGCCTCGACCGCGCGGTCTGGATAGAGGCGGCGCAGGACGGCGGCGTAGATCGCCATCTGCAGCACATAGGCCGGATCGGCGTCTTCGACGAGATCGGGAGCGGGACGGTTGGACTTGAAGTCGACCACCAGCACCCGCTCGGGCGTGACCACCAGCCGGTCGATGCGGCCCGAGATCGTCACGCCGGACGGCAGGTCGGGCGCGGTCCCGGTCAGGGCGACCTCGGCGCGGCTGCCGGGGCCGAAGACGGGGGCGAAGCGGGCGTCGTCCAGAACGCCGAAGGCGGCGGCGATCATCTCTGCGCGCTGGTCCTCGGTCAGGTCGCGTTCGCGCGCCAGCATCCGGCGCGCGGCGTCGGGCCGATCGGGCGACGGCAGGTCCGGCAGGCGCTC
>DGIZ01000223.1 GCA_002386585.1 Brevundimonas sp. UBA4609 | reverse complement strand
GTGGTCGAGGGCGCGGCCGGGCCTGGCATCGAATTCTTCCACGGCTACACCTATTCCGGCCACCCGCTGGCGGCGGCGGCGGGGCTGGCCACGCTGGACGTCTATGAGAGCGAAGGCCTGTTCCAGCGCGCGGCCGAACTGACGCCTTACTGGCAGGACGCAGTGCACAATCTGAAGGGCCTGCCCCACGTCATCGACATCCGCGACCTGGGCCTGGTCGCAGGAATCGAGCTCGCTCCGCGCCCCGGTGCGCCAGGCGCCCGCGCCACGGAAGTCTTCCATCAGGCTTTCGATGAAGGTCTGCTGATCCGCATCACCTCTGACGTCATCGCCCTATCGCCGCCCCTGATCATCAACCGCGCCCAGATCGACGAGCTGATCGACCGCCTGGCCGCCATTCTGCGCGACACGCCCTGACGCCGTGGCCGATTTGAGCGATGCTGCGATCAGGACGGGAGGCGTGACCGCGTGACATCGGGCATGGGACGACAGGTTTGGCGACGCGCCCGGCGCGTGCTGGCGGCCGCCGCGCTGATGCTCGGCCTGGCGACGGCCCTGCTCGGCCCCGTCGAGGCCCAGGCCCAGCCCGCGCGCGACCGCCTGATCCTCGGCCTGCCGCTGGAGCCGCCGAACCTCGATCCGACCTCGGGCGCGGCGGCGGCGGTGGACGAAGTCGTCTACGCCAACGTCTTCGAGGGGCTGACCAAGCTCACCCAGAACGGCGCCGTCGCCCCGTCGCTGGCTGAGTCTTGGGAGGCCGCGCCCGACGGCCTGACCTGGACCTTCCACCTACGGCGCGGCGTGACCTTTTCCGACGGTTCGCCGTTCGACGCCTCGGTCGCGAAATTCTCGCTGGACCGCATCACCGCCGAAGGCTCGACCAACGCCCAGAAGGCCCTGTTCGCGCCGATCCAGCGCGTCGAGGTCGTCGATCCGGCGACCCTGCGCATCCATCTGTCGCGGCCGATGGCGACCCTGCCCTACGTTCTGGCATGGGGCGACGCGGTCATGGTGTCGCCGAACAGCGCCGCGACCAACGCCGTCACCCCCGTCGGCACCGGCCCGTTCAAGCTGCAGAGCTGGCAGCGTGGCAGCCAGCTGACCCTGACCCGCTGGGACGGCTACTGGGGACCGGCGCCGCGCCTTAACACCGTGGTGTTCCGCTTCATCAGCGATCCGACCGCCGCCTTCGCCGCCGTCAGCGCGGGCGACGTGGACGCCTTCCCCAACTATCCCGCGCCCGAGAATGTCGCCCAGTTCCAGCGCGACCCGCGCTTCCGCGTCGTCGTCGGCGCGTCCGAGGGCAAGGTCATTCTGGGGATCAACAACACCAAGGCGCCGTTCAACGACGTGCGGGTGCGCCGCGCCCTCTCCTACGCCATCGACCGCGACGCCCTGATACAGGGCGCCATGTTCGGCTTCGGCCAGCCGATCGGCAGCCACTATTCGCGTCAGGCGCCGGGCTATGTCGACCTGACCGGCCTCTATCCGCATGATCCTGCCAAGGCGCGCCAGCTGCTGGCCGAGGCGGGCTATCCCAACGGCATCGACGTGACGCTGCGCCTGCCGCCCCGCCCCTACGCCCGGCGCAGCGGCGAGGTGCTGATCTCGCAACTGGCTGAAGCGGGCATCCGCGCGAAGATCGAGAATCTTGAATGGGCCCAGTGGCTGGATCAGGTGTTCAAGCGCCGCCAGTTCGACCTGACCATCGTCGAGCACGTCGAGCCGATGGATTACGACATCTATGGCCGCAAGGACTATTACTTCGGCTACGACAGCCCCGCCTTCGACGCCCTGCTGGCCGAAGTAAACGCCGCCCCCGACGAGCCGACACGCAACCGTCTGCTGGGCGACCTGCAGCGCCGCATCGCCGATGACGCGGTCAACGTCTTCCTGTTCCAGTCCTCGCGCATCGGCGTGTGGAAGGCGGACGTCAACGGCCTGTGGATCAACGGCCCCATCGCCGCCAACGACGTCACCGGCGCCTACTGGACCGGCGCGGGCGCAGCGGGCGCAGCGACTGCCGAGCGCACCGGCGGCGGCCTGCCCTGGGGCTGGATCAGCCTGATCGCGGGCGCGGCGCTCCTCGCATTCGTCGCCTGGCGCTTCGGCGCCGCCTGGCTGCTGAGGAAACTGGGCGGCCACGCCCTGACGCTGCTGGCGGCGACCGTGGTCATCTTCCTGCTCCTGCAGGTCGTGCCCGGCGATCCGGCCAGCTATATGATGGGGCTGAACGCCAGCCCGGAATCCATCGCCGCCCTGCGCCAGCAGATGGGCCTCGAAGGCTCAAGCCTTGAGCGCTACTTCGCCTGGCTCGGCGACCTGCTGACCGGCAAGTTCGGGACCAGCTACACTTATCAGGTGCCGGTCGGCGGCCTGATCGCGGAACGTCTGGCCGTATCCGCGCCGCTGGCCCTGATGGCCACCGTCCTGTCGCTGCTGGTCGCCCTGCCCATCGGCGTCACCGCCGCCAGCCGCAGGGGCACCGCCGTCGACACCGGCCTGATCGGCGTGACCCAGGTCGGCGTCGCCCTGCCCAACTTCTGGATCGCCATGCTGCTGATCCTGCTGTTCTCGGTGAACCTCGGCTGGTTCTCGGCGGGCGGCTTTCCCGGCTGGAGCGCCGGTTTCTGGCCTGCCTTCAAGGCCCTGATCCTGCCCGCGGTGGCGCTGGCCGCACCACAGACCGCCATTCTGGCGCGCGTGCTACGCACCGCCCTGCTCGACACCATGAACGAGGACTATGTTCGCACCGCCCGCGCCAAGGGCCTGTCGGTCAATCAGGCCCTTTGGCGGCACGCGCTTCGCAATGCTTGGATCCCGGTCCTGACCATCCTCGGCCTTCAATTCCCCTTCCTCTTGGCAGGCGGCATCATCATCGAGAACGTCTTCTCCCTGCCCGGCCTGGGCCGTCTGGTCTTCCAGGCCATCACCCAGCGCGACCTGATCGTGGTGCAGAGCGTGGTCGTGGTGTTGGTCTTCGCCGTGGTCCTGGTCAGCTTCCTGATCGACCTGGCCTATCTGTTCGCTGATCCGCGCCTGAGGGGACGCCGCGCATGACCGACGCCCCCGCCATCGTCGCCCCCGCCAAGCCGCATGTGCGCTGGCCCCTGTCCCTGATCGTCGGCGCGGGCCTGACCGCCGTCGTGCTGGCGACCGCCCTGCTGGCCTTGACCTGGACGCCCTATGACGTCGAGGCGGTCGACATCGCCGCCAAGCTGACCGCACCCTCCGCCGCCCACTGGATGGGTACGGATCACTTCGGCCGCGACGTGCTGTCGATGATCATGGCGGGGGCGCAGAACTCCCTCGTCGTGGCCTTTGTCGCCGTCGGCGTCGGCGTCGCGATCGGCACGCCTCTGGGCCTGACCGCAGCGGCGCGCGGCGGCTGGATCGACGAACTGGTCATGCGCGGCAACGATCTGATCTTCGCCTTCCCCGCCCTGCTGCTGGCCGTCATGATCACCGCCGTCATGGGGCCGGGCGCGATCAACGCCATCATCGCCATCGGCGTCTTCAACATCCCCGTCTTCACCCGTGTCGCCCGCGGCGCAGCTCAAGGCCTGTGGACCCGCGAATACGTCCTGGCCGCCCGCACGGCGGGCAAGTCCAGGGCCCTGATCTCGGTCCAGCACATCCTGCCCAATCTGATGAGCCTGCTGGTCGTGCAGGCGGCGATCCAGTTCGCCGTCGGCATCGTGGCTGAGGCGGGCCTGTCCTACGTCGGCCTGGGCGCCCAGCCGCCCGCGCCCAGCTGGGGCCGGATGCTGGCCGAGGCCCAGACCATGATCGGCTTCGCGCCCTGGCTGGCGATCATGCCGGGCCTGGCCATCTTCGTCACCGTCCTGGGCCTCAGCCTGACCGGCGACGGCCTGCGCGACCTGTTCGACCCGCGCGTGCGGCGGGAGCGTTGACCATGAGCGTCCTCGACATCCGCGACCTCAGCCTGTCGATCGGTCAGACGCCGATCCTGAAAGACGTGTCGCTATCCGTCGCCCCCGGCGAGATTCTCGGCCTCGTCGGCGAGAGCGGCTCGGGCAAGTCGATGACCGCCCTGGCCGTGTTGGGCCTGACGCCGCCGCGCGCGACCATGACGGGCGAGATCCATCTGAACGGCCAGCTCGTCTCCGGCGCCCCCGACGCCGTGATGCAACAGGTGCGCGGCCGCGACGTGGGCATCATCTTCCAGGAGCCCATGACGGCCCTGAACCCCGTCATGACCATCGGCGATCAGGTCGCCGAGACCGTGCGCCTGCACAGGAAGGCGTCGCGCAAGGAAGCCCTCGCCGTCGCCCGTGCCGTGCTGGATCGCGTCGGCCTGCCCGCCGAACGCTTCCCCCTGACCCGCTATCCGCACGAACTGTCGGGCGGTCAGAGACAGCGCGTCGCCATCGCCATCGCCATCGCCCTGACGCCCAGGCTGCTGATCGCGGATGAGGCCACGACGGCGCTGGACGTGACCACCCAGGCCCAGGTGCTGGACCTGCTGAAGCGGCTGGTGCGCGAAGACGGCATGGGCCTGATCCTCATCACCCACGACCTCGCCGTCGTGGCCGAAACCGCCGACCGGCTGGCGGTGATGAAGGACGGCGAACTGGTCGAGGAAGCGCCTGTCGGCCGCATCCGCACCGGCATGGCGCACCCCTATTCTCAACGCCTGCTGGCCAACGCGACCCACGCCCCGACGCGCCGCAGCCGCCCGCAGGCCGACGCCGCCCCGGTGCTTCAGGTCGAGGGCCTGGTGCGCGAATACGGCGGCGCGCCCGTCCTGTTCGGCAGGTCCAAAGCCTTCCGCGCCGTCGATCAGGTCAGCCTGTCGATCCAGCCGGGCGAGAGCGTCGGACTGGTCGGCGAAAGCGGCTGCGGCAAGTCCACCCTGCTGCGCGCCATCCTCGCGCTGGAAACGCCGCAGGCGGGCCGCGTCCGGGTCAAGGGCCGCGACATCACCGCCGCGCGCGGCGCGGCCCTGAAATCCATCCGCCGCGACATTCAGGTGGTGTTCCAGGACCCCTACGGCAGCTTCGATCCGCGCTGGAAGGTCAGCGATCTGGTGGCCGAGAACTTCCACCTGCTGGACACCAAGCCCTCCCCGGCCGAGGCCCGCCGCCGCGTCGATGAAATGCTGGAGCGCGTCGGCCTGAACAGCGCCGCCGCCGACCGCTATCCGCACGAGTTCTCGGGCGGCCAGCGCCAGCGCATCGCCATCGCCCGCGCCCTGATCACCACGCCCTCGGTCATCTGTCTGGACGAGGCGGTCTCGGCGCTGGACGTGTCGATCCGGGCGCAAATCCTCGACCTGCTGGCCGACCTGTCGGATCGCCTCGGCCTGTCCTACCTGTTCGTCACTCACGATCTCAGCGTCGTGCGCACGGTGACGGATCGCCTGCTGGTCATGCAGGCCGGAAAGATCGTCGAACAGGGCGAAACGGCCGCCGTCTTCGCCGCGCCGTCGCACCCCTATACGCAGAAACTTCTGGCGGCGACGCCGGATCTGGTCCGCAATCACGCTCTGGAAAAGGAAACCGCCGGATGAACCGCAGAACCGTCCTCGGCTCGGCCCTGATCGGCGCCGCAGCCTCCGCAGCAGGAGCCGCCAGCGCCAAACCCGCCGCCCAGAGCGCCGCTCGCGCGTCCGGCCGCACCGGCCCGCTGAACCTGATCACCGACGTCGAGGGCCTCAAGGTCGGTCAGGCCCACGATACGGGCGTCCGCACCGGCGTCACCGTCATCCTGGCTGAAAAGCCCGCCACGGCCGCTGTGGACGTGCGCGGCGGCGGCCCCGCCGGGCGCGAGACCGACGTGCTACGGCCCGAAAATCTGGTGCAGGAGGTGGACGCCATCATCCTGTCGGGCGGGTCGGTCTATGGTCTGGGTTCCGCCGACAGCGTCGCGGCCTGGATGGGCATGCGCGGGCGCGGCTATGGCATGGGCGGAGCGCCGGGCGTGCCGCCCTCGCCCATCATCCCGACCGCCTGCCTCTATGACCTGGCCAATGGCGGGAACAAGCAGTGGGAGATGGAGCCGCCCTATCGCCGCCTGGCGGTTCAGGCGCTGGAAGCCGCGGGCGACCGCTTTGATCTGGGCACGGCGGGCGCGGGCTATGGCGCCGAAGCGGGCGCGCTGAAGGGCGGCGTCGGCTCGGCCTCGGCGGTCATGGAGGCGGGCTGGACGGTCGGTGCCATCGTGGCCGTCAACAGCGTCGGCTCGGTCGTGGCGCCGGGCGGCAAGAGCTTCTGGGCCGCCCCCTATGAGATCGGCGACGAGTTCGGCGGCCTCGGGTCGTCCGGCCTGCACGCCTCGGCAGAGGACTGGGGCGCATCCAAGTTCCGACCCCAGCCGCGCGAGAACACCACCATCGCCTGCATCGCCACCGACGTGGCGTTAACCCGCGTCGAGCTTCAGCGCGTGGCCATCATGGCGCAGGACGGCATGGCCCGCGCCATCCGCCCCGCCCACGCGCCCTTCGACGGCGACACCCTGTTCAGCCTGTCCACGGGCAAGAAGACGATCGACAACCCGGTCCTGCGTCAGGTCGCGGTCGCTCAACTCGGCAACGTCGCCGCCGATGTGCTGGCTCGCGCCGTGGCGCGCGGCGTCTATCACGCCACCAACTATGAAGGCGTCACCGGCAAGACCTGGCGGGAGATGTAACCCTCTCCTGTTGGGAGAGGGCTTGAGCCTCCAAGAGCCGGGGGCGATTGGCTAAGGCGAAAGGGTGAGGGTTCGCGGGCGAAGTCGGCCGAAAGGCCGTTGCGCGACGGCTTACGCCGACTGACAGGACAATCCCCTCACCCTTTCGCGCAAGAACGACGGCTGCGCCGCCGTGCCCTCAAGCCCTCTCCCGCCGGGAGAGGGTTGCTTTAGATCGGCGCGCCCGGCGGAACCGCCTGCGCGACCGGCAGCGTCGCGCTCAGCGCCTTCAGCCCCTCGACCGGACCGGTCAGAGCTTCCGCCAGATAGGCGCACTGCGCCGTCTCCAGCCGGTCGCCGCGGCAGCGTTTCAACTGCTCGCCGAACCGCCGCGCGCTGTCGCGCACCGCGCCCTGAGCCGTCGAGGACAGGTCCTTGCCCTGGATCAGCGCAGCCAGATGGGCGGCGTAGCGGGCGCGGGCGACGCGGCGCAATTCGGCCTGACGCGGATTCAGCGCCGCGCCCGGCCCGACCGCGACCGCCACCCGGTCCAGCGTCTCGACCAGACCCAGTTGCCCCGGATCACGACGCTCCTGCTCGACCAGACGGTTCAGCCGCTCGGGCGCCAGCAGGGTCTCGAACACCACCTCCGTCGCCGAGGCGGCGGCCGAGGAGGGATCGAAGACCGCATCGGTCTTGCTCTCGAACAGTTCGATCTGCATCTGCCGGTCAGAACTGCCCGACTGCACCGAGGACAGCAGGTCGATGACCCGGTCCGGCATGTCCAGCACCTCAGGCGACAGGGCCTGCATCAGGGCCTCAAGCGCGCCGCGCTGACGGTCAGCGGGGATGGGATCGGCGCGTTCATGGCCGTCGCCCTTGACCGCATAGGCGTAGTCGACGCCGCCGACCAGACGCCCCATCGCCGTCGTCTGATAGCGGTGATACAGATAGATGGGCACGATCACGCGACGCAGGTCGGCCGCCGCCGCTCCGTCCGGCAGATTGTCCAGACCGAAGCGCGACAGGGCGATGCGGCGCACGGCCAGGGTATTGGCGAACTCGGCCGTCGGGTCCTCGCCGTTG
The DNA here is from genome assembly GCA_002386585.1 of Brevundimonas sp. UBA4609. Taxonomy (GTDB): domain Bacteria; phylum Pseudomonadota; class Alphaproteobacteria; order Caulobacterales; family Caulobacteraceae; genus Brevundimonas; species Brevundimonas olei. Next base: position 1,472 of record DGIZ01000223.1, on the reverse strand, counting down.
TCCCACATGGCGCCATAGGCCTGAAGGCTGCCCAGCGGCCGGGTGTCGCCGTCCGAGACGAAGCGATAGCCCCTGGCTTGCGCCTCGGCCGCCAGGGCCGCGCGGCGCGACACCGGGTTCTGGCCCGGCGTGTCGCCATAGAGCCAGTCCACGACATAGCGGTCCCAGGCGCCGACGCCCGTCGTATAGGCGCGGCTGAAGTCCAGACGATCGCCGTCGGCGATGACCCAGGGCGCCGGATAGTCCATGACCGAGGCGCGGTCCTCATACGTCGAGGCCGCAAAGTTATGGGAAATGCCCAGGGCGTGGCCGATCTCGTGCGCCGACAGGTGGCGCAGACGGTGATAGGCCAGACGATCCGGATCGTCCTCGCCGCCCGTGCCGGCGCGGGCGGCGCCGACCAGTCCCTCGATGATCATCTTGTCCTGACGGTCGCGCAGCGAGCCCAATTGCACCACGCCGCGCACGATCTCGCCGGTGCGGGGGTCGTTGACGCTGGTGCCCGTCGACCAGCCCCGCGTCTCGCGGTGAACCCAGGAGATGATGTTGTAGCGGGCGTCCATCGGATGCGCCCCCTCGGGCAGCAGCTCGACCCGGAAGGCGTTCAGATAGCCGGCCTGTTCGAAGGCCTGCGCCCACCAATTGCCGCCCTCGATCAGGGCCTCGCGGATGGCCGGCGGGGCGGCGCGATCAACGTAGAAGACGATGGGCTTCTTCACCGGCGAACGGGCGGCCGTCGGATCGGTCTTCTCCAGCCGGAAGCGGCGGGCCAGACGGCTGACCACCGGCGTGTCCAGATCGGCGGCGAAGTCGGTCACCATCACCTGGGCCGAGGTGCCCGAACGCGGATCATGCAGGACCGGGGTGAAGCCTTCGTCCGGCAGACGGATGAAGGAGTGGCGCACCGCCAGGGTGACCGAGCGCGTTTCGGGCGAGACCCGCGACAGCTCGCCGCCCGGCTCGTCGCTGGTGAAGGTCTGGACGGTCTGGAACTCGACGTTGTCGGGGAAGACCAGAGTCTCGGCGACGTCGACATAGCCGAGATTGGGCGCCGGCTTGAAACTGCCCAGCTTGGCCCGTTTCAGCCGCCCCACGGCGTTCACGGCGTCCCGCTCCAGGAAACCGGACAGATCCACCGTGACGGACCCGTCGGCTCCGGTCTCCGCCACCTCGCCCGACCACACGACCGGCGAGACGAAGGAGGCGGCGACCGCATTGACCTGATCGGGATCAGCGTCGACGGCGCGGAAGCGATGGTTCTCGAAGGCGGCGAAGACACGGTCTCCGACCTGACGAAACACCACGATCTGAGCCTGCCCCAGGCCCGAGCGGTCCAGTCCCGCTCCGTCCATGCCGAGGCCCGCCGACAGACCCGGCTGATAGAGATACCGTCCCAGCACCCCGTCCGCGCCCGGCGCCGGCAGGCGCACCGAAACCTTGCCCTTGCGGCTGTCCTGGCGGACGCCGAAGAG
>DGIZ01000180.1 GCA_002386585.1 Brevundimonas sp. UBA4609 | reverse complement strand
TCGCCGCGCGGCAGGCCCATGCGCTCCAGCGAGCGGCGGGCGCGCGCCTCGACCCGGTCCAGGCCGTCGGCCAGGGGCACGGTGCGGACGGTGACCCGGAAGGGCGAAGGGAAGGGCCAGGCTTGGCCCAACATCCGCTCGGCGTCGCCCTCGGGCCGGGTGGCGACCAGACCGACCCCGGCGTCGCCCGCAGTCTGCAGCAGGTGGCGCGTCGCCTCCTCCCGCTGGCCGGGCGGCAGCGGGCGGGACCGATCAGGCTCAACCACCAGGGCGATGGCGAGTTTGTCGGCCGGAGAGGGCGGAACGGCGAATCTCACGCCGCCACTTTCGCCGTCAAAGCTTAAGGGAGATTGACCGAAATCAAGGTCGTTGGTGAACGAAGAAGCTTAATCCGCATCCGGCTGGTTTTCCGGCACGGCGGCGATGAAGGCCGGGTGAGCCTCTGCGCGCGCCTCGATCTCCAGCAGGCGCGGGAAGGCCGCCAGATCGACGTTGAACCGCCGCGCCGAATAGAGCTGCGGCATCAGGTAACAGTCCGCCAGGGTCGGCGTCGCGCCGAAGCACCAGCCCTCGCCGTGACGTACGACCAGAGCCTCCAGCGCGGTGAAGCCGTCGATGATCCATTGACCGGCCCAGGCGTCGACGTCCGACTGATCGGCGCCCATCTGATCGGGGTTCAGGCCGCGCACGGCCTTCAGCACCCTCAGATTGTTGAGCGGATGGATGTCGCAGCCGATCAGCGCCGCCATGGCCCGCACCTGGGCGCGGCCCGCCGCGTCGCGCGGCAGCAGGGGCGGCTCGGGACGGGTCTCCTCCAGCCACTCCAGAATGGCCGGACTCTGGGTCAGCACCAAGCCGTCGTCCGTCTCCAGCGCCGGGACCAGGCCCTGCGGATTGAGCCGGAGGTAGGCTTCGGATTTCTGCGCGCCCGTGCGCAGGTCCAACGCGGCCTGTCGATACTCGACCCCCTTCAGATTGAGGGCGATGCGGGTGCGATAGCTGGTGCCCGAGCGCCAGTAGCCGTGCAGAATCATGAGCGCACCGTGAAGCTGAGCGGGGGCAGGCCCGCGATGACCGCCTCGACCCGATCGCCGGGGTTCAAGGGACCGACGCCCTCGGGCGTGCCGGTGAAGATCAGGTCGCCGGGCTGGAGCGCCCACAACTCCGCCGCCTTGGACAGGACGCCGTCGACATCCCAGATCATGTCCGACAAGCGGCCCGACTGGCGGACGTCCCCGTTGACCCTCAGCTCGATGGCGGCGTCGGCGGCGGGCGGCGTCAGGCTGAGCGCGCCGCAGGGCGCGGACTGATCGAACGCCTTGCCGGCCTCCCACGGCCGGCCCTTGGCCTTCGCCTCGGCCTGAAGATCGCGCCGCGTCAGATCGACGCCGACGGCCCAGCCGACCGGCCTGGCGTCTGCACCCAGGGCGACGACCAGTTCGACCTCGTAATGCAGATTCTGCGTCGCCGAGGGATAGGCCGGGTCGCTCCCGTCGACGACCAGGGCGTCGGCCGGCTTGGCGAAGAAGAAGGGCGCGGGCTTGTCGGGATCGGCGCCCATCTCCCGGGCATGGGCGGCGTAATTCTGGCCCACGCACAGGATGCGGCGCACAGGCAGACGGCGAGACTCGCCCTCGATCGGCAGAGACGACGTCTGGGCGGGCGGGAACAGCCATTGGGTCATGACGCTGTTCTAGAAGCGCCGTGAACGGCGCGCCAGATCGGATTTTCGCCGCACGGCGCCCCATGCTGCATTGCAGGAACCTTGATCGTCGGTGTGGCGTTTCGGACAGGGCTTCTCTATTTAATCGTCAAGCTTACACAAGGAGCGGAGCGCGCATCATGGCCACGTCCAAGGCTCGTGAAGACATCAAGAACGACCTCAAGACCCTGAAGGAGGACCTCAAGGCCGGCGCCCGCGAGGAAACCCAGCGTCTGAAGGAAAAGGCCTCCGAGGCCGAAGCCCGCCTGCGCGAACAGGGCGACGAACTGCGCGAGAAGGCGCGCGGCTATTACGACACCGCCAAGGTGCGCGGCCGTGAATATTACGATGACGCCGCCGAGAAATTCGACGAGGCGCAGCGCTATGTCGTCGAGCGGGTGCAGGAACGCCCGATCCAGTCGACCGCCATTGCGCTCGGCGTCGGCGTCGTCCTCGGTCTGCTGCTGGCCGGGCGTCGGCGCTGATGCTCGGGCGGGGGCTCATCAACCGCGCGGTGGCGACCTTCGTCGCCGCCGGCGCGGCCTTCTTGGCCATGGTCGCCCTGGGGGCGACGGTCTATTACCTGCTGCTGCTGGTCGTGCCGCCCGTGATCGCGGCCGCCCTGACCGCCCTGTTGTTCGCCCTGATCGCGGCCATCGTCGCCCTGGTCTTCGTGCGCCGCGCGCGCGGCGACGATGAGGATGAGGAAGACGAGGAGCCGGAAGGCCTGGGCGCCCGCGCCCTGCACCTGTTCCAGCAGCGTCCGATCCTGGGCGCCGCAGCGGCCCTGGCCGGCGGTTTCATCTTCCTGCGCAATCCGGCCCTGGCCACCATGGTCGCGGCCGCCTTTACTGAAAAAAGCAGAGGACGCCGTCGACGCTAAAGGAACGGCCAAGTCTCCGACGCGTTGGTTCAGGCAAGCGGCGTTGTCGACGGGAGGGGTCGAAAGCCCGCTCCTGTCAACACCTTACGGAGGGTATCGCCTATGCTTCGCTGGGCCATCATTTTCTTTATCATAGCCTTGGTCGCGGCCGTTCTCGGCTTCGGCGGCATCTCGGGCATGTCGTTTGAGATCGCCAAATTCATCGCTATCATCGCCGTCATCCTGTTCGTCGTCTCCCTGCTGGTGGGCGGCCTGAGAGGGCGCGGCGGGCCGCGCATCTAGCCGAGCCGGACGCATTGAAATCAGGGCCGCGACCAAGCCGTCGCGGCCCTTTTTCATGATCTGAAACCCTCAGGCGCGGCGACGCGGCAGCCGCCAGGTCTGGTGATCGGCGAACCGATGTCCGTCCCAGGCCACGGCCGACACCGTCACCGTCTCGGCGTCCCATTCGATGCGGTTGAAGCTGGGCGGCGCCCCCCGCTCGCGATGCGACAGGGTCCCGCAGCCGACGGCATAGGAGCATTCGTCCCCGACCCCGATCGGCAGGGCGAAGGGCACATGGACATGACCGGTGACGACCAGGTCGACGCCCGCCTCGGCGAAGATGCGCGCTGCGCGCTCTCCGCGCTTGACCTCGCCCGTCATGGGCGCGCCGATCATCTCGACCAGGGGGTGGTGGCAGGCCAGTATGCGAAGCGCGCCGTCGGGCGCCTGACGCAGAGCCTCCGCCGCGCGGCGCGTCTGATCCAGGTCGATGACGCCCTTGGACCAGTTGGGGCGGGCCTGCCAGCCGCGCGCCGTCGTGACGCCCCGCACCATCAGGGCGTCGTGGCGGAACTCGTGATCATGGGCCGGATGGCCGGTCGCCTGTTCGAAGGCCCGCCACGGCCAGAACAGCCGCGCCATCACGTCCCAATAGGGCACGTCGTGATTGCCCACGGTGACGAAGACCGGCTCGGGAAGGGCGCGGATCCAGTCGCCGGCCGCCGCGAACTCGCGCGGATAGCCTCTCTGGGTGATGTCGCCGGTGATCAGGATCAGATCGGCCCCGGCGGCGTGGGCGTAGTCGGCTGCGGCGGCCACCGCATGTTCATGCTCGCACCCGAAATGAACGTCCGAAAACTGGAGGACCAGACCCACTAGACGCTGTCCTCGCCGGCCGGAGGCTTGGGAGCCAGGGCCATGAAGGCGCGCGGCAGAAACCGCACCGCCGCCTCGCGGCCCAGCAGCATCGGCTCGCCGTCGATCACGGCGGGAATGCGCGACCGGGCCTCCACCTCGATCCTGCGGGCGCCTCGGGTGGTGACGGTCGGGTCCTGGCGCCAGTCGTCGAACAGGGCGTGCGCGGCCAGGCGGAAGGCCTGGGCCGCGTCGGCGGTGTTCATGGCCGCCGCCTCCAGCCCGTCGCACTTGTCCATCGCCTTGGAGATCAACGGGCTGATCAGCACCAGGGCCTCAGCCTTCTCCCGCTCGCTACCATCCAGCGCATAGCGCACCCGGCCGGAAAAGGCCTTCTTCAGCGCGCGGCGGGCGTAGGTCCAGGCCATCTTCAGCTTGCCTTCGCGGATGGCCTCGCGCGCCGGAGCCCACAGGGCGGGCGAGCCCAGGATGGCCGCGCAGTAGAAGGCCTCGCCCTCGACCTCGCCGCCGGCCACGGCCAGGGGGGCGCCCTCCTCCAGCGCGAGGCGCAGCGCCTTCTTCCAATCCCCCGTGCCGTAGAGCGCCTTGGGCAGCATGTTCATGGTGCCGCCGGGCAGGGGTGCGATCAGCGGCCCGTCGGCCCCGGCGCGGGCGGCCACCGATCGCGCCGTCCCGTCGCCCGCCAGGATGAACAGGACGTCCGGACGCGCCTCCAGCGCCTCGCCGATCTGATCCGGGATCCGCGCCCCCTCCAGCACGACCACTTCGGCCTGAAGCGGATAGACGGCCAGAAGGGCGGCGGCCTCGTCGGCCGCCTGCGCCCCCACGCCGCCCGACAGCGGATTGACCAGGATGATGACCCGTTCCAGTCGGACCGCCTCCGTCAACGGTCGCGGCGTCTCATCCTGAGAGGCGGCGGCGGGGTCCAGGAGGCTCAGGAAATTCGGAGCGTCGTTCTGCGTGTCGGCTGTCATGGGCGGCGAACGTCTGCGCGGTCGGCCAGTTCCGCGCTCGCGGCCACGCGCTGAAATTTAAAGTGAAGCTTCGAGCGTTTTGCCTCGGAACCGCCCTCTTCGGGCTGCGTTATCGAAGCTTCAGGGGTGCCCCCTAAGGGATGAAGGACAGAACCATGAACAAGGCGATCATCGCCATCGCCGGCGCCGGACTTCTGGTGACCGCCTGCGCCAGCGACCCGTACTACGGCGGCGGCTACGGCTCGAACGAAACCGTCCGTCAAGGCGCCGTCGGCGCGGGCCTGGGCGCCGTGGCCGGCGCCATCATCGGCAACAACGTCGGCGGCGGCAACGCCG
>DGIZ01000227.1:804-31789 GCA_002386585.1 Brevundimonas sp. UBA4609 | reverse complement strand
GCGCCGTCGCAGGCGCGCCGCCGCCGGGTTGGACGCCCAGGTCGAAGTTCACGGTCGGCGCCGACTGGGCCTCAGCCGTGGCGGTGAACAACTGCATGGGCTTGGAGCCGCCGTGCAGCGTCTTGGCCCAGATCACGCTCGGGAAGGTGCGCAGGGTGGTGTTGTAGTCGCGCACGGCTTCGTTGTAGTCGCGGCGCGCCACGGCGATGCGGTTCTCGGTCCCTTCCAACTGCGACTGCAGGGTCAGGAAGTTCTGGTTGGCCTGGAGCTGAGGATAGGCCTCGACCGTCACCAGCAGCCGCGACAGGGCGCTGGAAAGCTCGCCTTGCGCCTGCTGGTATTGCTGGAAGGCGGCGGCGTCATCGAGGTTCGAGGCGTCGATGTTGACGCTGGTGGCCTTGGCGCGGGCCTCGATCACCTGGGTCAGGGTGGTGCGTTCCTGAATGGCCGCGCCCTGGACGGTGGCGACCAGGTTCGGCACCAGGTCGGCGCGGCGCTGATACTGGCTCTGGACATCGGCCCAGGCGGCCTCGGCGCGCTCCTGCTTGGTCGGAATGGTGTTGTAGCCGCAGGCGCCCACGGCGGGGGCCAGGACGACGACAGCGGCGACGGCCGCGATGCGAGGCGAAAATCCAGCCATGAAGAAGCTCCTGCGGGCGGTCGTCGGGACCGCTGATCGCTAAAGACTATCGGGGCCGAAAGGCTCCGCTTCAAGGCTGGATTTTTGACGCAGGTCTCAGCCGTTCAGGTCTTCCGGCTCCACGCCCGCCGTGCGGCAGGCGGCGGTGTAGGTGTTGGCCAGCAGGCAGGCGATGGTCATGGGGCCGACGCCGCCGGGAACGGGGGTGATGCGGCCGGCGACCTCGACCGCCTGGTTGAAATCGACGTCGCCGACCACGCGGGTCTTGCCTTCGGCGGCCTTGACCGGATCGCGCGAGGGGACGCGGTTGATGCCCACGTCGATGACGGCGGCGCCGGGCTTGATCCAGTCGCCCTTGATCATCTCCGGGCGGCCGACGGCGGCGACCAGAATATCGGCGGTGCGGCACAGGGCCGGCAGGTCGCGGGTGCGCGAGTGGGCGATGGTGACTGTGCAGCTTTCGCCCAGCAGCAGTTGCGCCATCGGCTTGCCGACGATGTTGGAGCGGCCGACGATGACGGCGTTCAGGCCTGACAGGTCGCCGAGTTGATCCTTCAGCAGCATCAGGCTGCCCAGGGGAGTGCAGGGGACCATGCCCGGCAGGCCGACGGCCAGGCGTCCGGCGTTGACGACATGGAAGCCGTCCACATCCTTGTCCGGCGAAATGGCGTCCAGAACAGCAGCCGAATCGATGTGCTTGGGCAGGGGCAACTGCACCAGCACGCCGTGGATGCCTGCGTCGGCGTTCAACTGTGCGATCAGGGCCAGCAATTCGTCCTGGGTCGTTTCGGCGGGCAGGCGGTGGGTGTCGGACCGCATCCCGGCTTTCAGCGTCGTCTCGCCCTTGTTGCGGACATAGAGCTGGCTGGCGGGGTCCTCGCCGACGATGACGACAGCCAGGCCGGGCTTGACGCCATGAGCGGATTCCAGCCGGGCGGCGGCGGCGGCGACGCGCTCCACCAGGGTCTGTGAGAAGGCCTTGCCGTCGATCAGCGAGGCGCGGGCGGGTTCGACAGCCATATTTGGCTCCATCTGCCGGGAACTGGAAAGCGTGGCCGCGATTTACAGGCGCTGCGGTTCGGCGTCTATGATGACGCCAGCAAAGAGGTTTTTATGCGTTATTCCCTGTTCGCGGCGGCCAGCGCCGTCGCCATCCTGTCCACCGGCGCAGCCTGGGCCCAGACGGCGTCTGACGCCCGGCTGGGCGACGACATCCGGGGGCGGCTGGAAGAGGGAGACGCCCGCACCCGTGGAAGCGACGGCTATCGCTACGACGACTATCGCGTGAATCTGCGCGCCGGACAGCGGCTCGAGGCCGAGATGACGGCGGACGATTTCGACGCCTATCTGGAAATTTACGCCGAGGGCTCCTTGCGGGACTCCTTGGCCAGCGACGACGACAGCGCAGGGGCGCTGAACGCGCGTCTGCGGTTCACCGCACCGGAGGCGGGGGCATATATCGTCCGTGCACGCACCTTCTCGGGCATCGAGACCGGCGACTATCAGTTGTCGCTGAAGGAGCGAGCCGCGCCGCGTCTGCCGCGTCCAGGACGGATCGCTGTCGGCCGTGACGCGACGGGCAGCCTGGGATCGAACAGCGCCGAGGATGACGACGGCGCCCGTTATGACGCCTACGCCTTCCGCGCGTCGGCGGGCGAACGGGTCAAGATCGACCTGGAATCCGACGATTTCGACGCCTTCCTGCGCGTCGGACGCATCGTCAACGGCGCCTTTGTCCAGATGGCCGAGAACGACGACGGCGGCTCCAGCCTCAACGCCCGTCTGGTGTTCACCGCGCCGCAGGCCGGGGAATATCTGATCCGCGCCACGTCCTATAACAGCTCGGCCCAGGGCGATTATCGGCTGGCGCTGGAACAGGGACCGCCTGCGCCGACCGCCACGTCGGTGACGGTCGGCGAGGAGACGCGCGGACGCCTGACGCCAGACAGCGCAAGCAGCGATTCCGGGGCGCCGGCGGACCTCTATCGCTTCAGCGGCCGCGCCGGGCAGCGGGTGGCCATCACCATGAAGGCCGATGGTTTCGATACCTACCTCGAGCTGTTCGACGCCAACCACAACAGTCTGGCGACCGATGACGACAGTGCGGGCGACCTGAACTCCCGCCTGACGCATACCCTGACCGAGGACGGCGATTATCTGATCGAGACGCGCGCCTTCTCCAGCGGCGAGGGCCCCTATACGCTGAACATAGAAGAGATCGCGCCGCCGCCGCCGCCGTCGGCCATTGCTTTCGGCCAGACGGTCGAGGGCGAACTGACCAGCAGCGACGCCACCGACGACGACGGCCGCCTGTATGACGCCTTCATCTTCAGCGGGACCGAGGGGCAGCGCGTCCAGGCCGTCATGCGGTCCGGCGACTTCGACGCCTATCTGCAGCTCGGGCAGGGCGAAGAGGACTTCAGCGAGATCGCCAGTGACGACGACGGATTGGGCCAGGGAACGGACGCGCGCCTGATCTTCACCCTGCCAGAGACCGGGGACTATGTTCTGCGCGCACGTTCGTGGTCGCGCGACGCCAAGGGGCTCTATGCGCTGGAGCTTCAGGATCTGGGCGGCGAGCCTTCGCCGGGCAGCCTGCTGATCGGCTCCACCGTGCGAGGTCGGTTGACCGAGCGGGCCAGCATCACTGACGACGGAATCTACTACGACGCCTATCATTTCAAGGCCAAGGCGGATGAGAAGCTGCGCTTCACCCTGATCGCCAGCAGCTTCGACGCGGTGATCGAGGTCGGCGAAGAGAAGGACGGCGACTACTTCAAGCTGGAGGAGGACGACGACAGCCTGTCCGACACCCACGCTCGCCTGAACTGGACCGCGCCGCGCGACGGGACCTATGTCCTGCGGGCCCGCAGCTTCGGCGCCAACTCGACCGGCGACTATGTCCTGATCACGGAGCGGCAGCCCTGAGCGAAACCGGCGACGACGCTGCTTCGGCCCTGATCCTGGGCCGGAAGGACCAGCACCTTGACGTGGTGCTGGCCGGCGGCGGTCGTCATGCGCTGTCGGCCGGGTTCGACGATTGGCGCTTCGTGCACGAGGCCCTGCCGGACCTGGATCATGCTCGAATCGACCTGGGCGTCGACTTCCTGGGGCGGCGACTGAAGGCGCCTTTCCTGATCAGCGCCATGACCGGCGGCCCTGCGCGGGCCGAGGCGATCAACGCCCGTCTTGCCGAGGCGGCCCAGCATCTGGGCATCGCCCTGGCGGTCGGGTCGCAGAGGGCGGCGCTGGAAGGCGGGGCCGCAGGCGGTCTGGACTTCTCCTTACGGCTAAAGGCGCCGGACACGCCGATCCTGGCCAATATCGGCGCGGCCCAGCTGACGCGCGGGTTCGGCCGGGATGAGGCGCGCCGCGCGATGGACATGATCGGCGCTGACGCCCTGGTCGTTCACCTGAACCCGCTGCAGGAGGCCTGCCAGCCGGAAGGGGACCGCGACTGGTGGGGCGTGGGCGCGGCGCTTCAGGCTCTGATCCGCGGTCTGGACGCGCCTGTCATCGTCAAGGAGACGGGCGCCGGGATTTCCGCCGTCACGGCCCAGCGTCTGATCGCCATGGGCGCGGCGGGCGTCGATGTGGCCGGAGCCGGCGGCGCCAACTGGGGCCTGATCGAAGGCGAACGCGCGACCGATGCGGCCGACAAGGCGCACGCCCTGGCCTTCGCCGATTGGGGCATACCGACCGCGCGCGCTCTGGCTGAGACGCGCAACGCCCTGCCGGACGCCTTGCTGATCGGATCTGGAGGCGTGCGCGACGGGGTCGACGCGGCCAAGGCGATCCGGTTGGGCGCGGACGTGGTCGGCATGGCCTCGGGCGTCATTCAGGCCGCCACCGTCTCGACCGAGGCCGTCATCGAGCGCTTCCAGTTGACCATCCGGCAACTGCGCACCGTGTGTTTCTGCGTAAACGCTTCAAATTTAGCGGCGTTGAAACGAGTTCCATTGCTTCCTGTCAAATAAGTCGGGCATTTCCGCCCGCACGTTTTTGCGTCGCACCCAAGGAGATTCCCATGCGCGCCCTGCTGATGTCGTCGATCCTGACGTCGTCCCTGCTTCTGGCCGGCGTCGCCGCCGCCCAGAGCACCATCCGCCCCGGCCAGACCGTGACCGGCAATTTCAGCAGCAAGGACGCGCGCATGGACGACGGGTCCCATTACCGTTGCTACGTCGTCCAGACGCAGGCAGGTCAGGCCTACACGGTGACGATGCAGTCCGAGGACTTCGATACCTATCTGATGGCGGGCGCCGGTGCAGATTGTGATGAAACGTCGGTGACGAACGACGACGGTCCGGACATGGGCACCGACTCGCAGTTGCGCTTTGTTTCCAATGGCGGAAACTGGATCATCCGGGCCAATACGCTCAGCGAGGGCGAGACCGGTTCCTTCCGTCTCAGCGTCTCTGAAGGCCAGCGCCTGCGCCCGACCACTCAGGTCGTGCCGATTTCGGTCGGCGAAAGCCGCCAGGGCCGCCTCGAGTTCAGCGACCGCCAGGCGGATGACGGCTCCTTCTACGACTGCTACGCACTGAGCGTCAGTCGCGGTGGGAATGTCTCTGTTCGCATGGATTCGGCGCAGTTCGACGCCTACCTTTCGCTGCACGAAGGGCCGCAGTGCGACGGCGACAGCCTGGCCTCCGACGACGACAGCGGCGGCGGCACCAGCGCCATGGTCACCCAGAACCTGCGTCCCGGCTCCTATTCCTTCCGCGCCAACAGCCTCAGCTCGGCGCAGGAAGGCGACTACACCGTTTCCGTCACGACAATGCGCTGACGCAGAAAGGCCCCGGTGAAACCGGGGCCTTTTTCAATAGAAGACGCTGTCCGATGCGCGCCGCGTTTCTAATAATGGCGGTTCCCTAAGCGCGGACTGGCGCGCCTCGCGTTCGGCGGCGTAGTCGGGCTGGGGGGCGTCAAAGCCGAAGCCGTAGTCATCCCCTTCCAGCTGTGGCGCAGGCTGCGGCGGCGAGAGGCGGATAAGGGGCGGCGGCGTTTCCTGTTCGGGCGGCGGCGGGTCGGGCGTCAACTCCAGCCAGGCGCTTTCGACATAAGGTTCGTCATCCCTCGGGACGTCGGCGAGCCGGTCGGGATCATGTTCGTATCCATCCCGCAATTCTCCAACAGCCATGATGGAGCCGACCGGAAGGTCGGGTTCAACGGGCGGAACGACTTCGATAGCGACAGCCGGGCCTGATCCTCGTCCGCCATGCGCTACGGAAGTCGAGTTCCACGCAGCCCAGCCGGCCGCCCCCAGTCCCATTAGAACCAGGGCGGCGGAGGCCAGAATGACGGCATTCCTGTTCATGCTCGGGGGCGGTCCGCGTTCACACTGCCTATGAAAGCGCTCAACCGCCGTCCGGTTCAAGCCGAGGGCAGGAGATCGCCTGCGAAGGCGCGATAACGGCCCGCGCGTACGCCTTCCGTCGCACGGGCGATGTCCGGCGCGAAATAGCGGTCTTCGGTATAGGCGCCGCAGGCCTCGCGCACGATGGCGTAGGTCTGCTCCAGTTCCGGCGACGAGGTCAGCGGACGACGGAACTCGATGCCTTGGGCGGCGGCAAGCAGTTCGATACCGACCACGGTCGCCGTGTTGGCGGCCATGTCCAGCAGGCGGCGCGCGCCGTGGGTGGCCATGGAGACGTGGTCTTCCTGATTGGCGCTGGTCGGCACTGTGTCGATGACGCAGGGGTGGGCGACCATGCGGTTCTCGGCCACCAGGGCCGCCGCCGTCACCTGGGCGATCATGAACCCCGAGTTCACGCCGCTGTCCTTGACCAGGAAGGCGGGCAGGTCGGTCATCTTGGGGTCGACCAGGATCGAGGTGCGACGCTCGCTGATATTGCCGATCTCGCACAGAACCATGGCGATCTGATCCGCTGCATAAGCAACGGGTTCGGCGTGAAAGTTGCCGCCCGAGATGACGTCGCCGTCCTCGATGAAGACCAGCGGATTGTCGGTCACGGCGTTGGCTTCACGTTCCAGCATGGCGGCGGCGTTGCGCAGCACGTCCAGCGTCGCGCCCATGACCTGCGGTTGGCAGCGCAGGGAGTAGGGGTCCTGCACCTTGGCGCAGTCGTGGCGGTGGCTGTCGCGGATGGCGCTGCCGTTCAGTAGTTCGCGCAGGCGGCGGGCGACGTCGATCTGGCCCGGCTGGCCGCGAAGGGCGTGGATGCGGTGATCGAACGGGGCGTCCGAACCCAGAAGCGCGTCGACCGACAGGCCGCCGGCGGCGATGGCGGCGGCGAACACATCCTCGGCCGCGAACAGGCCGGTCAGGGCCAGGGCCGTCGAACACTGGGTGCCGTTCAGCAGGGCGAGGCCTTCCTTGGGGCCCAGAACGACGGGCTTCAGCCCGGCCTTAGCCAGGGCCGATACGGCGTCCAGCGTCTCACCCTCATAGCGGGCCTCGCCGACGCCGATCAGGACGCACGACATATGGGCCAGCGGCGCCAGATCGCCTGAGGCGCCGACCGAACCCTTGGACGGGATCAGCGGCAGGACGCCCGCATTGACCATGCCGATCAGCGTCTCCAGGGTATGACGACGCACGCCCGAGGCGCCCTTCGACAGGCTGGCGATCTTCAGCACCATCAGCAGGCGGGTGGTGTCCGCGGTCAGCGGCTCGCCGACGCCGCAGGCGTGGCTGAGCACCAGGTTCTTCTGAAGGGTTTCAAGGTCTTCCGCCGCGATGCTGGTGTTGGCCAGCAGGCCGAAGCCGGTGTTGATGCCATAGACCGTGCGGCCTTCGTCCAGGATGGCGGCGACGGTCGCCGCGCCCTTTTCGACATTGGCCCAGGCGGCGTCGGTCAGGCTGACCGTGACCGGGCCGTTCAGGGCGGCGCGAAGCTGGGCGAGGGTGAGGGGGGATTGGCCGATGATGATCTGGGTCATGCTGTCTCTCCCTTCTCCCCTTGCGGGAGAAGGTGGCGGGCCAACGGCCCGACGGATGAGGGGTTGCGCCGACCGGCGAAGTCGACACGGGTGGAAAGAGCGATGAGGGGAGCGATGGCGCGACCCCTCATCCGACCCGCTGCGCGGGCCACCTTCTCCCACAAGGGGAGGGGGACGGTCATTTCAGGCTCGGCAAATTGAGCCCATGTTCGCGCGCGGCGTCCTTGGCGATGTCGTATCCGGCGTCGGCGTGGCGCATGACCCCCGTGGCCGGGTCGTTCCACAGAACGCGCTCCAGCCGCTTGGCGGCTTCCTCGGTGCCGTCGGCGACGATGACGACGCCCGAGTGCTGGCTATAGCCCATGCCGACCCCGCCGCCGTGGTGCAGCGACACCCACGACGCGCCCGACGCCGTGTTCAGCAGGGCGTTCAGCAAGGGCCAGTCGGACACGGCGTCCGAGCCGTCCATCATAGCCTCGGTCTCGCGGTTCGGGCTGGCGACGGAGCCTGAGTCCAGGTGGTCACGGCCGATGACGATAGGGGCGCTCAACTCGCCCGATTTCACCATCTCGTTGAACATCAGGCCCGCGCGGTGGCGGTCGCCCAAGCCGATCCAGCAGATGCGCGCCGGCAGGCCCTGGAAGGCGATGCGCTCGCCCGCCATGTCGAGCCAGCGGTGCAGGCCGGCGTTGTCGGGGAACAGTTTCTTCATCGCCTCATCCGTCTTGCGGATGTCCTCGGGATCACCCGACAGGGCGGCCCAGCGGAACGGCCCGATGCCGCGACAGAACAGCGGGCGGATATAGGCAGGGACGAAGCCGGGGAAGTCGAAGGCGTTCTCGACGCCCTCATCGAAGGCGACCTGACGGATGTTGTTGCCGTAGTCGGTGGTGGGGACGCCCATCTTCTGGAAGTCCAGCATGGCCCTGACGTGGGTCGCCATCGACGCGCGGGCGGCGGTCTCGACGGCGGCCGGGTCGCTGACGCGTTTTTCTTCCCACTCGGCGACGGTCCAGCCCGAGGGCAGGTAGCCGTTGACCGGGTCGTGGGCGCTGGTCTGATCGGTCACCAGGTCAGGGCGGACGCCGCGCTTGACCATTTCAGGCAGAAGGTCAGCCGCATTGCCCAACAGACCGATCGACAAGGGTTTCTTGTCCTTGAACGACTGCTCCAACAGGGCCAGGGCCTCGTCCAGCGTCTCGGCCATGACGTCGACGTAGCGGGTGCGTAGGCGGAACTCGATGCGGCTGCGCTGGCATTCGATGGTGATGCACGAGGCGCCGGCCATGGTCGCGGCCAGAGGCTGGGCGCCGCCCATGCCGCCCAGGCCCGCCGTCAGGATCCACTTGCCCGACCAGTCGCCGCCATAGTGCTGGCGCCCCGCCTCCATGAATGTCTCATAGGTGCCCTGAACGATGCCCTGGGTGCCGATGTAGATCCATGACCCGGCGGTCATCTGGCCGTACATGGCCAGGCCCTTCTTATCGAGCTCGTTGAAATGGTCCCAGGTCGCCCATTTGGGCACCAAGTTGGAGTTAGCGATCAATACGCGCGGTGCGTCGACATGAGTGCGGAACACGCCGACAGGCTTGCCCGACTGGACCATCAGCGTCTCGTCGGCTTCCAGCTTCTGAAGCTGGTCGACGATGGTGTCGAACGCCTGCCAGTTGCGGGCGGCCTTGCCGATGCCGCCATAGACGACCAGATCCTCGGGACGCTCGGCCACCTCGGTGTCGAGGTTGTTCATCAGCATCCGCATGGCGGCCTCGGCGGCCCATGTTCTTGCAGTCTTTTCCGGCCCGCGCGGGCTGCGGATCACTCTGGTATTCTGGCGAGTGTTGGGCGTGGACATCGAATCCTCCATGCGGCTTCGGTCGTCGAATGTTGGGCTCAGTGTTATGTCTAGACATTAATGCGCGCAAGGGGCAGTTTTGCATGATGGATCAGGAGCCGCTTCATCGTCGCATCGCGGGCGACATCGAGCGCCGCATCGCCTCGGGCGAATGGCGGCCGGGTTTCCGCATCCCGACCGAGGCTGAACTGACGGCGGAATACGGCTGTGCGCGGATGACGGTGTCGCGCGCCATGTCTGATCTGGCGGCGCGCGGGCTGGTGGTGCGTCGCCGTCGTGCCGGAACCGTGGTGGCCCATCCACCCGTGCATTCCTCGGCCCTGGTCGCCATTCCCGACATTCAGTCCGAGGTCGAGGGGCGCGGGCTGGCCTATTCCCACCGTCTGCTGGGCCGGATCGTGCGCCCGGCCAGCGAAGATGAAGAGGGGCTGGGCGGCAAGGTTGTGGAACTTCAGACCCTGCATCTGGCGGATGATCTACCGTTCGTGTTCGAGCGTCGCCTGATCTCGCTGACAGCGGCACCTGAGGCGGAGGCCGCCGACTTCACGACGCAGCCTCCCGGCGGCTGGCTGCTGGCCCATATGCCCTGGACCGAGGCGGAGCACCGTATCTCGGCCGTCGGCGCCGATCATGAGACGGCGGCGGGTCTGGGTCTGGCCGACGGCGCGCCGTGTCTGCGGCTGGAACGCCGGACCTGGCGCGACGGTCAGGGCGTGACCTGGGCCTCACAGATTTTCCCCGGCGCAGCCTATGATCTGGTCGCGCGCTTCTCTCCCACTAAAGGTTGATTGGCCAAAGGATGACCCTGATGGGCGAACCGTCTGAAGCTCTGGGCTGGCGCTCTGTCAGCGATCTGGTCGGCCAGCATCCAGAGGCGCGCGTCGCCCTGATCGGCGCGCCGCTGAACGAGCGGTCGTTGACGCCGGGCCGCTGTGATCTGGGCCCGAAGGTTCTGCGAGGCGTCCTGTCGCGTCTGTCGACCTATGATGTCGAGACTGGGCTGGAGCTTGAGATCAAGGTCCATGATGCGGGCGACGTGGCGCTGAAGGCCGTTTCGCCTTTCGACGCCTTTGAGACGGTGCGCGATGCGGTGGCGGCGCAGGCCCACCGCGGCCTGACCATTCTGGTCGGCGGCAACAACGCCATCACCCGTCCCGGTGTTCATGCTCTCGGTCTAGAGCGCGTCGGCGTGCTGACGCTGGACGCCCACTTCGACCTGCGCGACACGGATCAGGGCCTGACCAACGGTAACCCGATCCAGGCGTTGCTGGATGATGGTATGGACGGGCTCCGGATCAGTCAGGTCGGCCTCGCGCCCTTCGCCAACACCCGCCGCGCCCATGAAAAGGCTGAGGCGGCGGGTATCAGCGTCCGCACCGCCCGCGAATGCCGCCAGCGCGGTTTAGCCAACATCGTGGTCGAGGAGCTAGAGCGCCTGTCGTCCCTGTGCGAGGTCATCTACGTCGACTTCGACATCGACGTGATCGACCGCAGCCAGTGGCCCGCCAGCCCCGGCGCGCGGCCGGGCGGGGTGTCGGTGCACGACTTCTTCGACGCCGCCCGCGCCATCGGCGCGCACGCCAAGGTCCGCGCCGTCGACCTGACCGAATACGACCCGTCGCTGGAAATAGGCGACCTCGGCTCCCTGACGGCGGGGCGCTGGTTCTGTGAAATCCTGGCTGGAGTGGCCGCGCGATGATCGACGCCGATCTGCTGATCACCGACTGCCACGTCGCCGCCATGACGGAGGGCGGCGTCCCCTATGGCGCGATTGAGGACGCCGCCATCCTGATCCGGGAGGGGCGCATCGCCTGGGTCGGACCGCGCGCGGATCTGCCTGTGCATAAGGCTGTGGAAACCGACCGTCTGGGCGGACGCTGGGTCACGCCTGGGCTGGTCGACTGCCACACCCATTTGGTCTTCGGCGGCGACCGCTCGGGTGAGTTCGAGCGGCGGCTGGAAGGCGCGAGCTATGAAGAGATCGCGCGCGCCGGGGGCGGCATCGTCTCGTCCGTGCGCGCCACGCGCGAGGAGAGCGAGGATCAGCTCTACGCCTCGGCCGTGGCGCGGCTGGAAGGGCTGAAGGCCACCGGCGTCACCACGGTCGAGATCAAGTCTGGATACGGCCTGGATCACGACAGCGAACTGAAGATGCTGCGCGTCGCCCATCGCATCGGGAGCGAGGCCGGGGTGCGGGTGCGCACCTCCTATCTGGGTCTGCACGCCGTTCCGCCGGAGCATAAGGCCGACCGCGCCGTCTATGTGGACAAGGCTGTGGATGAAATCCTGCCCTCCGCTCACGCTGAGAGGCTGGTTGATGCGGTGGACGCCTATTGCGAGCCCATCGCTTTCTCGGTCGAGGAGGTCAGCCGCCTGTTCGACAAGGCCGAGGAACTGGGCCTGCCGGTCAAGCTGCACGCCGACCAGTTGTCGGACGGCGGCGGGGCGGCGCTGGCCGCCCGCTATCAGGCGCTGTCGGCCGACCATATCGAGCACACGACCGAGGCGGGCGTGAAGGCGATGGCCGAGGCGGGCGTTGTGGCGGTGCTGCTGCCCGGCGCCTTCCTGATGCTGCGAGAGACGCAGGCGCCGCCGATCGACCTGTTGCGCCGGCACGGTGTGCGGATGGCGGTGGCCACGGACTGCAATCCTGGCACCTCGCCGGTCGCCTCGATGACGGCGGCGATCAACCTGGCCTGCGTCCAGTTCCGCCTGACGCCGGAAGAGGCGCTGGCGGGCGCCACGCGCAATGCGGCCCGCGCGCTGGGCCTGCAGGACGAGATCGGCACGCTTGAGGCGGGCAAGGCCGCCGACCTGGCCGTCTGGAACATCAGCCGCCCGGCGGAACTGGCCTATTGGCTGGGCAAGCCGCTGCTGCATCGCCGCTATCTGGCGGGACGCGCGGCCTAGGACTAGCGTCGTTCCCTCAAGCGGGAGGGAGCGCGCATGGCGCAGACGGAAACGGACGTCGTCATCCTGGGCGGCGGGCACAACGGACTGGTCTGCGCCTTCTATCTGGCGCGGGCCGGGCTGAAGGTCACGGTGCTGGAGCGGCGCGGCGTCGTCGGCGGGGCGGCGGTGACCGAGGAATTCCATCCCGGCTTCCGCAACTCGACCGCCAGCTACACCGTCAGCCTGCTGAACCCGCGCGTCATCGCCGACATGGAGTTGCAGCGCCACGGGTTGCGGGTGGTGGAGCGACGGGCGGCGAACTTCCTGCCCTTTGATGATGGGCGCTACCTGCTGACCGGCGAGGGCCGGACCCAGGCCGAGGTGGCCAAGTTCTCGACCCGCGACGCCGAGCGCCTGCCTGAGTATGAGGCCCGGCTGGAGACGGTCGCCGCCATCCTGCGCGATCTGATCCTGACCACGCCGCCCAATGTCGTCGAGGGTGGTTGGCTGGCCGCCCTGCCGGAGATGCTGAAGGCGGCGTCCTTGGGGCGGCGGGTTTCGGGCCTGGGTCTGGCGGCGCAACGCGATTTGCTGGACCTGTTCGCCAAGTCGGCGGGCGACTGGCTGGACGGGTGGTTCGAGAGTGATCCGATCAAGGCCCTGTTCGGTTTCGACAGCGTCGTCGGCAACTACGCCAGCCCCTATACGCCCGGTTCGGCCTATGTCCTGCTGCACCACGTCTTCGGTGAGGTGAACGGTAAGAAGGGCGCCTGGGGCCACGCCATCGGCGGCATGGGCGCCATCACCCAGGCCATGGCCGCCGCCTGCGCCGAGCAGGGCGTCGACATCCGGCTGGATGCGCCGGTCGCTGAGGTTCTGACGGAAAAGGGCAGGGCGGTCGGCGCCGTGACCGAGGCGGGCGACGCAGTCCGCGCTCGCGCCGTGGTGTCCAACCTGCATCCGCGTCTGCTGTTCGACCGCCTAGTCGATCCGGCCGTGGTTCCGGCGGACTTCTCCGAGCGGATGAGCCGCTACGCCTCGGGGTCGGGCGCCTTCCGGATGAACGTCGCCCTGTCGGAACTGCCGCGCTTCACGGCCCTGCCGAGGGCGGGGGACCACCTGACAGCGGGCATCATCATCGCGCCGACGCTGGCCTATATGGACCGCGCCCACGCCGAGGCGCGGCTGAACGGCTGGTCGTCAAAGCCGATCGTCGAGATGCTGATCCCCTCGACCCTGGACGACAGCCTGGCTCCGGCGGGCCAACACGTCGCCAGCCTGTTCTGCCAACACGTTTCACCGGATCTGGCGGACGCGCATCGCGACACGGTGGCCGATCTGATGATCGAGACGGTCGATGCTCATGCGCCGGGGTTCAAGGCGTCGGTGGTCGGGCGGCTGGCGCTGGGACCGCGCGATCTGGAGCGACGCTTCGGCCTGATCAGCGGCGACATTTTCCACGGGCGGCTGACGCTGGACCAGTTGTTCAGCGCGCGGCCGGTGCTGGGCCACGCCGATCACCGGATGCCGGTGCCTGGGCTCTATCTGTGCGGATCGGGCGCTCATCCGGGCGGCGGGGTGACGGGGGCGCCGGGACACAATGCGGCGCAGGCGGTGCTGAAGGATTTCGGCCGCCGCTGAAGTGATCTCGTACAGGTTGTGTTTGAAGAATAATTCAACCTAATATTGTTCTCTCAGGGGTGGGAGAACAATCTATGGATGTCGAAGCGTTCATCACGCGCTGGGGCGGTGCGACAATCAGCGAGCGTGCGCACTATCAGACCTTCATCGGCCAGCTGTGCGCCCTGATCGGAGTGGCGGCGCCGGATCAGGAGACGGTCGGAGATCGCGGCTACTGCTTCGAGCGGCGTGTGGAGTTTTCATTTCACGACGGCGGGGCCCATCGAGGGTTCATCGATTGCTACCGGCGCGGCGCCTTTGTGCTCGAGGCCAAGCAGTCGCAGAAGCGGGCGCCGGGCGGCGAACTGGACCCGCAACGGCATCTGGCCCTGTTCAACGGTCGAGGACGCAAGCCGCCGCAGGGGCATCCAGACGCCATCGAGCGGCTGATGCTGGACGCCAAGCGTCAGGCCGAGAGCTACGCCAAGGCGCTGGACGAATGGCCGCCCTTTATCGTCGTCGTGGACGTGGGCCGCTCCATTCATCTGTGGGCCGACTTCGATCGGCAGGGGAAGGGCTATGTGCCCTTTCCCGACCTGGCCCGCTGTCGCATCGCCATGGACGACCTGCGTGATCCTGAGGTTCGCGATCGTCTGCGCCGGGTCTGGGATGAGCCGATGAGCCTGGACCCGGCGAACCATGTGGCGGCCGTGACCAGCGACATCGCGGCGCGACTGGCCTGGCTGGTCCGTTCGATCCGCAAGCGGGCGCCGACCGACGCCGGGGGGCGCGTCGATACCGTAGCGCGGGCGGCGTGGGACAAGCGCACCTCCCTGTTCGTCATGCAATGCATCTTCGCCATGTTCGCCGACAGCGTCGGATTGATCGACGACAGGGGCTTTCTGCACCTGCTGGAAAGCTATCGCGGGATGGCGGATCGCTTTCATGTCAGCGCGGCGGACTTCTTTCGGCGCATGAACAGCGGCGGCCATTGCTCGGCCGTTCGCCAGGACCTGCGACGCTTCAACGGCGGCCTGTTCAAGGAAGAGGCCGCCGTGCCGGTGACGGAGGTCGAACTTGAGGCCCTCATCGCCGCCGCCCAGCGCGACTGGGCCTCGGTCGAGCCGGCGATCTTCGGCGCCTTGCTGGAACAGGCTTTGGACCCGACCGAACGCGGCGAGTTGGGCGCCCACTATACGCCCAAGGCCTATGTGCGGCGACTGGTCGAGGCCACGATCATGGAGCCGCTGCGCGCCGAGTGGGAGGCTGTCGCAGGGGTGGCGGTCGGACACTATGTTCGTGGCGACATCATTCGGGCGCGTCGCGCCATGCGCGAATTCCATCGCGAGCTGTGTGGGACGCGGGTGCTGGATCCGGCCTGCGGAACCGGCAACTTCCTCTATGTGGCCATGGATATGATGAAGGATCTCGAGAGCGAGGTCCTGACCGCCCTGACCGACCTGGGGGACGCCCAGACGGCGCTCGGTCTGCAGGGGCACACCATCAGCCCCGAGCAGTTCTGGGGGCTGGAGAAGAACGTGCACGCCGCCTGGATCGCCGAGATGGTGATGTGGATCGGCTATCTGCAATGGCATTTCAGGAACGCCGGCGACGCCAAGCCGACCGAACCGATCCTGCGCAACTTCAACTGCATTCTGCATACGGATGCGCTGCTCATCTGGACTGGCGAAGAGCTCGTGCGCGATGGATATGGGCGACCGGTCACTCACACTCGGAAGCTGAGCCGGGGCGGCCTTTCGGCGGCGGTGGTTCGTGAAGAGCGGGAGGTCGCCCGTTACATTGATCCGCGTCCAACGGTATGGCCGGCGGCGCATTTCATCATCGGCAATCCGCCCTTCATCGGCGGCAAGGATGTACGCGGGGAGCTGGGCGACGGCTATGTCGACGCCCTTTGGCGGGTGCGGCAGGGGCGGTTCCGATCGGCCGATCTGGTCACGGCGTGGTGGGATCGGGCGGCCGAGATCCTGACGACGAAGGACAGCACGCTGAGACGGTTCGGCTTCATCACCACCAACTCCATAACCCAGACCTTTTCCCGGCGCGTGCTCGAGCATCATCTGAAGGGCGGGCCGCCCATGCGGCTGACCTTCGCCATCCCTGACCATCCGTGGATCAAGGGGGTCGACCGCGCTGATGTGCGCATCGCCATGACGGTGGCCGAGCGCGGCGAACCGAACGGGCAGGGGCGGCTGCTGACGGTTGTCGAGGAGACCGTCAGCGACGGCGAGACGCCGGAGATCGTGTTTCATGAACAGAGGGGCGACATCGCGCCGGACCTGACCATCGGCCTGTCGATCAGCGAGGCGCAATCGCTGAAGGCCAATGCGCTGCTGTGCTCGCCGGGAGTGAAGCTGCACGGTCCGGGCTTCATGGTGTCGCCGGAAAAGGCCGAGCAACTGCTGGCGGCTTCTGGCGATGAGGCGGACAGTCCGATCCGCGCCTATCGCAATGGACGCGACCTGGCGTCACGATCGCGCGGTGTGAAGGTGATCGATCTGTTCGGCTGGACCGAGGAGGAGGCGCGCCGCCGCCACCCTGCGATCTTCCAGCATCTGCTGGAGAGCGTGAAGCCCGAGCGCGACCGCAACAACCGCGCGACCTATCGCGACAACTGGTGGATGTTCGGCGAACCGCGCAGCGAGTTCCGCCCGGCGCTGGAAGGATTGTCCCGCTATATCGCCACGGTAGAGACGGCCAAGCATCGGTGGTTCCGTTTTCTGGACGCTGACATCCTGCCGGACAATGCTCTGATCGCGGTCGCCTCTGATGATCCTCGCATCCTGGGCGTGCTGTCATCGCGACTGCATGGTCTGTGGGCCCTGGCGCGGGGCGGGCAGCTGGAAGATCGGCCGGTCTATAACAAGAAGGCCTGTTTTGACGCCTTTCCCTTTCCTGATCTCAACAGCACCGCAGGCTTGGAGGTCGGCGCCTTGGCTGAGGAGATCGACGAACGTCGTCGCCAGGTGCTGGGTAGGCACGAAGACCTGGCCATGACCGGGCTCTACAATGTCCGACACCGCCTTCAGGAGGGCGGAGAACTGACGACCGCCGAGCGCGATATCTATGATCGCGGCCAGGTCGGCTTGCTGCACCATCTGCACCAACGACTGGATCAGCAGGTGGCGTCGGCTTACGGGTGGCGCGACGCCATGACGGATCAGGCGGCGCTCGGCGCCCTGCTGGAGTTGAATCGTGCGCGGCGGGTTCAAGAGGAGAGGGGCGAAATCCAATTTTTGCGCCCGACTTATCAAGCCGGCCGGATCAAGGCGTCCGCGCGCGCCGTGCAGATCGAGGCGTCGCTCGACAAGGTGAACGCGCGCAAGCCCTTGCCCGAAGCGCCCGCAGTCCTGGCCGGCGTGCTGCTGGAAGAACTGCGCCGCGAAGGCCGGCCGCTACAGCCTCTTGAACTGGCGCGCCGCTTCGATGGTCGGATCGACCGTCGCAAGACGGACCGGATCGAGCAGACCCTGGCGGTCCTGGCGGTGGCGGGGTCGGTTCAGCGGACGGACGACGGTTGGTTCTCACCGCGGCGTCACTGATTTGACCTAGCCGTCGGGCGCGGCGATCATTAAGTCACATGAGGGCGGTTCCGGCGGGACCGCCCTTTGCTTTACCGAAGAATTCCAACCCCGATCGGCGGCGCATTCGCGCGACGCCTCGGGGAAACGAGATGACCATGCTTGAGAAGACGTTCGAACCCAAGGCCGCCGAGCCGCGCATCTATGCCCAATGGGAGGACAGCGGCCTGTTTGCTCCGCGCGCGGCCAAGCCGACCGACGGCGCCGCCGATGCCTATTCGATCGTCATTCCGCCGCCGAACGTAACGGGCAGCCTGCACATCGGCCACGCCCTGAACAACACGCTTCAGGACATTCTGGCCCGCTATCACCGCATGAAGGGCAAGGCCGTCCTGTGGCTGCCCGGCACTGACCACGCAGGCATCGCCACCCAGATGGTGGTCGAGCGCAAGCTGGCGGCTGAGGGCAACATCGGCCGCCGCGACATGGGCCGGGACGCCTTCATCGAGAAGGTGTGGGAGTGGAAGGCCGAATCCGGCGGGACCATCGTGCGCCAACTGCGCCGTCTGGGCTCGTCCTGCGACTGGTCGCGCGAACGCTTCACGCTGGACGAAGGCTTGAACGCCGCCGTTCGCAAGGTCTTCGTCCAGTTGCACAAGGACGGCCTGATCTATCGTGACAAACGGCTGGTGAACTGGGACCCGCATTTCCAGACCGCCATCTCGGACCTTGAGGTCGAGCAGAAAGAGGTCGACGGCGCCTATTGGCACTTCGCCTATCGCCTGTCGGACGGCGTGACCTATGAGCACCCGGTCGCCTTCGACGAGGACGGCAAGGCGACCGAGTTCGAGACGCGCGACTTCATCGTCGTGGCGACGACCCGGCCGGAGACCATGCTGGGCGACACCGGCGTGGCCGTTCACCCAGAGGACGAACGCTACAAGGGTCTGGTCGGCAAGTTCGTGACCCTGCCGATCACTGGCCGCCGCATTCCGATCGTCGCCGACGACTACGCCGACCCGACCAAGGGTTCGGGCGCGGTGAAGATTACGCCCGCCCATGATTTCAACGACTTCGGCGTCGGAAAGCGTGCGGGACTTGAAGCCCTGAACGTGATGGACGCCTTCGGCCGGATCACCGCCGCCGACACGCCCGATGTGCCCGCCGAATACGAAGGCATGGACCGCTTCGCCGCTCGCAAGGCCATCGTCGCCCGCGCCGAGGAAGAAGGCTGGTTGCGCGAGATCGAGAAGACCAAGCACATGGTCCCGCACGGCGACCGTTCGGGCGTCGTCATCGAGCCGTGGATGACGGACCAGTGGTACGTCGACGCCAAGGTCATGGCCCAGCCCGCCCTGAAGGCGGTCGAGGAGGGCGCGACCGTCTTCGAGCCGAAGTCCTATGAGAAGATCTACTTCGAATGGCTGCGCAACATCGAGCCGTGGTGCATCTCGCGCCAGCTGTGGTGGGGCCACCGCATCCCGGCCTGGTACGGACCGAACGGCGAGATCTACGTCGCCGAGACGGAAGAGGACGCCCGCGAGCAGGCATTGTCGGACTATGATTCCGAGGTCGTGCTGACCCAGGACGAGGACGTTCTGGACACCTGGTTCAGTTCCGCCCTGTGGCCGTTCTCGACCATGGGCTGGCCGGAAAAGACCGAGGATCTGGAGCGCTTCTATCCGACCAGCGATCTGGTCACGGCGGCGGACATCATCTTCTTCTGGGTCGCCCGGATGATGATGATGGGCCTGCACTTCATGGACGGAGAAGTCCCGTTCAAGCGCGTCATCATCAACGGTCTGGTCCGCGACGAGAAGGGCCAGAAGATGTCGAAGTCCAAGGGCAACGTCATCGACCCGCTGAACATCATCGACGAACTGGGCGCCGACCCCTTGCGCTTCACCATGGCGATCTTGTCGGGCACGCGTGACATCAAACTTTCGAAGCAGCGCATTGAAGGTTATCGCAATTTCGGCACCAAGCTGTGGAACGCCGCCCGCTTCAGCCAGATGAACGAAGCGCGCCGCGTCGAGGGCTTCGACCCCGCAGACGTGCAGCAGACGATCAACCGCTGGATTCGCGGCGAGCTGACCAAGGCCGAGCGTCAGGTCTCGGACGCCATCGAAGGCGGCCGCTTCGATGATGCAGCGGGCGCCCTGTACCGCTTCATCTGGAACGTCTTCTGCGACTGGTATCTGGAACTGGCCAAGCCGGTGTTCAACGGTTCGGACGAAGCCGCCAAGGCCGAGACCCGCGCCATGACCGCCTGGACCATCGATCAGACGCTGAAGCTGCTGCACCCGGTCATGCCCTACATCACCGAGGAGCTGTGGGCCGAACTGGGCAGGGAAGGCCCGGCGCGCGACGGTTTGCTGATGGGCGAGACGTGGCCGGTGCTGCCGGACGTCTTCGTGGATACGGACGCCGAGGCAGAGATCGGCTGGCTGGTCGATCTGATCGGCGAAATCCGCGCGCTGCGGGCCGAGATGAACGTGCCGCCTTCGGCCAAGCCGCCGCTCGCCTTTGTCGCCCCGGACGCGGCCACGGCTGAACGCATCGCGCGTCACCGCGACCTGATCCTGACCCTGGGCCGCGTGTCCGAGGTCGCCGTGGCCGAGGCCGCGCCCGCCGGGGCGGTGACCTTCGTCTCGGGCGGGGCGACGGTCGCCCTGTCGTTGGCCGGGATCATCGATCTGGACGCCGAACGTGTGCGTCTGGAAAAGGAGATCGCCGTCTTCGACGCTGATATCGGCCATGTGAACAAGAAGCTGGGCAACCCCAACTTCGTCGCCCGCGCCGCCGCCGAAGTGGTCGAGGAACAGCGCGCCAAACTGGCTGAAGCCGAAGAGGGTAAGGCCCGGCTGCAGGCCGCGCTGAAGCGGCTGGAAACCCTGTAAGGCGTGAGGATCGACCAGCTTCTCGTCGCGCGCGGCGTCTTCGACAGTCGCGCCCGCGCCCGCGCCGCCATCGAGGCGGGGCGGGTGAGGGCGGACGGCCGCGTCGTCGCCAAGCCTTCCGAAAAGGTCGCGGAAAACGCCGTCATTGAGGCCGAGGCCGCCCATCCCTGGGTCGGTCGGGGCGCCTTGAAGCTGGCGCACGCGCTGGATCTGTGGCCGGTCGCAATTGAGGGGCGCGTGGTGCTGGATGTCGGCGCCTCGACCGGCGGCTTCACCGAGGTCTGTCTGGATCGCGGCGCGGCGCGGGTTTTCGCCGTGGATGTCGGCACAGGGCAGCTGCATCCCTCGGTCGCCGCCGATCCGCGTGTCGTGAATCTGGAGAAGACCGACGCACGCCACCTGACCACGGCCCTGATCACCGAGACGCTGTCGCTGATCGTCTGCGACGCCAGCTTCATCAGCCTTTCGAAGGTGCTGCCCGCAGCCCTTGATCTGGCGGAGCCGGAGGCGGATCTGATCACGCTTGTGAAGCCTCAGTTCGAGGCGGATGGTCCCAAGGCGGTCGGCAAGAAGGGCGTGGTCAAGGATCCTGTGGCGCACGCCGCCGCCGTGGCCGGGGTGCGCGAATGGCTGGAGGAGAGCGGTTGGACCGTGCGCGAGGTCGCTGACAGCCCCATCACCGGCGGCGACGGCAATGTCGAGTTCCTGCTCTGGGCGCGCAAGGCCTGAGCCCGAACGATTTGAGGGCCGCCGGTGATCCGGCGGCCCTCTTCACATCGTCGATTGACAGGGGGGCTGAAACTTAATCGACGACGCGATAACGGCCCGATTGGTCCATGCAGGTGCGCACGTAGCGCGTCTCCATGCGACCGTCGGGAAGACGGATGTTGCTCTCGGCCAGGCGGCACTGATCGGCGTCGCGGGGCGTGGAGGCGTAGGTATCGGGATAGTCCCGGTAATAGTCGTAGCTATCGCGACGGTCGTCATAGCGACGATCGTAGTCATAGCTGCGATTGTCATAGCCTCGGTTGTCGTAACCATAGGCAGGCGGGACGTAGGTTCCCTGATAGCCATAGTTGGCGTCGCGGCGATAACGGCTGTCGCAGGCGGCCGAGCTGTTGCCCACGCCGGCGCCGATCGCGGCGCCCAGGACACCGCCCAGAGCGCTGCCTTCGGTGCGGCGGCCGCGAGCCGCCATCTGGGAGCCGGCGACGGCGCCGATCGCGGCGCCCAGAAGGCCGCCGGTCGTGGCGCGCTGGCGCTGATCACGCACGCAGGGGTCGTAATAGGTCCCCTGGCCGTAGCCGCTGTTTCCATAGCCGTAGGCGGGCGGATAGTCGTAGCCGTAGCTCTGGGCCGAGGCGACGCCGGGCAGGGCGACAGCCGAGGCGCAGGCCAGGGCGGCGATGGCGGCGACCGAGGCTTTTTTCGAGATGAGAGCGATCATCGTTTCTGTTCCTTCGACGGACGTTCTCTGAACGGGTCAGGTCGCCGTCTGTTGCAGCCATTGATAGGGCCGCGAAGCTGAACGGCTTTTGATCGCGTCGTTCATCTTCGTTCATGTTTCGATTTTCGCGCGGAAACCGTTAGAAGCCGCCGCATGACGCAGACGCTGACCATCGCCCGCATGGGCCATCAGGGCGACGGGATCGCCGACACCGCCGACGGCCCGGTCTTCGTACCGGGCGCCTTGCCGGGCGAGGTGATCGCGGCCGAGGTCACGGGCGGGCGGGCCGAGCGATTCGAGTTGATCGAGGCCAGTCCCGAACGGCGTCCGATTCACTCGCAAACCTATGCCGAATGCGGCGTCGCGCCGTTGCAGCACTGGGCCGACGCGCCCTACCTGAACTGGAAGCGCGAGGTGGTGCTCCAGACCCTGGCGCGCGAAGGGCTGGAAACCGAGATCGAGGCGACGGTGGCCACGCCCCTCGCCAGTCGCCGACGCCTGGCGTTGCACGCGCGCCAGGGGCCGGACGGGCGAGTCATCTTGGGCTTCAAGGCGCGCAAGTCGTGGCGGGTAGTGGAGCTTACGGATTGTCCGTTGTCGGACCCGCTTCTGACGGCGGCTCTGCCGGCGCTCGCCAAGGTCGCGGCGCCTTTCCTGGGTCATCCCAAGTCGGCGCCGACCCTGCGCGTCACCCTGACCGACAGTGGTCTGGACGTCGATGTGACGGGGGTGGAGAAGCGTTCCGGCGGCCTGAACGGCGACCAGCTGGCGCTCGCCATTGCGGCGGCAGCCGAAGCGGATCTGGCGCGCCTCAGCCTGGACGGCGATACGCTGGTGATGGCGCGTCAGCCTCGCGTTCGGTTCGGACGGGCGTCCGTGCCCTTGCCGCCGGGCGCCTTCCTGCAAGCGTCGCCGGCCGCCGAGGCCGCCATGGTTGAACGCGCCGTCGAGGCGGTGAGGGGGGCCAGGAAGGTCGCCGACCTGTTCTGCGGCGCGGGAACCTTCACCTTTCCGCTGGCCGAGGTCGCCAGCGTCACGGCGGCCGATTCCGCCGCCGCCTCCATCGCCGCACTGAAAGCGGGGGTCAGCACGGCGCAGGGGCTGAAAGGAATCGAGGCCCAGGCGCGCGATCTGTTCCGTCGTCCTCTATCGCCCTACGACCTGAAGGGATGCGAGGCCATCGTCCTTGATCCGCCGCGCGCGGGCGCCCTGGAGCAGACGCAGCAACTTCCCGGGACCAAGGCCTCGGTCATCGTCGGCGTATCCTGCAATCCCCAGACCTTCGCTCGCGACGCGCGCGTTCTGGTCGACGCCGGTTTCCGGCTCGAGAAGGTCACGCCGATCGATCAGTTCATCTGGTCGACGCATATCGAACTGGTCGGCGTCTTCCGGCGCTGATCAGGACGCCAGGTCGAACAGGTCCAGTTGGGGACGGGCGTCGGCGGGAATGCGAAACTGGGTCACGTCGAGCGCATGACGAGGGCCGTCCAGACCGTAGCGTTTGACCGCCGCCTTGAAGCGCACGGCGATCAGCTCGGCGACGGGACCTGTTCCCTTCATTCGCTGCGACCAGTCCGGGTCGTAGTCCTTGCCGCCTCGCGTCTGGCGGATCAGCGACATGACGCGCGCCGCGCGGTCGGGGCGGGCGTCGGCCAGCCATTCGCGGAACAGGTCCTTGATTTCGAGCGGCAGGCGCAGGGTCACGTACATAGCCGAGGTCGCCCCGGCCTTCTGCGCCGCCTCCAGCACCGCTTCGAGTTCATGATCGTTCAGGCCGGGGATGACTGGGGCGAAACCGACGCCGACCAGGCATCCAGCTTCGGCCAGACGGCTGATCGCCTCCAGTCGTTTGGCGGGCGTGGAGGCGCGCGGCTCCATCGCCCGCGCCAGCTTGCGGTCCAGGGTTGTGATGGAGACGAAGGCCGAGGCCAGGCCTTGTCTTCCCATGTCGCCCAGAATGTCTGCGTCACGCGCGATCAACACCGACTTGGTGATGATGCTGAACGGCTGTTTGAACCGTTGCATGACCTCCAGGATCGAACGGGTCGATTTCGTTTCGCGCTCGACCGGCTGATAGGGGTCGGTATTGCCGCCTATGTGGATGCGCCGGCAGACGTATCGGGGCTTTGAGAGTTCCTGTTCCAGCAGACGCGCGGCGTGCGGCTTGAAGAAGATCCGGCTCTCGAAATCCAGGCCCGGGGATAGGCCCATCCAGGCATGGGACGGACGGGCGTAACAGTAGATGCAGCCATGTTCGCAGCCCTTGTAGGGGTTGATGGAGCGATCGAAGCCGACGTCGGGACTCGTATTGCGGGCGATGATGGTGCGGGCGTGTTCCGGGGACAGGGTGGTGCGGAGCGGCGGGGCCGCTTCGTCCTGATCCGTCCAGCCGTCGTCCCAGGCCTCGCGTCGGTCGGCTTCATACCGACCCGAGGCGTTGGAACGTGCACCGCGTCCATTGATCGCCTTGTTCATGGCCGCATGATGCGGAACGATCTAGAACAAATCAAGAACAAATTGGTCGAAGAACAACCCAGCGGTCACGCCGGGTTGTCTGTTCTAGCGTCGCGCGGAGGCGTTGGGGCGGCGATCTCGACGATCGCCGCCGGGACGAGGGCCTTCGCGCCGCCACCGGACGGATAGGGAGGTGTCGCCTTCGCCGCCGAACTTCGAGGTGATGGCGAGGTTGCGCCGGACCTGCCACTCGACGCTGACTGCGGCTCCGCGTTCGGCGCCGCCGATCACTTCGAGGTAGACGTCGTCCGTGATGTAGCGGCCGCCAGCCACGGTCAGGCTGGACGCTTCGCCGCTGAAGGAGAGGCGGTCCAGACCGGCCAGTTCTCTCAGATTGCCGATGACGTCGAACCCGCCCCCTCCCGCCAGGGAGGCCACGGCCGAGGCCAGTTGGGCCGCCTCGAACGGCGACAACTGCGCCGCCGATCGGCCGAACAGCACCTGCGATAGGATTTCGTCCTGGGGCAAGGCGGGCGTGGAGGTCAGCTCGATCTTGGGTTCGGCGGCGCTGCCGGTGACCTTGATCACGGCGGTCAGGGCCGGGTCCTCGCGCACGGCCTGAAGATTCAGCCGGATACGCGCCGGATCGGTGGACAGGATGACCGAGCCGCGATCATCGAAGACGAAACGCTTGCCTGCGAACTCATAGTCGCCGCGCACCACATTGGCCGTGCCGGTCAACTGAGGCTGGGCGATGGTGCCGCGCACCCTGGCGTTGGCGGCCAATTCGACGTTCAGTCCGCGGCCGCGAAGATGAATTTCGCGGCCTGTCAGGGTCAGATCCAGGCCGATCTGGGGGCCGCCAGCCGTCTTCTTCTCGGTTTCGACCGGATCGCCGCCGGGGCGATTGATCTCGACCACGTCCATCTTGACGATGCCGTTGGAGCCAGGCAGCTCCGGCGAGATTTCGGCCTCGTCGATATTCACGGCGCCTGTCAGGCGGATGTTGCCGTCGGCGCCGCGCACTGCGGTCAGGCGGCCGTTTGCGCGGGCCTGGGCGATATCGTTGTCGATGACGCGGAAGCGCGTCAGCTCGAGCTGCAGGGTCGAGGGGGATCCCTGGCGCAGGCCTAGATCGCCGCTGCCTGACACCTCGCCCTTCAGTCCGTCAGTGGCCTGGAAACGTTCGATCACGGCCTGGCTGTCGTTGAAGCGGCTGGCCAGGGTCACGCTTTCGAGGCGAAGCCCCGTGGCGCTGTCGCGGAATGCGCCCTGTTCAAGATCCAGGCGACCGTTCAGGCGCGGGGCGTTCAGCGTGCCGGCCAGGGTCGCCTGACCGTTCACCTGGCCGGACAGCGACTGGGCGCCGCCGAGGAACAGGTCCCAGATCGGCTGTATCTGACCACGAATGGCGACCTGACCCGACATGTCGCGGGTGCGGGCGATGGCGAGGCGCAGAGGCGTGGCGGAAGCCTCGACCGGTAGGCTGACGTCAGCGGTCGCCTGAACGGCCGTGCCGTCGTTGGCCTGGGCGCGCAGCCTAAGGATGTTGTCGCTGAGGTCGGCGTTCAACGTGCCGTCGACGGCCAGTCCTCGAGGGGCGTCCACGCTGCGAAGCTGTTTCAGGTCGATGTTGGCGGAGCCGCGCAGCGTGTCGCCCTGGCCTTGCATCGAGACGCGGCCCGTCACCTGCCCGCGCAGGTCGGGCGCGAGAGAGCCCATTTCGACATTGGTCATATCGGCCTGGATGACGCTGCCCTGGCTATCCTGCTTCAGTTCGCCGGTCAGGACGCCGCCGCCGACGCCCAGGTCCAGGCGTGCGACGCGGCCGTCGCCGTTGATGGCGAAGACAGCGGGCGCACGGGTGGTGAAGGCGATCTCGCGCACGCGGCCGCCGCCGCGCAGGGTCAGGCTCTGGGCTGCGTCCTGGCGGGAATACTCGCCCGAACCATTGAACTGCACGGGATTGGCGCCGCCCACATCGGCCGCCAGGGTGAAGGGCAGGCGGTCCAGCGTGCCCTGACCCTTCAGCGACAGGTTGCGCAGGGTCCAGTCCTGGCCGGTCAGGCGAACGTTGCGGCCCGTGACGTCCAGCACGGCGGTCTGGTCGCCGGCGCCTTCGGTCAGACGTACGCGGCCATTGGCCTCGCCGGAGGCTAGGAAGGCGCCTTGACGCGCGGTGAAGGTCAGGTCGGCGCTGGAGGGGAAGTTGTTCGACAGGGCGACGTCGCCCTGGGCCGCCACGCCGCCCGCGTTCACATCGACGTCCGACAGCCGCAGGCGCGGTCCGCCCAGGTAGAAGGCGCCCGAGGCGTGCGCCGGTCCGTAGTTGGAGCCGGAGTTCAGGACGACACGCCCGTCCGAGGCGTCGGCGCCCTTGCGGAAGCTGAGCACCAGATCGGCGTTGGTCAGGGTTAGTCCGCCCGCCGCCACCTTGTCGAAGGCGGCGCGCAGGTCGGCGCGCGGCTGGGCCAGGGTGCCGGTCAGGGCACCGTCGCCCGACATGGCGCCGTCGATGGCGACCGGGCCGACGCCGAACGGGCCCTGGGCGTTCCAGTCCAGCGCCAGCCGCAACTTGGCCCCCTCGATCAGGCCCTTGGCCCCCGCACGCCCGGCGGCGCCGGTCAGTTCGCCGCGATCGATGGAGACGACGCCGCCATTCAGGGAACCGGCCAGTTGCAGGCGCGGCGTCGCGCCCAGCAGACGGTCCAGCTCCTCCATGCCGACGGCCATGCGCGAACCGCGCCCGTCGAAGCTGAGGGTCCAGGGCGCGCCGGCCTTGGCCGAGGCGGCGCGGATCGGGCCGCCGAACGCGCCGCGCGCGCCGGGTTGGATGCGCGAGAGGTCGGTCAGGTCGGCCCGGCCGGTGAAGTTCAGGCCACCGTTCAGGCCGCGTCCGCCCGAGCCGGTCAGGGTCAGCCCCTGGCCGCGCGCGTCGATCTTCTTCAGCAGCATGGCGCCGTCGGCCATGCGCGCGCCTTCCATCTGGATGCGCGGCGCAGAACCCAGCAGTCCGCCGATGATGCCCGCCGCAGAGCCGCCGACGGCGCGCACGTCGGTCGTCACGTCGATACGGCCCTTGTTGGCGGCGATGTTGACGGGGCCGGAGATGCGCGTGGCGCGATAGGAGGCGATGTCGGCGTTCAGCAGGCTGGCCGAGCCTTGCAGGGTCCAGACCTGGGCGTCGCCCTTGAACACGCCGGTATAGGCGGCGGGACCGGCGACAGGGCTGCCCACCAGGCGGCTGAGCGACGGCGTGTTCAGCTCCAGGCTGATTCCCTCGGGCGAGGTGTTGTCCGTGGTGCGGATCAGACCGCGGGCGCTGGATTCGATGTTGTCAGCGTACAGGCGCCAGGCCACGCCCTGATAGCCTTCGCGCTTGGCGTCCGGCGTCATGGCGAAGCCGAAGCGGGCGGTGCGGCCGATACGCTCGACGAAGGGCTCCAACAGGTCCGAGCCGGAGAAGTCGGCGTAACCCGACACCTTGGCGCCGGTGTCGCCATAGGTCCCCTTCACCAGAAGCGGGCGAAACTGGCCGGTCTGGACGGCCACGTCGATGACCTCGCCGTTGACCACGGCGACGGCCGAGAAGGGTTGATCCGGCGAATAGCCCAGCGATCCGGCGATAGGGCCGCCCTGGGCTTCATTGGCGCGCAGATTGACGCGCAGGTCTTCGGGTTTGTCGCCGAAGGCGGCGGCCAGACGGAGATAGTCGCCCTTGCGGTTCAGGCTGTAGGCGTTGACGTTGGCGCTCTTGACGCCCTTGCGCGGAATGGCGGCGTCGCCGCTGAGGGTCCAGCGGCCGTATTCCTTGGAAAACCCTTCCAGCAGCTCGACATTGGCGCTGAAGCGATCGATGTCGATGGACAGAGCCTGCGGCCCGCCGGGTTCGCTCGGCGGCTCCAATTCGGGCCGGCGTAGCAGGCGAATCTGGCCCGCGCTGATTTCAGTCGCATGAAAGCGGCGAGCCAGCAGAGGCCAGTAGGACCAGTCGACACGGATATCGGTCGCTTCCAGCCAGACGCCTTTCTCGTCGGTCACGGTGACGCGCTTCAGGCGGAAGTCGTTGAACAGGTCGCCCTGCAACCCTTCGACGTTGATCCGGCCATAGCGGCTGATCTTCTTGCCCGCGACGAAACTGGTGATCAGTTCGCGTCCCGCGTCGGACACGAGGTACATCCGCCCTCCCACGAGGGCGACGACGATCAGGGCCAGCAAGCCGGCGAAGGTCGCGCCCGCGATGAAGGCCGCCAGTTGCAGGCGCGTACGCTTGCGCTTGGCCTTCTTGGCCGGCGTGTCGGCGACATCTGCGCCCGTTTCGTGAGGCGGAGGAGTGTCGGTCAAAACGCCTGGCCGATGCTGAGATAGAGCTGGAACCCGGAGTCGCCCTCGCGCTTGTTCAGCGGGAAGGCGATGTCGGCGCGGACGGGGCCGAAAGGCAGCTTGTAGCGGACGCCGACGCCGGCGCCGTATCGCATGTTGCTGAGGTTGGGCGTTTCCTGGAAGCCGACGGCGCCGCCGTCGACGAAGGCCACGGCCTGCAACTTCTCGCCAATATCGCGTCGCACCTCGACGGAGGTTTCGAACAGCGACAGGCCGCCGCGCGGTCGGTTGTTGGGCAGGCGCGGGTTGATGCTCTGATAGGAATAGCCGCGCACCGAGCCGCCGCCGCCTGAATAGAACAGACGATCCGACGGCACGGTCAGTTCCTCGCCGCCTATGATGGAGCCGATGCGCGCCCGCCCGGCCAGCACGGTCTTGGCCCCGTCCTGAAGCGGCAGATAGGCGGTCGCCTGGCCCTCGGTGCGCAGAAACAGCACCGTATCCTCGCCCGCCACTGCGGTCGGTTGCGTCGACAGCGACAGGCGATAGCCCGAAGTCGGGTTCAGAGGATCGTTCGAGCGATCCATGAAGGCGCTGCCGCGCAGGGTGACGATGGCGAGATCGCGGTCGAAGGTGATCGGCTCCTGCGTCACCGGGTCGAAGCGGTATTCGGTGTAACGGCCTGCGTCGACACCCAGGCCGTAGCTGAACCAGGACGTCTTGCCGAGTCGTTGTGACAGGTCGGCGGCCGCAGTGATGGCGCTGCGGTCGTAGGCGTCGGTCTGCTCGTTGACGATGAAGGACGACAGCTTCAGCGTCCGTCCGGCCCTGCGCCAGTGCGGCTGGGACCATTCACCGCCGATGCGGCTGTCGATGCTGGCGATGCGCGCGCCGTAGCGCAGGGTGTCGGCCCGACCGAAGCGATTGTATCGGGTGCGGAAGATGTCGACGCCGACGCCTTCATAGGTCGAATAGCTGGCGCCGGCCTCCAGCAGACTGACCGGGCGATCCGCCAATGTGACCACGACGGGGCGAAGGCCGTCCGGGCGGACGTCGTCCAGAGGAGACAGGGCCACGCCCACACCGTCATAGACGCCGGTGTCCAGCAGTCGGCGCTCCAGTTCGGCGACGTCTTCCGGATCGTAGCGGTCGCCCTCGGACCACGGAATGAGACTGTTGAGCCAACTCTCCTTGGTCGGCCCTCGGGTCCGAAGCTGGACGCCGTCCAGGCGCACCAATTCACCGGATTTGATGTTGAAGCCCGGCTGGACCAGGAAGGTGGCGTGATCCACCACCACGCGGCGGGGCAGGGCGGTGGCGTCCGCATATCCTCGGCGGGTCAGGTCGGCGACCACGCGGCCCTCCGCCTCCAGAATATCAGCCGCCCGGCCGGGTGCGCCGGGTTTCAGTCGAATGTCTTCAATGACGGCCGCGCTGGTTTCCGCATCGGGCTCGGGCGCCGTCCAATTGACCGAAGCCTCGCCCAGGACGAAGCGGCGACCCGGAACGACCTGCACCACGGCGACCGGATTTTCCTCGCCCTCCACCTGATCTTCCACGGTGGCTTGATAATAGCCTTCCGACCGGAGCAGGGCCTGGGCCGAGGTCAGGGCCGCGCGAGCGCGACGACGCGCCTCGAAGCGATTGGAAGGCGCTCCGTCGACCTGCCCGATAGCGCGTTCGAGCTGGCTCTTGAGGTCGCTGTCGATCTCACCGCGAATCTGAGCCCGGGGTTCGGCGGCGGCCTGGCTTGCAAGGGCGCATAAGGCGGCGCCAGCAAGAAGGAGGGGGAGCCTCGACGTCAAATCCGAACCCTGGTTGCGAGACGATCAAGGGCGCTTAGCCCTGTTCGTCAGGAGAATCAGTAAAACAGCGTATCGCTCTCGGGTTGGACTGTCTCTTCGGAGGACCGTTGGTCCGGCGGCAGAGCCTCGACCGGCGCAGTCGTTTCGGCGGGCGCGGGAGCTTCGGCGACAGTCGGCGCGGCGGCGTCTTCGGCGGCGGGCGCTTCGACCGGAGCGGGCGCTTCGACGGGCGTCGGTTCGCTGTAGGGTTGTTCACAGGCGGCAAGGAAGCCGGAGGCGGCCAGCGCCGCCCCGATCAACAGGCGATTCAACATGGATCGATTCATCGTGGGTCCCCCTTCTAGGGGTTGAAAACGTGGAGAAGCGAAGCCGGTTCCTTCGCCGGATCGTCTCCGCGCCTTAGCGAGTTGACGTGAACCTGCAATGAATCGCCGCTGGCGGCGGTCGTTTTCAGGGGATCCGGGCTTCATCAGCGCCTTGTTTGCGCGTTGGAAAATTACCTGAAATTTCCACTTGCCCGTCCTGAAGCTCATCCGTATGTTCCGGCCTCTTCGCAGACGCGATGTGCGCCCCTAGCTCAGTTGGTTAGAGCATCTGACTTTTAATC
>DGIZ01000227.1:418-616 GCA_002386585.1 Brevundimonas sp. UBA4609 | reverse complement strand
CTGACTTTTAATCAGAGGGTCCTCGGTTCGAGCCCGAGGGGGCGTACCACTCCCTTGAAAATCCAAAACGCGTCTAGGGCCGCTGGTTCTTGTTGCGGACAGCGCGTTCGAGTTTTGTCAGGCGTTCGTCCAGCCAACTGACATATGAAGTTCCAATCCCACGCCGCCGCAAGGGGCCGTGGAGCCGCCAGGCGGCCG
>DGIZ01000227.1:0-187 GCA_002386585.1 Brevundimonas sp. UBA4609 | reverse complement strand
GAGCAACCAGTACGATTGCGGTGATCACGAAATCCAGCCACGTCAGATTATAAAGCGGGGCGGTCAGCGAGCGCATGACGTTCAGCCTAGGCGGGCTTCGAACCTGGTGGCGAGGGAGGCAGGCTTGGCTTTGGGGAGCCGGGCATGATTAAACGCGCTCATGCGCCAGATTTCCTTGTCCGCCATC
>DGIZ01000124.1 GCA_002386585.1 Brevundimonas sp. UBA4609 | reverse complement strand
CAGCATGGGCAGGGCCTCGAGGCCGATGCGCAGGACCTCCGGGTCCGGCGCATCTGACGGCGGCGCGCCGTCCGTGGTCGGCGCCGGGTCGCCGGTCCAACGGGTCAAGGCGGCGCGCGCGGACGCCCTCTCGGCCGCCAGCCGGCTACGCCGATCATCCAGCGCCGCCTTCAACTGGATCGGCGCCAGGGCCATGGCCGGGCGATCCGCGCCCGACGCCACCCCGGACGGCGCAGCCTCCCAAAGCGGTTGCAGCGCCGCCAGGACCTCGTCCACGGCGGCCAGCTTGCGGTCTGAATAGTAGAGGTCGATCCAGGCCAGGCCCGCCGCGATCCGCACCTCGCGCAGCGCCGAGGCGTCGTCGGCGACGGCAACGCCGATGGCGGCCTCGGCCACGCTACGCTCGGCGCGACGGCGCGCCCGGCTGGGCAGCTCCTGCTCGACGCCCACCCGCAGGGCGGTGAAGTCGTCATCGCCGAAACGGCCGGCCATGGGCCCGGTCACGGGAAAGCCGTCCAGTCCGAATTTGAGATTGGGATCGGGCAGGCGCCCGGCAGCGACCACGGCCGCACGGGCCGCATCAACGCCAAGAGCGCTGGCGCGAAGATCGGGCGCATTCTCGGCTGCGCGGGACAGCGCGGCCTCGAACGTCAAGGGCGCGGCCTCAGCCGCGACGCCCGGCAGACCGGCGACCGCGAGCCCGAGCACGGTCGCCCTGGCCGACGATTGGAAACGGGGGAGCATGATTTCTCCTATGAACAGCGCGCATCGGCCATGAACGGCGCGACGCATGGGGCATGACGATCCACCGAAATGACGAGGCCCGCCGCGGGGGCGTCCACGTCAGATCGAGAAGAGGTTCAGGCCAGCTGTTCTGGGGGAGAATAAAGCGGATCGGGTCCAGACCCGTGCCGCGAAACGTTCAAATGAAGAAAGGCGATCGCACCTAGCGTGATGGGCTGAGCGACCAGAACGAGCGGCGGAATCGGCGAGGCGACGGCAGCGCAACCCATCTTGGCCATGCAGTCCGGCGTCATGTCCTTGCAGCAGTCGCCGGGATTTCCGGTCGTGTCGCCGGCCATGTCCATGGTCTCGGCGCAGTCCAACGCCTCCGCCCCGACCCCGGCGTTGTGAAACAGCTGGATCGGCATGGCATGGGCCGTCGACTGGCCGAAAAATCCGGCCAGGGCAAAGATGAGCAGAACTGTGCGGAGAAGGTTCCACATCACACGGTCAGGTTACACGCTTTGAGCATCAACAAGTCAAGATCGCTCTGGAAGCTCCAGTCGGCCGGGCCATGACGGGCCCGAACCGACCGGAGCCAGGGAAGTTTCTAGTGGACCATGAAGCGGGCGACGCCGCTCATGGCGTGGCCGTCGGCGCCCTCGGCCGACCAGGCCAGAACATGATTGCCCTTTCCAAGCGCAGGCAAGGCGACCGTCGTCTTTGTGCCGGCCGCGGCCTGGACGGGAACGGCCGTCGGACGACCGCCGTCTGTCGTCAGCGTCAGGGACTTCAAGGTCATCGCGTGAGGAAAGGTGATGCTGAAGGCGGTCGGCGCACTCGAGGACATCGAGCCGTCAGCCGGCGAGGTCAGCACGCTGGCTGACGAAGGCGCGGCCATAGCCATCCCGCCATGACCCGCGTGGGGGTCAGCAACCTGGGCGGAAGCGGCGCCGGCAGAAGCCAGCATGGCTGCGGCGATCGTGAAGGGGATGAAATAACGCATCTTGGTTGTCTTCCTTGGTTCGGACTTAGTTCGGAGAATGATCCATGCTGGGCAGGTCCCGCATGGTCGACATATCGTGACCAGGCATATCGTGACCCGGCATGGGCGCAGATTGGGGCTTGGGTTGCGATGGGCTCACTTTCGGGGCCAGGGACGGATGTCCTGGCTCGCGCGCAGGCGCAGCCTTTACGGGTTCAGCCGCTTGCTGAACGACGACGCTGGCCGGGCCTGCCGGCTCGAGAGCGGAGGCAGTCTCCGCCGCCGAGGCGGCAGTCGGGGTTGTTGCAGTCGCGGCAGGCTCGACGACGGCGGCCGCCTCCTTGGGCGGTGGCTGTTCGGCCGCCGGCTGGCAAGCCGCCAACAGGCCTGCAGCCGCCAGCGCCGTTGCAATGTAAACCTTCATCAACTTCTCCTTAAAGCCTAGAACCAGGCCCTGACGCCGACCACCACTCGGGTGTCTTCGGCGCTTCGCCCACGCGCTTCGGCGAAATCGCGCGTGTCGCCAAAGCTCCTGGTCCATTCGACCCCGACATAGGGTGCGAATTCGCGGCGGATCTCATATCGCAGACGGGCGCCGACTTGCAGGGTGGACAGGCCAGACCCGATCCCCAGGTCCGGGATGTCCTCCGCCGAGAGGCTCACCTCGGCGCGAGGCTGAAGGATCAGCCGCTGGGTGATC
The DNA here is from genome assembly GCA_002386585.1 of Brevundimonas sp. UBA4609. GTDB lineage: Bacteria > Pseudomonadota > Alphaproteobacteria > Caulobacterales > Caulobacteraceae > Brevundimonas > Brevundimonas olei. The sequence continues at coordinate 64,381 of DGIZ01000124.1, read as the reverse complement.
CTCTGATCATATTCGGCCTCGGCGCGCGCCGTCAGTTCGCCCTTGTTGGACAGGAAGGCTGCGGCGTCGACTTCAAACCAGTAGGGCGCCAGGCCCTGAACCCCGACGACCAGGTCAGTCCGGTCACCCTCGGGCCGATAGGTCTGCCGCAGGCCCGTCTGGAAGTCGAAATAGGGGGTGAAGGCGCGGCTGTAGAGCGCCTGCAGTTCGGCCTCCTCGAGCTTCCCGCCAAACTCGCCCTCGCCTTCCGACTTCCACCAGAAGCGATGAATGTCTCCGCCGTACCAACCCTGGGCATCCCAGGCGTAGCCCTCCTCGCCGTCGACGGAGGTCGCCTCCAACTGGTCGATCATCACCGCGCCAACGCGAATGTCGCCGTTTTCAGCCAACAGCACCCTGCGCGCCGCCGCCATGTCCTCGGCCTTGAAGATCTGGTCCGCAACATGGGGTGGGCCGTCCAGCGCGCCGGGCGGAGGCGGCGCCTGGGGCAGGCGCCCCGGACTGTCCGCACTCGTCGGAACGTCCGGCGGCATGGTCATTCCGGCCAAGCCGGACATGTCATGTCCCCCGTGAGGATCCGTCTGCCCCGGTGGAGCTGACGCCATGGGCATGGTCGACATGTCAGGACCCGCCGTCGCCGGCGCGGGCTGGGCCTGCCCCATGGTCGACATGTCGTGCCCCGCATGAGGATCCGCCCGCCCTGCTGGAGTTGCCCCCATAGGCATCGTGGACATGTCATGTCCCGCCATCGCTGGCGCGGGCTTGGTCTGCCCCATGGTCGACATATCGTGACCGACGCCGGCGGCGCGGACGGGCACGGTTCCCGGGGGGCAGGTCGAAGCAGGAGATGGGCTCATTCCCGCAGTCCCCGTCGCCGCCGCCGCTGAACCCAGCGCGACGCATCCCGGCGCCACGGGCGGGGTTTGGCGCGTCGTCGGCGAGGGCGCGCCATGTCCGGCGTGGCTCTGGGCCAGGGCGGGCGTCGCCGCCAGGATCAGGGGAACCAGGGCCGCGGAGAGCCGAATCATGACCCCGCTCCTTCCATCGGGCGAATGGTGACGACGTTGAACATGCCGGCGTGCATGTGCATCAGGAGGTGGCAGTGGAAGGCCCAGTCTCCAGGGTTGTCGGCCGTGAGGTCGAAACTGAGCTTGCCGCCGGGCGCGACGTTGACGGTGTGCTTCAGGGGCTGGTGTCCGTCGGGCCCGCCGGTGACGAGCTCGAAGAAATGCCCGTGCAGATGGATGGGGTGGGCCATCATGGTGTCGTTCACCAAGGTCACCCTCACTCGCTCGTTTCGTTCAAAACGGATCGGTTCGACAAGTTCGCTGAACTTGCGACCGTCGAAGCCCCACATGAACCGCTCCATATTGCCGGTCAGGTGGATCTCCATGGAGCGGCTGGGCGCACGCCTGTCCTTGTTGGGGGTCAGCGACACGAGGTCGGTGTAGACCAGCACGCGGTGATCGACCTTCTCCAGACCCTGCGGCCTTTCGCCGAGCCGGTTCGCCGGCATCGGCGATATGGTCTGGACCCCCACGCCCACCGCCATATTGGGCGTCGCGTTCGCGGGATCGCGCATGTTCATGGCGCCCATGGATCCGTGCTCCATTCCGGACATGGCCCCGCCTGCCGGTGCAGCGGCGCCGTGGTCCATCCCCGGCATGGTTCCATGGTCCATGCCGGCCATCGGCGCGGCGCCCATCCCCTCCATTCCGCCCATGCCGCCCATATCCATGTCCCCCATTCCCATGTCCTTCATGGTCAGGGTCGGAACCTCGCGGAGCGGCGGGACCTCGGCCGTCATGCCCAGACGCGGCGCGAGCGTCGCGCGCCCCATGCCCGAACGGTCGATGGCTTCCGAGACAATGGTGTAGGCGCGGTCCTCGGTCGGGCGGACGATGACGTCATAGGTCTCGGCGACCGAGATCTGGAACTCGTCGGTCTCGACCGGACGGACATTCTCGCCGTCGGCGTTGACCACGGTCATGGCCAAGCCCGGGATGCGGACATTGAAGATCGACATGGCCGAGGCGTTGATGATGCGCAGCCGCACCCGCTCGCCGGGCCGGAACAGGCCGGTCCAGTTCTCCTGCGGGCCGTGGCCGTTGATAAGATAAGTATAGGTGGTGCCGTTGACGTCGAGGACATCGCGAGGATCCATCCGCATGGCTCCCCACATCCGGCGATCGGCGAGGCTCATGCCGTCCGATCCGTCCAGCAGGCCCGCCAGCGTCGTCCGATGGCGATTAAAATAGCCGGGACTCTTCTTGAGCTTGGCCAGGATTTCATGCGGATGCATGAAGCTCCAGTCCGATAGGACCAGGACGTGTTCGCGGTCATAGCCGACCGGATCGACGCCCGCCGGATCAATGACGATAGGGCCATAGTGGCCCAGCGCCTCCTGCAACCCCGAATGGCTGTGGTACCAGTAGGTCCCCGACTGCCGAACGGGGAATTCATAGACAAAGGTTTCGCGCGGCTTGATGCCAGGGAAGCTGATCCCAGGCACGCCATCCATCTGGAAGGGCAACAGGATGCCGTGCCAGTGGATCGAGGTCTCCTCGTCCAACTGGTTGGACACCGCCAGGCGAACATTCTGGCCTTCGCGCAGACGCAGAAGCGGCGCCGGAAGCTGGCCATTGATCGTCGTCGCCGTCGCCGTCCGACCATTCACGGTGAAAGGCGATTGTCCGACCGTCAGATCAATGCTGGCCCCGGTAAGCGTCGGGTAGTGCGCGCGCAAGCCGGGAGAGCCTGTCTGAGCCCAGGCCGGCAAGAAGCCCTGCAGGCTAAACAGGCCGCCGCCAGCAACAGCGCCGCGCAGCAGGCTTCGACGATCGAGCGACATGGGCAACAATCCTCATCGCCAGTCCGCTTCGGGAGCGAAACGGACTCTCTAAAAGGATACGCACGCAAAGCCCCTCGCCCCTCAGAAGCCTGATGCTGCAAATCCGGGACGCCGCTTGGGTTCCAAAGAGGCCGGCTGATCAGGCTTCGGCGCGCAACTTCTGCGCCAACTTCTGGCGCGCCCGCGCCACCCGCATCTCGACGGCCTTGACCGACAGCCCAAGGATTTCGGCGGCCTCCGCATGGGTCCGCTCCTCGATGGCGGTCAGCAGCAGCGGCTCCTTGAGTTTCGGCGGCAGAGCGACGATGGCCGCGTGCAGGCGCTGCGCCTGCTCCGCCGTGTCATAGCGATCCTCCGCGCAGGCCTCATCGTCCACCACAGCTAGTGCCTCGGCGGATTGGAGATCGGTCGCGCCCATGAACAGCCTGCGGATGTTGCGTCGACGGCTCCAGTCCCGGCATTTGTTGATGGCTATCGTCCACAGCCAGGGCTCGAAGGAGCGCGCTGGATCGTAGCGGCGGATGGCCAGCCAAGCGGCGGCATAGGCTTCCTGCGTAAGATCATAGGATTCGTCGGCGTCGCCGACATAACGACGGACGAACCTGTAGAGACCAGCCTTTGTCTCACGTACGAGCGCTTCGAACGCCACGACATCGCCGTGGGCCGCTCTCGTCTGCAGGGCCTGGCGTTCCGGCACGAATGCTACTTGGCGCCGTCGGCGGTGAGCGCCTCGACAACGCTCCGGTCGAAGCGTCGAGCCTGGGCGTCAGTCATCACCGTCCGCATCTCGAAGATGTGGGCGATAGTCGCCTGCTGAAGCCGCCCCATCGCGTCGTGGAAGTGATCGACGGCCGGCTGAACCACCCGACTGTCGCCGTTGCTGATCCTGATGGCCTCGGCAAGCTCGCCATTGGCCGCCTGCACGTCAGCTTCCAACTGCACGCGCAGCCCGGCGAAGCGGGTTTCGATTCCCTCGATCTCGGCCAGTTGCTGCGGCGACAGATCAAGATCCTTGTGAACGATCTCGTGCAGCGATGGCGGCGTCTGCCTGTTGAGCACCCAGCTGGCGCCGGCCCATGCGCCGACCCCGCTGGCCGCAGCAGCCAGCGCGACCGTCACGCCGATGGATTTCCAAGCGATCGCCATCAACCCATTTCCAGCCGCACCAGCGGCGACGTCGCCGCCACCGAGAAAATCGACATCTCCGAGGGTGTCGTCCGCGCGAACGTCGCGCCGAGGCCGCCGTTGGCGAGTCCGACCACGAGGGCCACGGCGACCGCGGCCATGCGGATCCGGCCGGTCGCCCTCTCGGCCTGGATCGCTGTTACGCGACTCCAGACATCCTCCTCGAGCTGATCGAGCGACACGCCGTCGCCGGACGGCGCGCGCCTCAGCCAATTTTCAAGATCATCCATGATCGTGCCTTTCGACGTTCTTATTGGGGATACGCGTGACCCCGCGCTCATCCCTCAAGACGGAGCGGCTCATCTCACTGTGGCGCAAATCGAGGGGGACAAGCCAGACCGTGCGTAGGGAGAAGTAGAGCGGGTCTTCGTCGGGAGGGGCGAAATCATGGTCATCAGATATCTGGAGCCGACCGTCGCCGGCGGGTTCATAGTCGTCGTCTTGCTCAACTCGTCCTGGGCGCGCTGACCGTGGCGGCGCCTCTCCACCCCGACAGGCATCCGTTTCCGGAAGTCATCGAACCGCTGACCAGCATCCGGTTCTTCCTCGCGCTCGGCGTGGTTCTGTTTCACTACCAGCTGACCTGGACCCTCCCGCCCGAGGCCGCGGGCCTGTTGAACCGGGCGCGCCTGGGCGTCGACGTCTTCTTCATCCTCTCGGGCTTCATCCTGACGCACGTCTACCTGCAGGGCGACGCTGCGCCTGACTACAGGCGTTTCATCGTCGCGCGTTTCGCTCGGATCTATCCGGCCCACCTTTTCATCCTGTTGGCGATGCTGGCCCTGGTCCTGGGCGCGGATCTCGCGGGCGTCGCGCTGCAGGCGGGGCGCTTCGCCGTCCCCGACTTCCTGATGACGCTCTTGCTGGTCCAGGCCTGGTTTCCCCACCAGGACGCGGAATGGAACGGCCCGTCATGGTCTCTATCGGCTGAATGGTTCGCCTATCTGATCTTTCCGGCCTACGCCTGGATCGCGCTGAGGCTGAGACACCGTCCCTGGCTCATCATCGGCCTCGCCATCCTCATGTTCGTGGTTCTAGACGCGGCCTATCGCGTCGTCTTCGGCCCCGTGCTGCCCCGCGCCGAGGGCAGCATGGGCATCCTGCGCATACTCCCGGAATTCCTCTACGGGATCGGGCTCTATTATCTCGGCCAGGGCATAAGGGTTTCGCAGAGGGCCTCCCTCGTCCTGACGGCGGGCTCCACAGGCCTCCTCCTGTTCGCCATGCAATATCCGCTCGACGATCGCCTCATCGTCCTGCTTGCGGGTCCCTTTCTCCTGGCGCTCGCCCTGCTCGCCAAGTCCGGCGCCAGAACCTTCCTTTCCGCCCGGCCCTGGCTGTTCGCCGGCGAAGCCTCCTTCGCCCTCTACATGGTCCACATCCCGGTGCTGATGGTCTGGAGAAACGCAGCCGAGAAGCTCCATGGCCTGCCTTCCAACTACCGGATGAGTCCCTGGGAGCTCGCCCTGCTCCTGGCCCTCTCGCTCGCTGCAGCGGCCTTCGTCCATGTGGCCGTGGAGCGACCCGGTCGGCGCATCATTCGTCGGCTCTTCGCCCGACGCCGCCCCACGCCTCGCCCCGAATCGGGACGTTTCGTTCACAGCGACCAAGGAGACCCCCTTTGACCTATCGTTCCATGATCATCGCAATAGCCGCCCTCGCCGCTCCCGCCATGATTGCGGCGCCCGCGCTGGCGCAAACCACCGCAGAGACCCAGGTGGTCGCCGTCCTCGACGGCTACCGCGGCGCGCTCGAGGCGCTCAGCGCCTCCCGCGCCGAAACCTTCTTCTGGCCCGACGCCCAGGTCTTCGAACAGGGCGGCGCGGAGGGCTCCATCTCCGAATACCTGTCCCACCACCTCGCCCCTGAATTCGCGGAATTCTCCAGCTTCGCCTTCCAGGATCATGTGACGAAGGCGACCGTCGTCGGCGACGTCGCCTACGCCACGGAGACCTATCGGTTCCAAATCGCCTTCAAGACGGCCGGCCGCGCCCCGGCCGAACGTCGCGGCGTCGCCACGAGCGTCCTCAGGCAGCGCGACGGCGAATGGCGCATCGTCAGCTATCATTCCTCCACCCGGGCGCCGCGACCGGCCTCCTGACACGCGCATGGGCCGCGCGTGGGCCGCGCCCTTTCGCGGCTCAGGCGGTCCCTTTTCCCGACCTCTCCCGTGCGGTGGAGGTCGGGAACCGGCCCTTCCGCAGCGAGGTTGATCCCGCAGGATCAGTTCCGCGGCAGCCGGAAGGCAAGGATTGCGCCCCTCGCCACGCCCGTCTCGGAACCCAGGACCTCATCTCGAGAGGAACTTGAATGCCGCATCCGGACAACAAGGCCGCTCTCTCATCCCCGGACCTCACGGATCGGCGGGACTTCATCCATGTGGCCGCCGGGGCTCTGGCGGTCGGCGCCGTCGGCATGGCGCTCTGGCCGCTGATCAACTCCATGAACCCTGCCGCCGACACCCTGGCCCTCTCCTCGGTCGAGGTCGATTACGGCAAGGTCCAGCTCGGCCAGCAGATCGTGGTCAAATGGCGCGGAAAGCCGGTCTTCATCCGCCACCGAACGCCCAAGGAAATCGCCGAAGCGGTCGCGGACGACAATGCGGCGCTACGTGACCCTGCGACGGACGCCAGTCGTCACAAGCCCGGCAAACCCGAATGGCTGATCCTGATCGGCGTCTGCACCCATCTGGGGTGTATTCCGACCTTCGGGACGGGCGACTACGGCGGCTGGTTCTGCCCGTGCCACGGCTCCCACTACGACACCGCCGGCCGCATCCGGAAGGGGCCGGCGCCCAAGAACCTTTTCCTGCTGGACTACGCCTTCCTGAACGAGACACGGGTCAAGCTCGGCTAGCGAACGTCCTCCCCCCGCGCTGACGGCGCAAGGGGAGGACGTCATCGCTCCAAGGCTTCGAGGGCGACGGGCCGCGTCGTGGGCTCAGTGGTCACATCATCATGGCGGCGGGCGGCGCGAGCGTTCCCATCACAGCGACGAGCCCCAGAAGGATGACCGCCAGGAGCGTCTCCAGCACCAGGCTGCGTTGTAGGGCGCTGATCGCCGACGGCTTCTGGCTCTCATCCTCCAGGGCGCGATGAAGGCAGGGCGTCAGGACGAAACGATTGGACGCGGCCAGGGCCAACATGCCGAGGAAAACCGCCAGTTTCGCCGTCAGCAGAAGGCCGTAGGGCGTCGTCAGAAGCGCCCCCAACCGATCGGGACCGACCAGGAACCAGGTGTTCACCAGACCCGTCGCGACCAGAAGACCGACCGCGAGCGTGCCCATGCCGGCGAAACCGTGCAGAGCGTCATGGGTCAGCCGGTCCCGCTCCGGATCTCCATGAGGAATGGTCAGGAACAGGCCCAGCGCAGCGAGTGCGCCCAGCCACATCGCCGCAGCGGCCGCGTGGATGACATCCGCCGCGAGATGGACGATGCCCACGGCCCCCTCGGAGGCGGCGCCGTGGCCGGTCCAGGCCAGACTGGCGCAAACCGCCAAACCCAGAACCGTGAGGCCGATCCAGCTCGCCCGGCTGGGCCGGAGCACAAGAAGCAGGACACCAGCCAGGGCGGCGACCACCGCCCTCGCCAGAAAGGCGCGGCCGATCTCCATGTCGAAGGCCATATAGGCAAGAGACGCCGGTTTCAGCGCTTCCGCCATCGATCCCGCCATGACGGCGGTTTGCAGGACCAGAGCCGCGAGCGAGGCGATCGCGGTCGCGAACGCCGCAATCAGCAGCGTCTTTCGCGGCCATCTTTCGACGGCCGCGTCCGACGTGGGCATCCTGAAGGCGAAGAACAGGGGCACGCCCAGCAGGAGCATGGCGCCCAGATACTGCGCCAGCCTCAAAAGGACGACCGAGACCTCCAGCATGGCTTAGCGCACGATGAAGGTGGTGGAGCCCGTCATGCGGTGCCCGTCGGGCGAGGCTACGCGCCAGTTGACCGTATAGGCGCCGGCGGCCAGGGCGGAGCGCGGAGACCCGCTTAGGGTCTTGCCGTCCTTGGAGACCCGGGCCTGAACCGGAATGACGGTTCCCTGGGCGTTGGCAAGGTCAAATCCCGAGAAGGCCGGAGCCATGCGCTCGCTGAAGGTGAGGCTGATGGTGCGCGGGGCCGCCACCGTGGCGCCGGTCGCCGGCGTGGCGCTGACGAGGCGAGCGTGGGCGTCGGCCTGCCCCGCGAACAGGGAAAGCGCGGCGGCCGCGCCGGCCAGGGTTGCGATCTTGAAACGGTTCACGTGTTTCTCCTTGAGGAAACGCCCCTCTCTCATAGATACGCAAGCCTGCGGCCTTCCCCTCAAGACCGGCGAGCCCTTCGCCGACTGGAAGGCCTAGAGCCTGACCGCCCTGAGACGCAGCGCATTGGCGATGACGCTGACCGAGGACAGCGCCATGGCCAGAGCCGCCAGCGCCGGCGACAGCATCAGGCCGAAGACCGGATAGAGAACGCCAGCCGCCACAGGGATTCCCAGGGTGTTGTAGCCGAAGGCGAACAGCAGGTTCTGGCGGATATTGCCCATGACCGCCCTGGACAGATGTCGCGCCCGGACGATGCCCTGAAGATCGCCCCCCAGCAGGGTCACGCCGGCGCTCTCGATCGCCACGTCTGAACCGGCTCCCATGGCGACGCCGACGTCGGCGGCGGCCAGGGCCGGGGCGTCGTTGACGCCGTCGCCGGCCATGGCGACGACGCGCCCTTCGGCGCGCAACTGCTCCACGACCGAGGCCTTGTCCTGGGGCAGCACCTCGGCCCGGACGTCATCGATACCCAATCTGCGGGCGACCGCCTCGGCGGTGGTGCGATTGTCGCCGGTCATCATCACCAACCGAAGGCCTGCGGCCTTGAGGTCGCGAATGGCGTCCGCGGTCGTGGCCTTCACGGGATCGGCGATGCCGAGAACGCCGGCGACGACGCCGTCGACGGCGACGAAGATGGCCGTGGCGCCGTCCTCTCTCAGGGCTTCGGCCTCGGCCTCAAGGGCTGCAACGTCGATGCTGACCTCCTTGAGGTAGCGCGCATTGCCCAGGAACAGTCGGCGGCCGTCGATCAGGCCGGTGACGCCGCGTCCCACCGGACTATCGAACTCAGCGGCTTCGGAGAGGGTCAGGTCGCGGTCAGCCGCCGCGCGCACGATGGCGTCGGCCAGGGGGTGTTCGCTGCCCCGCTCCAGGCTGGCGGCCAGGCGAAGAAGCTCGACCTCGTCAAAGCCTTTCCCCGGCTTGATCACGGTGACGGACGGTCGTCCCTCGGTCAGGGTGCCGGTCTTGTCGAGCACCAGGGTGTCCACCTTCTCGAACCGCTCCAGCGCCTCGGCGTTCTTGATGAGGACGCCGGCGCGCGCCCCCCGCCCCACCCCCACCATGATCGAGATCGGCGTGGCGAGGCCGAGCGCGCAGGGGCAGGCGATGATCAGAACCGACACCGCCGCGACCAGGGCGTAGGACAGGCGCGGATCCGGACCGACCAGACCCCAGACGACGGCGGCGACCACGGAGATGGCGATAACGGCCGGCACGAACCAGCCGGACACCAGATCGGCCAGGCGCTGGATGGGCGCGCGGCTGCGCTGGGCCTGGGCCACCATCTGGACGATCTGGGCCAGAAGGGTGTCGGCGCCGACCTTGTCCGCCCTCATCACGAAGGAGCCTGTCTTGTTCAGCGAGCCGGCGATGACCCTGGCCCCGGCCTCCTTGGTGACCGGCATGGATTCCCCGGTCACGAGGGATTCGTCGATGGCCACGCGCCCTTCGAGGATCTCGCCGTCGACCGGGATTTTTTCGCCCGGCCGAACGCGCAGCCGATCCCCCACCGCCACGAGGTCAAGCGTCACATCCTCATCGGCGCCGTCGTCGCGAACACGACGGGCTGTCTTCGGCGTCAGATCGAGCAGGGCTCGGATCGCACCCGAGGTCTGTTCACGCGCGCGCAACTCCAGGACCTGCCCTACAAGGACGAGCACCGTGATCACCGCCGCGGCTTCGAAATAGACGGGCGCGCTGCCGTCCATGCGCAGCATGGCCGAGGGAAACAGCCCCGGCGCCAGCACGGCGGCGACGCTGTAGATCCAGGCCGCGCCGACGCCGATGGCGATCAGGGTGAACATGTTGAGACGCCGGTTCAGGATAGACTTCCATCCCCGCTCGAAGAATGGCCAGCCGGCCCACAAGACCACCGGCGTCGCCAACACGAACTGGATCCAGTTCGACGTCTGACCCGACACCCGGTCCGCGAGCCCGGTCAGATGACCGCCCATCTCCAGCGCGACGACCGGCAGGGTCAGGACGGCGCCGACCCAGAGCCTGGGCGTGAAGTCCTTCAGTTCGTGATTGGGCCCGGCCTCGGCGGTGACCGTCTCGGGCTCCAGCGCCATGCCGCAGATCGGACAGGCGCCCGGTCCGACCTGGCGCACCTCGGGATGCATGGGGCAGGTGTAGATCGTCCCGGGTGGCGCAGGCTTCGCCTGGGGCGTTTCGCCGAGGTATTGACCCGGGTCCGCGACGAATTTCGTCCGACAACCCGCCGAACAGAAGACGTAGTCGTGTCCTTCGTGTTCTGCGCGATGCTGAGCGGAAGCTCGATCCACGGCCATGCCGCAGACCGGATCAATCGCCTTTTCGCCTTCGCGCGGAGAGCCTTCGTGGGCATGGCTCTGGTGAGGGTCGTGGGCCGTCGGCATGGCGTCACTCCTGTCAGCGCCCGACCGGCCGAGAGTCCTGAATGGTTCAAGACGCGCCGGAAGCGTATGCTGGATGGTCTATCAAGACCGATGATGACGTCGGAAACAAGCCTTGGCTTCTGAACCTATCGGAACGCCGCCGAAGACCGGATGAGCGCCGCAACATGGATGGTGGCGGATGATCGCTACTGTATCGACAGTCCTGCCAGGATTCAGACAGCGTGCGCCGCCGTGCAGCAGGCTTGAAAATGAAGTCCCGGGTGATCGCGTGACCACCAGGTCATGAGCGCCCGGGTCATGAGTGTGATGACAGGAGGCCTTCCCGAACCCGAAACCAGAACGGGTCTTCTGACCATGAAATCCCGTGCTACAGGAGTTTCAGCGTGAATATCGGCCAAGCCTCTCGCGCCACGGGCGTGCCCGCCAAGATGATCCGCTACTACGAATCCACAGGGCTGATCCGGCCGGCGGAGCGCACCGGAGGCAACTATCGCGCCTTCGGCGATCGCGACATCAACGAGCTCCGGTTCATCCGCCGCGCCCGCACGCTCGGCTTTTCAATCGAAGACATCGTCATCCTGCTCTCCCTGTGGCGCGACCGGACGCGGCCCAGCCGGGAAGTCAGGGCCGTCGCCGAGCAGCGCCTCGCCGACCTTCATGCCCGCATCGCCGAAATGCAGGCCATGGCCGACACCCTGGAGACCCTGGCGCGTTGTTGCGCAGGCGACGATCGGCCCGATTGCCCAATCCTCGCGGACCTGGCTGCGGCGCGTGAAAACTGACGACCCGAGACGCCTGACATAGGGGCGCCGCACGGAGAACGGCCATGACCTACCGTGACATCATCGTCGATGCGACGCCGAGGGACGATCTCGTCCAGACGCTGGAACAGGCGCGCGATCTGGCCGCGAAATTCGACGCCCGGCTGACGGCCTTGTGTTTCGCCTGGCCCCGGACGTCAGCGCTCCGGACGGCCGTGGCGAGCTCGCCCCTGTCAGTCCGGGAAGACACGCGAAGAATGGACGCCGCCCTCGCGGGCGCCCACGAGGCCTTTGTGCAGGTGTTTGGCTCCGGCTCGAAAGCCCCCGCATGGCTTTCCGGCATGGCGGAACCCGCCCCCCTGCTGCGCCATCACCTTCTCGCCGCAGACCTGCTCGTCACCTCGTCGTCCCCGCCGATCGACTGCGTGTTTCCTCACGCCGGCGAACTCGCCATTCACGGCGGCGGCCCCGTCCTGCGTCTCGGACAGAAAAACGCAGGCCGCGACTTCACTAATGCGGTCATCGGCTGGAAAGACGCCCCCCAGGCCAGACGCGCCCTGCATGACGCCCTGCCTTTGCTTCAGCGCGCCCAGGCCGTGACCGTGGTCGGGGTCGGCGACGAGGTCGAACAGGGTCGACTTGCAGACGTCGCCCGGCATCTCGAGCGGCATGCTGTGACGGCCGCGGTCAGCCACATCCCGGCGACAGCGGGAACAGCGGTCGCCGCAGACCTTCTCGCTGAAGCCCGCCGTCTTGGCGCCGACCTGATCGTCACGGGGGCCTTTGGCCGCGGGCCGTTGGCGCAACGCCTATGGGGCGGAATGACCAGCGGCCTTCAAAACGACGCCGACCTGTCCTGGCTGCTGTCGCACTAGAACAGTCCCGAGTCCGGTGCTCCGCCCTTCAGAATGCGCCGATATTCGCCGATTTTGAGAAGACCGCAGCGCGACCGCACCTCCCCCTTGATGGGAGCCAGGAGGCCCGCCGACATTCTTTCGGACGCGCACTCCAGCGCTAGGCAAGGCCCCTCAAGATACTATACAGGGGTATGCTATGGCACACACATCAACCAACAAGAAGAAGCTCGTCGCCCGCGTGCGGCGGATCGCCGGTCAACTGGGCGCGATCGAACGGGCCATCGAAAGCGACACCGACTGTTCGCAAGTCCTTCAACAGGTCGCCGCGGCGCGCGGCGCCATGGGCGGGCTGCTGGAAGAGCTGATCGAGGACCACCTGCGCCATCACGTCGCCCACCCCGAACTGAGCGACGCCGATCGTCAGAACGGCGCTGAAGAACTGATCGCCATCATCCGCCGCTATTCCAGGTAGTCCACGCCCATGACCTTGTTCGATACCGACCACCTGACCCACGACCACCACTTCCTGAGCCGCGCCCATGACGAGAACGCGCGTCGAACCCTGTGGGTCGTCGGCCTGACCGCAGTGATGATGGTCGGCGAAATCATCGCCGGCATGATCTATGGCTCGATGGCCCTGCTGGCGGACGGCTTCCATATGGCCACCCATGCCGGCGCCCTGGCCGTGGCGGCGGCGGCCTACGCCTACGCCAAACGTCATTCCGCCAACCGGCGGTTCAGTTTCGGGACCGGCAAGGTCGGCGATCTGGCCGGTTTCGCCTCGGCGCTGGTCCTCGGCATCGTGGCGCTGGGCATCGCCGGCGAGTCCGTCGCCCGACTGCTCGACCCCCGCTCCGTCGCCTTCGGACAGGCCGCCCTGGTCGCCATCCTCGGCCTGGGGGTCAATCTGGTGAGCGCCCTGCTGCTGGCGGGCGGCGGTCATCACCATGGCCATCATGGTCATGGTCATGGCCACCATCACCATGACGATCACGACCATCATGGCGCCCATGAGGGTCAGCCGCATGACAGCGGACATCGCGACAACAATCTGCGCTCGGCCTATTTCCATGTCCTGGCTGACGCCCTGACGTCGGTTCTGGCGATCATCGCCCTGGTCGCCGGGCGTTACCTGGGCTGGGTATGGCTCGACCCCGTGATGGGGATCGTCGGCGCCATTGTCATCGCCCGCTGGTCATGGAGCCTGATGCGCGACACGGCGGCCGTTCTGCTCGATACGACGGACCGCCACATCGAGGCCGAAGTGCGGGAATGCGTCGAGGGACCGGGCGACGTCCGCATCACCGATCTGCATGTGTGGCGCATCGGTCCAGAGGCCCATGCCGCCATCGTCAGCGTCGCGGGCGGCGTTGATGGCGACACGGTTCGCGCCCGGCTCAAGCCGGTTCATGAACTCGGGCATCTTACCGTGGAATGCCGCTGAGGCGTCATCGCAGCCTACCGCCGAAACCATCCTCGCTGGTCAAACGAAGCGCTCGCCGATCGTCATCGGCTGACCGGCAACAAATCGGCGTTCACCGCGCTTATGTGGGGGATGCGGCGACTTCCAGGGAGGTCGCCGCGAGTCCTCACTGGCCGCGCGCTGCCGGAAAGGCGACCGGCAAAGGAGCCGGGCCATGAATTCGCCCCCGAATTCCATGAACGACGTGCGGTCATCCGCGACGTCCGCAGAGGGCGATCGCCCTATCCTCTCGCTCGTCTCGGCTGGCCTGACGTCCATCTGGCGATGCCCGCGTTGCCGTGGAGCGCTCGCCTGCAGCAAGGCGACCCTCGACTGCAGGACGTGCGGCCATTCCTATGGCCAGGTCGACGGCATCCCCGACCTGCGCATCCCCGGGGAAAGCTGGATCGATTTCGAAGAGGACCTGGCGACCGCTCGCGAGATCGCAGCCCTGGACCTTCCTCTGGAGGACCTGGTTCGCGCGGTCTACGCTCGCCGTTCCGGGTGGGATGAAGACCTGGTCGGGATGAGGACGCGTCAGGTCCTGGCGGCGCCCGAACGCCTCCATGGGGATATCTCGGGCTGGCTGGCCGAGGCCACCTCCCAGGATGTCTGGCTCGATCTGGGCTGCGGCCCGGGGATGCTCCTGGCGGCCGCTGCAGACATGAAGCGGCCAGGCCTGGGCATCGGCGTCGATGTGTCGATGACCTGGCTGGTTGTGGCCAAGCGTCTGATCCTGGCGCACGGAGGGAGGCCGATCCTGGCCGCTGGCCTTGGAGAGGCCCTGCCCCTGGCCGACGGAACCCTGTCCGGCGTCGTCTCGCTCGACGTGATCGAGCATGTCGATCGCCCGGACGCCTATCTTCGCGAGATCGACCGCGTGACCCGGCCCGGCGGACGCCTGGCGTTGAGCACGCCCAACCGCTTCAGCCTGGCGCCGGAACCCCATGTGATGGTGTGGGGCGTCGGCCTTCTGCCGCATCGCTACCAGGCTCGCTATGTCGCCTGGCGGAGCGGCAAATCCTATGTCTCCACCTGTCTCATGGGCAGCATCGGGCTTCGCCGGATATTGAAACGCTGCACGAACTTCGCAGCCAGGATCATCATCCCGCCCGTCCCGGAAGATGAGATCAGACGCTTTTCCCCCACCAAGGCCAAACTCGCCCGCCTCTACAACAGCCTTTCGGGCGCAGTGGCGTTGCGCGCGGTCTTCCTGCTGATCGGCCCCTTCTTCAGGATCACCGGCGTCAAGGAGACAAGCCTGCCCGCCTGAGGCCGCCGGATCAGCCCGATCAACAGAACCGGTCGAGGCGTTCAGCAGGCGCCGCAAGGCGAGGCGAAACGACGTCGCCAGTTGAGTCCGTGAGCGGCGATCAGGATCAGTCCCCCGAAGACGGTGACGCGCGTTCCCCAGGCGGCCGACGGGGTTTCCGTCGCGCCCAGAAAGAGCAGGACCACGCCAAACGCGGCCAGGCCGATCACGATCCTGGAAAGGCCGCGCCGCTCCCGGAGCAGGGTCCAGCTGGACAGGGCTGCGGCGGCGAAGGCCAGGGCCCAGTGCGCCCATGCCGTCTGCACCCAGGCGCCCGCCAGGGACAGGGCGCCGGCGGCGACGGACAGGACCAGGCAATGGACCAGGCACAGGCTGGACAGGAGAATGGACAGGGCGTCGCCCGTCCGTCCTCCGGCGCGCCCGCCGATCCCTGGCCTTGCGGCCCCCTGTTCCACCGTCGCCGTCATCTTCAGCCTAGAACCGGTAGGCCACGCCGAGGCGCAGATTACGGCCCGGCAGGGGCGCGATGTCCTTGAGGAAGGAGACGTGCTCGCGCGCCTCCTCGTTGGTCAGGTTCCGGGCCTCGGCGAAGACCGTCACATTACGGTCCGCCAGGGGCCTCCAGGCGCCCGAGAGGTTCAGCAGGGTATAGCCGTCCGTCGGCATTTCCCCCTCGGCCACCTCGTCCTGCAGGCCGACCCGACGCACCTCGATGGCGGCGTCGAACGGCTTTGACGTCCACGCCAGGCGGGCGGTCGCCGAATAGGGCGGGATCCGCGCGGCCGGCCCCAGGTCGGTGTCGGCCTTGACGTAGTCGGCGGCGCCTTCCAGCGACAGCTTGCGCGCGCCGCTCTCCCACAGGGCGTAGGCGCCTTCGGCCTCGAACCCGTAGAAGTCCGCGCCGGTCTGGACGAACTGATAGATCGGGAAGAGTTCGCCGTCGGCGTCGAAGCTCTCGCCGGTGGGCCGCTCGTCGATGAAGCCGTCGTACTTGGATCCGTACAGGTGGAGGTCGCCGCTGAAGCGGCCCTTGTCGTAGTGGGCCGTGGCCTCCAGGGTCGTCACCTTCTCGGAGTCCAGGTCGACATCCCCGGCCTCATACGCGGCCGTGGCGACGTGCAGGCCGTTCGCGAACAGCTCGACCTCGCTGGGCGCCCGCTCGTTCCGCGCCAGGCTCAGGCCGAGAAACAGACCCGGCGCCGGACGCATGAAGACCGCGCCGGACGCGGACCAGTTGTCGAACTGGCGCTCCAGCTGAACCGTTTCTCCCAGCGGCGTGGCCTTGAGGGTGCGCCGGTCGAAACGCAAACCGCCCTCGAAGCCGAGGCCGCCGCGGTCAAAGCGCTGGACGGTGTAGACGCCCGTCTCCTCGATATCGACCGAGGGGATATAGGCCTCGGCGCCGACCGCTTCGAAGGTGCGTGACAGGCCCTGGACGCCGACCGCACCGTTCCAGCCGTTCCGTTCGCGCTGGACCAGGTCAATCCGCACTTCCTGGCCGTCCGAGTTGAACACCGTGCCCGGCTCGCCCGGTCCTTCGAACTCGGTATGGGTGTATTCGGCATGGCCGTAGGCGCCGCGGATCGCTTTGAAAGGCCCCGCCTCGAACCGGTATTCGCCGCGCACGTCCTCGCGCGTCTGGTCGAGGTCTATGAAGACATCGGGTTCGGCGACGGTGCCGTATTCGCTCTGCGTGTCCTTGTAGGAGACGCCGATGAAGCCCTTGGAGCCGATGTAGGAGCCGCCGACGCCCCAGGTCGTCAGATCGGTATAGCTGTTGGCCTGGGTCCCGCCCGGTCCGCGCTCGACGCCTTCGGCTTCGGCCAGGCGGCGAGAGATCGCAGGCGACGGGATGTCATAGTCGTCGGTCTTGCGCCGCACGCCGTCGATGTTGAAGGCGAAGGGGCCCGCGCCGATGGTGACGCGGCCGAAGAGGCTGCGTCCGTCGTCGACGCTGGAGGCCTGGGTGGAGACCACGCCCGAAAGGCCGCCTTCCGGCAGTTCCGTCGGAACCCGGTCGTCGATGATGTTGACCACCCCGCCGATGGCGGAGCCGCCATAGACCAGGGTCGCCGGCCCGCGGATGATCTCGACCCGGCTGGCCTCGGCCGGATCCGTCGCCACGGCGTGGTCGGGCGAGATGGAACTGGCGTCGATCAGGCCGATGCCATTGCTCAGAACCTGGACCCGCGGACCGGACAGGCCGCGAATGACCGGGCGACTGGCGCCGGGCGCGAAGCTGGTCGACCGCAGGCCGGGCCGCCCGGCCAGAAGATCTCCCAGGGACGAGGCCGGCGCAACGGCCAGGGCCTCTTCGTCCAGCACGTCGGTGGCGATCACGGTGGCGCGGTGGCTGACGCCATAGGGCGCCGCCGTGACGATCACGTCCGCCACCTCGACGACCTCCTCCGGCGCCTTCTGGGCCTGGGCCTGGCTCTGGGCGGCGGCGGCCCCGGCCAGGCCGCTCCAGGCGGCGGCCGTCAGGAGGAGAAGACGCGGCGACCGGACGGGGGAAAGCGATACAGACATGGGGAACCTCGGACGGCGAAGACCGCGCCGCAACCTGTTATGAGATAACATCACGACCCGTCAAGACGCCTCGACCTTCGCCCTCCTTCCGGGCCGCCCGTCGACCATTCCGTTGCGACGGACTTGCGACTGAAAATCAGCCTGCTAAGGACGAAAGCGCCCCATCGTGAGCCCATCATGACCGCATCCCTTTCCAGCCGACTGCGTCGCCTCTGGCTGGACGTCCATCTCTGGATCGGCGTGGGGCTGTTGATCGCCATCATTCCGCTCTCGACCTCCGGCGCCATCCTGGTCTGGAAAGACGGGCTGGAGCGCCTCACTCACCCCGAACGCTATGCGGTCAGCGGTCCGGACGTCAGGCAGGCGCCGTCGATCTATGTCCAGGCCGCCGAGACCGCCTTCAAGGGCCAGGCCGACTTCACCCAGCTTCGCCTGCCGGAGAAGGCGGGAGACCCGGTCGTGGTGGTGGCTCGGCTGAAGGAAGAAGACGCATCCGGCGGCCGACTGCGCAATCTCAACGTCTGGATTGATCCCCCAACCGGCAAGGTTCTCGGTCTGGCCGACGTCTCTCGCGCCTTACCCCAATGGCTGCACCGACTGCACGGGTCTCTCTTCATTCCGAAAGTCGGCCCCAAGTTCGTCGGCGGGCTGGGCTGGGCCATGTTCGTCAGTTGCGCCACCGGCCTGTGGTTATGGTGGCCGCGAAACGGCGCCGTGATAAAGGCCCTGCGCTGGCGCCGCGGTCCGTCCATGCTGTTCAACCTGCACCACATGATCGGTTTCTGGATCTGCCTGCCGCTGGCCGTCCTGTCCCTGACCCGTGTCTACATATCCTTCCCCCAGACCAGCCGCGCCCTGTTCGGGGTCCACCAAGCCGAAGCCGGATCCTCCGCGCCGCAGGGCGACCGCTTCGCCCCGCCGATCCCCCATCCCAGTCTTGAGATCGACGCCGTGCTCCGAAGCGCCCAAGCCTCGACGGCGGGGGCCCGGATCATCAGCATCAGCGCGCCGATCATAGGAAATGAGCCCTCCTGGCGCATTCAGATCGCCCCGCCGGGACAACCAGCTCCCACAACCCTGCAGATCGTCGACGCCTCCGGCCAGATCAAGCCTGGCCAAGGTCCGACGGGCGGTGGTGATCCCCTCTCCCGCTGGATGCGCAACATCCACGACGGCGGCGACACCGGCCTGATCTGGCAGACCATCATCGTCCTGGGCGGCGTCTCCCCGGTGATCCTGTCGATCACGGGCCTGATCATGTGGCTTCGTCGGCGGGCCATGGCCCGCCGACGGGCCGAAGCGTGACGATGGCCGCGCCGCCCTCCGCCCCAGCGACCATCAGTCCGTTGCGCGGGATACGATTTTCCCCTAACGGAATTTGATCTGGGAATTTTCAACTTGCCGCGACTGATCCGCCTCCTTTGCATCTATCTCGGCGTGACCATCATGGTCGCGGTGCAGATGCATGGGGTGCTCAACAACCAGCACCGCGTCCAACACGGCACACAGTTCCCCGGCGTGTCCTATGAGGCCATGGCGGACGTGGCCCACGACCACGATCATCACCCCGATCAGGTCCAGGCCGGTGAAACGCCGGGAAGCGACGCGTCTCTCGACGCCGCCGATAATGGCCAGGACGCCCCCTATAATCATCACCACAACGGCGGCGGCGATATCCACCTCGCCTTGACCAGCCCGGCGCATCCCGCCGGATCCGGCCTCATGGCCGCCGTCGACCTGGGGCCTTCGCCTCACGCCCTGCCGCCCGGCCTCACCGGCGACGGCCCTTCACGCCCTCCAAGACACGCGCGCCTGATCGCCTGATCCTGCGCGGCCGCTCGGCCGCGCGCGCCCCTGTTCTGGAGACTATCCTTGAGACATCCCATGTCCGGCCCCGCCGGATCGTGGGCGCGTCGTGCGGCCGTTTCGGCCCTCGCGCTCACACTCGCGGCGGCCTGGCCGCCCGTCGAGGCGCTCGCCCAGGCGACGCCCGCGACCGCCCCTGCCCGCCCCCTTCCTCTGGAAGAGGCCCTACGCCGCGCCGTCGGGGCCGATCCCGCCCTGGCCGGAACCGCCGCTCGCACAGAGGCGGCGCAAGCCGGCGTGCGGCAGGCTGACGCTCGCCCGAACCCTGTCGTCGGCCTGATGGTCGAGAACCTCCCCACGTTCGGCGGAGGAGACATTCTCGGCCGAACCGAGACGACCCTCTCCTATGAGCAGCGCCTGGAGAGAGGCGGAGACCGTTCCGCCCGGGTGACGCTGGCGCGCGGAGAAACCGGTCTCGTCGCCGCCCAGGCCCGCGTGGCCCAATTGGACCGGCTTGAACGGGTCCAGCGCAACTGGTCCGAAGTCCTGACGGCCGAAGCCCAGCTGGAGATCGCCCGCGAACGGCTCGTCCTGGCCGAGCGCTTCCAGACGGAAGTGCAACGCCGGGTGAAAGCTGCGCGTGACCCGCTGTTCGCCGGAGCCCGCGCCGAAGCCGAACTGGCCCAGGCCCAGATCGACTTCGACCAGGCCGAGATCACGGTGCGCATGGCCCGCATCACCCTGGCCAAGTTCTGGGACGGCGGCGCAGATTTCGTCATCGGCGCCGCCGCGTTCGAGGACGTCAGCGCCGCCCGCGTCGCGGCGGGCGCGCCCGCCCAGGCCGATCTGGACGTCTTCGCGGCCCAGCGTTCCATCGCCGAGGGCCGCGCCCGCGTCGAGGAGGCGCGCGCTGTTCCCGACCCCACGGTCAGCGTCGGCGTCCGGCACATCTGGGACAGCGAGGTCGCCCTCGTCGTCGGCGGATCGATCCCCCTGCAGCGTTATGATCGAAACCAGGGCGCCATCGACCGCGCGCGCGCCGAAGGCCATGCCGCTCAGGCGGACATGAACGCCTTGCGCATCGACCGCGAACGCGAGATCGCCCGCCTGCAGGTCCAACTGCTGGCGCGGGCGAACGAAGCCCGACGCATCGCCGAGGAAACCCTGCCGCAAGCGCAACGCGCCGTGACCCTGGTCCGGGACGGCTTCGCGCGCGGCGGCTTCACCTACAACGACGTCATGAGCGCCCACACGGCCCTGTTGCAGACCCGGGCGCGCCGCGTGACGGCGCTTCAGGCCTTCCATCTTGATCGCGCCCGCCTTGACCGGCTGACCGGCGCCCATGCCGATCTGATCGGCCCGGAGATCCAACCATGATCCGCTCCATCTCCGCCCGCCTTCTCGGCGGGGCGGCCATGGCCGCCTGCGCCCTGGCCCTCTCCAGCTGCGGCGAGCGCGCCAAGCCGGCCGAGGGCGGCGAGGCCGAAGCGGCCGCCGCCGCCGACTATGAACGCGGCCCCCACAACGGCCGCCTGCTGCGCGACGGCGACTTCTCGCTCGAGATCACCATCTATGAGGAAGGTCCCGAGCCCCTGTTCCGCCTCTACCCCTACCTCAAGGACAAGCCCCTCGATCCCGCCCTTGTGTCGGCCGACATCGCGCTCACCCGCCTGGGCCCCAAGGTCGACCGTTTCCAGTTCACCCCGGAAAAGGACTATCTCGCCAGCCCCGGCGTCGTGTTCGAGCCCCACTCCTTCGACGTGGCCGTGAACGCGACCCAGGCCGCCAAGCGCTCGACCTGGACCTATCAGTCCTATGAAGGCCGCACGGTCATCACCCCGACGGCCGCCCAGGCCGGCGGGGTCACGACCCAGACGGCCGGCCCCGCCGTCCTCGGGGAAAGCCTGCCGCTCAGCGGGCGCGTCGAGATCACGCCGGAAGGCCAGAGCGAGGTCCACGCCCGCTACCCCGGTCGGGTCGTGGCCATGAACGTCCAGCTCGGCCAACGCGTCACGCGCGGCCAGGTCCTGGCGCGCGTGGAATCCAGCGAAAGCCTGCAGACCTACGCCGTCACGGCGCCGATCTCCGGCGTCATCCTGGCCAAGAACGCCAACCCCGGCGCCATCACCGGCAACGGCGCGCCCATGCTGGTCATCGGCGATCCGACCCGGCTTCACGCCGAGTTCTTCCTCTATCCGCGCGACGCCGAACGCGTGCGTGTCGGCCAGAGGGTGGAGGTGACGAGCCTGGCCGGCGAACACCGGGCCAGCGGCGTGATCGAAGCCATCCTGCCGTCGGATGACGTCCTGAGCCAGACCCTGGTCGCCCATGTCGAGCTGCCCTATCAGAACGGCGTCTGGCGTCCGGGTCTGGGCGTCCAGGGATCGGTCCAGGTCGGCGAAGGCGAGGCGCCGCTCGCGGTGCGGACCAAAGCCCTCCAGCCCTTCCGTGACTTCACCGTCGTCTACGCCAGGGTCGGAAACACCTATGAGGTGAGGATGCTCGAACTGGGCCGCCGCACCGACGAATGGACCGAGGTCCTCGGCGGCCTGGAGCCCGGGACCGAATATGTCGTCGACGGCGCCTTCCTCATTCGCGCGGACATCGAAAAGTCCGGCGCGAGCCATGACCACTAGGGGGCGCGCGCATCATGCTTGATCGCATCATCGCCCTGTCGATCCGCTTCCGATGGCTCGTCATGGGGCTGGTCCTCACGGCCTGCGTCGTCGGCGTCTGGAGTTTCCAGCGCCTGCCGATCGACGCCACCCCCGACATCACCAACGTCCAGATCCAGATCAATACGGAGGCGCCGGGCTATTCCCCGCTGGAAGCCGAACAACGCATCACCTTCCCCGTCGAGACGGCCGTCGCCGGCGTGCCGGGACTGCAATACACCCGCTCGGTCTCGCGCTACGGCCTGAGCCAGGTGACCGTCATCTTCGACGACGGCACCGACATCTATTTCGCTCGCCAGCTGGTGAACGAACGGCTGCAAGGCGCGCTCGGCCAGCTTCCGCCGGGGATCACACCGGAGCTGGGTCCCATCGCCACGGGGCTGGGCGAGATCTTCATGTATACGGTCGAAGCCGAGCCCGGCGCCCGGAGGCCCGACGGCCAGCCCTATTCGACCGAGGACCTGCGCACCCTGCAGGATTGGGTCATCCGGCCCCAGCTTCGCAACACCCGTGGGGTCACCGAGGTCAACACCATCGGCGGCTATGAGCGGCAGTACCACGTCACCCCGCGACCAGAGCGGTTGTCCGCCTATGGCGTGACCATGGCCGAGATCGTCGAGGCGCTGGAGAAGAACAACGCCAACGTCGGCGCGGGCTATGTCGAACGCTACGGCGAACAGTATCTGATCCGGGTGCCGGGCCAGGCGACCAGCCGCGAGGATCTCGGCGCCGTGGTCATCGCTACGCGCGGCGGCGTGCCGATCCGCGTCGCCGACGTCGCGGACGTCGACATGGGCGAGGAGCTACGGACGGGGGCCGCGACCGAGAACGGCAAGGAGACGGTGCTGGCCACCGTCCTGATGCTGGCGGGCGAGAACAGCCGCGTCGTGGCCCAGGCCGCCGCGGCCAGCCTGGAGGAAGCCGCCAAGGCCCTGCCCAAGGGGGTGAAGGCGTCGCCGGTCTATGACCGGACCGACCTCGTCGAGCGGGCCGTCAAGACGGTCGAGAAGAACCTGGTCGAAGGCGCCCTGCTCGTCATCGTCGTCCTCTTCCTCCTGCTCGGAAACATCCGCGCCGCCCTGATCACGGCGGCGGTCATCCCCATCACCATGCTGATGACGATCACGGGCATGGTGCGCACCGGCACCTCGGGCAATCTGATGAGCCTGGGGGCGCTGGACTTCGGCCTGATCGTCGACGGCGCCGTCATCATCGTCGAGAACTGCCTGCGTCGCTTTGGTGAGGCCCAGCATCGTCTGGGGCGCATCCTGACCCGAGAGGAAAGGTTCGAACTGGCGGGCTCCGCCTCCAGCGAAGTGATCCGCCCCTCCCTGTTCGGGGTGATGATCATCACCCTCGTCTATGTGCCGATCTTCGCCCTGACCGGGGTCGAGGGCAAAACCTTCCATCCGATGGCCATCACCGTGGTCATCGCCCTGACGGCGGCCCTGCTGCTGTCCCTGACCTTTGTTCCCGCCGCCGTCGCCATGTTCGTCACGGGCAAGGTGGAGGAGAAGGACAGCTTCCTCATGCGCTGGGCGCGGATCGGCTATCAGCCCGCGCTCGACTTCGCCCTCAGGAGCCGCAGGCTGATGGTGGGGCTGGCCGTAGTCCTCGTCGTCATCGCCGGCTTCGGCGCTTCAAGAATGGGCTCGGAGTTCGTGCCCAATCTCGACGAAGGCGACATCGCCATGCACGCCCTGCGCATTCCGGGCACCAGCCTGACCCAGGCCGTCCAGATGCAGACCGCGCTGGAGGCCCGTCTGGCGAAATTCCCCGAGGTCGAGCGGGTCGTGGCCAAGATCGGCACCGCCGAAGTCGCCACCGATCCCGTTCCGCCGTCGGTCGCCGACACTTTCATCATGCTGAAGGACCGCAGGGACTGGCCTGATCCCCGCAAGTCGCGCGGGGACCTGGTCGCGGAGATGGAAGCCGCCGTCAGCGAGATTCCCGGCAGCAAATACGAGTTCACCCAGCCCATCCAGATGCGGTTCAACGAACTGCTGTCCGGCGTTCGCGCCGACGTCGCCGTCAAGATCTATGGCGACGATCTGGACGAACTCCTGCGGCTGGGCGCCGAGGTCGAGGCCGTCGTCGCTTCAGTCGAGGGATCGGCCGATCCCCAGACCGAGCAGATCACCGGCCTGCCGGTGCTGCAGATCACGCCTGATCGCACCGCCATGGCGCGCCTGGGCCTGAGCCTCGACGACGTCCAGTCGGTCATCTCGACCTCCATGGGCGGCACGACCGCGGGCCAGATCTTCGAGGGCGACCGTCGCTTCGACGTGGTGGTCCGCCTGCCGGAAGACCTGCGCTCGGACGTCAACGCCATCGGCCGCCTGCAGATTCCCCTGCCGGCCGCCGAGGGCCAGGCGCGCCGGTTCATTCCCCTGAGCGAGGTCGCCGTGATCGAACTCGTCAAGGGGCCGAACCAGATCAGCCGCGAAAACGGCAAGCGCCGCATCGTGGTGACAGCCAATGTCCGCGACCGCGATCTGGGCTCCTTCGTCGGCGAGGTGCAGAAGCGGATCGAAGCCGACGTGGTCGTCCCTGCCGGCTACTGGGTCACCTACGGCGGTACGTTCGAACAGCTGATCTCGGCGGCCAAACGGCTCCAACTGGTGGTGCCGGCGGTGCTGCTGCTGATCTTCGGCCTGCTGTTCGCCCTGTTCCGTTCGGTCAAGGACAGCGCCATCGTCTTCTCCGGCGTGCCCCTGGCGCTCACCGGCGGGGTCGCGGCCCTGATGCTCAGAGGCCTGCCGCTGTCGATCTCCGCCGGCGTCGGCTTCATCGCCCTCTCGGGGGTGGCGGTGCTGAACGGGGTGGTCATGGTCACCTTCATCCGCAGCCTGATCGCCGAGGGCAAACCCCTGGGCGAGGCCCTTCGCGAAGGCGCCCTGACCCGGCTGCGGCCGGTGCTGATGACCGCCCTGGTCGCCAGCCTCGGCTTCGTGCCCATGGCGCTCAACGTCGGGGCCGGCGCCGAGGTCCAGCGCCCGCTGGCCACGGTCGTGATCGGGGGGATCATCTCCTCAACCCTGCTCACCCTGCTCGTGCTGCCAGCCCTCTACAGCCTGGTGCACGGGCGATCGAAGCCTGACGGGACCACGGGCGCTGCACCCGGCGGCCTGGCCCGCTTCGATCCCCGGCGCTTCCTGCCTTTCAGCCGCCGGCCCTGAGGGCGTCCGGGCGGCGCGGCTTCGGCCGCGCCGCCCCCTTCCTCCCGCACACTCGATTTCCGCCCAAGAGGATTCACATGACAATCGCGTCCCGCCACGACCCCTGGTCCTGGCTGAAATCCCCAGCGACGGCGCTTCTGGCCGTCCTCATCTTCTTCATCATCGACGGCGCCGCCGCCCAGGCGCTCGCCCACGGCGTGGCCGAGGGCGACAAGGGCTATATCCAGGAAACCTCCGGGATCGTCTTCTGGCCGTTCGTCTATCTCGGCGCCAAGCACATGGTGACCGGGTACGACCACCTGCTGTTCCTGTTCGGGGTGATCTTCTTCCTCTACCGGCTGAAAGACATCAGCATCTACGTGACCATGTTCGCCATCGGTCACTCCACGACCCTGCTGCTCGGCGTGCTGACCAACATCAGCGTCTCCAGCTACCTGGTGGATGCGATCATCGGCCTGTCGGTCGTCTACAAGGCGCTCGACAACCTGGGCGCCTTCCAGCGCTGGTTCGGCTTCCAGCCCAACACCAAGGTCGCCACCCTGGTGTTCGGCCTGTTCCACGGCTTCGGCCTGGCCACCAAGCTGCAGGACTTCCAGCTGTCCCCCGACGGCCTGTTGGTCAATCTCGTCGCCTTCAACATCGGCGTGGAGATCGGCCAGCTTCTGGCGCTCGGCGCCATCCTCATCGTCATGGGTTTCTGGCGCCGCAGCGAGAGCTTTTTCAAACACGCCTATCTCGCCAACGTCGTCCTCATGACCCTCGGCTTCATTCTGACGGGCTACCAGCTCGTCGGCTATTTCGTCGCCTGACCGGAGACCTGAACCATGTACAACGCTGACAAACCCCGCCTGTCCGACCTGCCCACCACGGGTCAGTTGCTCCGCTCGACCGGCATCGCCGCCGTCGTCGCCGCCGGCCTGCTCGTCACTGTCGTCCTGCCGTCCGAGTACGGCGTCGATCCGACCCGGGTGGGAACGGTCTTCGGCCTGACCGAGATGGGCCGGATCAAGGTCTCCCTGGCTGCGGAAGCCAAGGCGGACGAGGCGATGGACGCCGCTGCAGCCGCGGCTCCGATCGAGGCGAGTCCAGCGCCCGTCGTCGTCGCTGCGGTCGCCCAATCCGCGGCCGCCAGCCCGGCGCCCGACGCCGCCTCCGGCCAGCGCACCGATGAAACCATACTGACCCTGGCGCCCGACCAGGGCGCCGAAATCAAACTGGTCATGACGGAGGGCGCCAAGGCCCGCTTCACCTGGACGAGCAGCGGCGGACGCCTGAACTTCGACACCCACGCGGATCGCCCCGGCGTCTCCTACCACGGCTACGGCAAGGGCTCGTCCCAGAGCGAAACCGGCGAACTGACGGCGGCCTTCACCGGCAGTCACGGCTGGTTCTGGCGCAATCGCACGGGCGCACCCGTGACAGTCACCCTCAAGACCGAAGGTGCCTACACCGAAGTGAAACGCGTCGTCTGATCCACAGGGGGTTCACGCCTTCGTCGTCGGCCGGCGGTTCCGCCGCCGGTCAATGACAGAGACAGGAGAGCGAGCGGCCTCACCGCCTGGACCACGGCCAGCGCCTGTGTCGCTCGTCGATCACATAGGGATCGGCATGCGTAGTCTCATCCGTCCCCTTGTCCTGCACGTGATCCTGCAGGTGCGGATCGCCCCGCCCGCCGCAGCAGCCAGGCTGATCGCCAGCAGTCCGCGCAGACACGGCGCCAGGGCGAAGAGACCAACGCCGTCGGTCAACCGCCGGAGGAAGGGGCGCGCGCGTCTGGCTGAGGGCCGGCAAGGTGGCGCTGACGACAAACAGGCCGATATGACGAAGCCGACCGAGGTCGCCGAGGTTGTTGTAGCTCCTGAAGGCCAGAAGGACGGCCACCACCCACACCCTATGACGGCGTAGAAATCATCGACTTAAATTTCGCAACCCATCAAACGGGGTGCACCGCTTCGGTGTCGAACAGCGCCTCGATGATGGGGCAGTCCGGCGTCGAGCCTTCGGCGCAACGGGCCACCATGTCGGAAAGAACCCGCTCCATCGCCCGCAAGCTGACGATCTTGGAGCGCACATCAGTCAGGTGCACGGCGGCCACTTCGCGGACCTCGGTACAGGGTCGATCCCGCTGTTCCGCCAAGTCCAGCAGGGCTCGAACCTCATTCAGCGTGAAACCGAGATCACGAGCCCGCCGAACGAAGTTTAACCGAAGGAGGTGCCCCCCGCCGTAGAGGCGGTGCCCCCCGTCGCTGCGAGCCGGCGCAGGGATCAAGCCGATCCGCTCATAGTAGCGGACGGTCTCGATGTTGACGCCGGTTCGGCGCGACAGCACGCCGATCGCGAACTGCGGCGTCGTGTCACGCAGGGCGAATTTGTCCATCGAAGATAAAGCCCTTGTATCTGTAGTCGCTACAGACCCTATCTTGCCTTCATCACCAAGAGAAGGAGTGGGCAATGGCCGCCTCGGACGGCATCGAGAACCCCAACGGAAACGCCGCGGCCCCAGCCGACAAGTCGTCCAGCCGTGCGTGGCTGGCGGTTGCAGGCCTTGCTGCCGCGATCGGCGCGTCGTCCTGCTGTGTTCTGCCGCTGGTGTTGTTCGCGCTCGGCGTCAGCGGGGCCTGGATCGGCAACGTCACGGTCCTCGCGCCCTATCAACCCTATTTCATCGTTGCGGCGGTGGCTTTCCTGGGTGTCGGATTCTTCCGCGTCTATCGTCGTCCTCGCACCGCCTGCGCCGAAGGCGAGACCTGCGCTCGACCGGGCTCCACCCGCCTTGTCAAGATCGCGCTTTGGGCGGCGTCCGTGCTCGTCGCCATCGCCGTCGCATTTCCCTATGTTGCGCCGCTGCTACTCGGCGCGTGAGTTCCTGGAGATCAAGGCCATGACCCTTTCCATCCGCGCCGCCCTTGCAGTTGCAGCGGCGCTTTTCACTGCCGAAACGGCGCAGGCGGCCGAACGCACGGTGACGCTGGATGTCACCAATGTGTCCTGTGTGACGTGCGCCCCTATCGTTCGACGCGCTATCTCGCGGGTTCCGGGCGTTACGGCTGTATCCGTGAACCCTGGCGACGCCGGACGGGCCGTGGCGACCGTGACCTACGACGACGTGCGAGTGACGCCGACAGTCCTGGCTCAGGCCTCGACCAACGCCGGCTATCCCGCGCGTGTTCGGGCCAGCCACTAGCGGAACCAGGTTTCGCTAGTGGGCGTCATCGGCACGAACATCGGCGGCGCCATGCAGTTCTACTTCCTGACGAGCCCACCCGTTCCGGCCTTCCCTGTCGTCGCGCCGTAGCGGGCCGCCAGGCCTGTCCGGTTGCAGGCCGCCCGCCCAACGGCGGACACAAGATTTGAAAGCACCGAGCAGTATGAGTGACTGTCGCCCTCTCTCCCGGAACGCCGCAGAGACCTATGATCTGGTCGTGATCGGCGCTGGCTCAGCCGGCTTCTCCGCCGCCATTACGGCAGCCGAAGAGGGAGCGCGGGTAGCGCTCGTCGGCGCCGGAACGATTGGCGGGACCTGCGTGAACATAGGCTGCGTGCCGTCGAAAGCGTTGATCCGCGCGGTGGAGCCCCTGCACCAGGCGCGGGCCGCAAGCCGTTTCGACGGCGTGAGAGCCACTGCTGAAATCAGCGCCTGGTCCGAGGTGATCCGCCAGAAGGACCAACTGGTGAACGCTCTGCGTCAGGCCAAATACGAAGATGTCCTGCAAGGCTACGACGCCATCGCCTACCACGAAGGCGCAGCCAGGCTCGTCTTGGGCGGCGTGGAGGTCGGCGATGTCCGGCTCACCACCGACAAGGTGATCATCGCGACGGGATCGCGACCGGCGATTCCGGCGATCGCTGGGATCGACACTGTCCCCTATCTGACCAGCACGACCGCGCTCGAACTGGAGGCGCTGCCGCAGTCCTTGCTGGTGATCGGTGGTGGATACATAGGCGCGGAATTGGCTCAGATGTTCAGCCGGGCCGGCGTGCAGGTCACGCTCGTGTGCCGGTCACGTCTGTTGCCGGAAGGTGAACCCGAGATCAGCGAGGCGCTGCAACGCTACCTCTCAGACGAGGGCGTCACCGTGGTTGTCGGGGCGACCTACGAGGCTATCGCCCATTCGGAAACGGACGTGTCGCTCACCCTTACGCAGGGCGACAGCCGGAGGGTGCTCACCGCCGAGCGCGTGCTCATGACGACAGGCCGGATCGCCAACTCGGACGGCCTGGGTCTTGCCGAGTCGGGGGTCAGCGTCTCCGAAAACGGAGGAATCGTCGTGGACGACCGGATGCGCACGACCCGCCCCGGCGTCTACGCCGTCGGTGACGTCACCGGGCGTGACCAGTTCGTCTATATGGCGGCCTACGGTGCCAGGCTCGCCGCTCGAAACGCGCTCAACGGCGACAGTCTGTCCTACGACAACAGCGCCATGCCGGCGGTCGTGTTCACCGATCCCCAGGTGGCGACGGTCGGGCTCACGGAAGCCGCCGCACGGGCGGCCGGGCATGATGTCCAAACCTCGATGATCACCCTGGATCACGTCCCGCGCGCGCTCGCGGCCAGAGACACGCGCGGGCTCATCAAGCTGGTGGCGGATCGCGGCACGCGGCGGCTCCTCGGCGCGCACATTCTTGCTCCGGAAGGGGCCGACAGCATCCAGACCGCAGCGGTGGCCATCAAGTGCGGAATGACGGTGGAGCAGTTGGGCGACACGATCTTCCCCTATCTCACGACCGTCGAGGGCCTGAAACTGGCGGCGCTGACGTTCAACAAGGACGTCGCCAAACTCTCTTGCTGCGCCGGTTGAGGGCCAAGACGCGATGCTTCCCGCTGCGACGGCTATCGGCTGCTGCGCGCCGGATCAGACGCTCTTCATCGAAACAGAGGGGTCCGCCAGCAGGACCGGATCCACTGGCGTCGCCTTGCCGATCAGCAGCCGTCCGCCCATGAAATCGGCCGGGGCGTTGACCGCTTCGACGCAAACGATGCGGTCGCCATTCAGGTGGAAGACGGCGAAAGCGCCGCTGGCCGGATCGCCACGCACCACCTGATGGTCGGCGTCAAACGGAAGGCCGGCGATCTGAAGCTTGACGTCATACTGGTCCGACCAGAACCAGGGCACTTCGGCCGCCGGGGGCGCTCGGCCGACGATGGCGGCGGCGGCCTGCTTGGCCTGTTCCAGGGAGTTCGGAACGCTTTCCAGCCGATGCATCCGCCCGCCGTGGACCGGGATGGGCCGATGGGTGACGTCGCCGATGGCGTAGATTGAGGGATCCGCCGTGCGGGCGTTCTCATCTACGACCACGCCGTTCTCACAAGGCAGACCCGCCGTTCGCGCCAGGGCTTCGCGCGCCAGGGCGCCGACGCCGACCAGAACCGCGTCCGCAGCGATCAGGGTTCCGTCCGCCAGCCGGACGCCTTCGGGGCGAACGCCGCCGCCCTCAAAGCCCGACACCTCGGCGCCGGTCAGAATCTCGACGCCGCGCGCCCGGTGATAGTCGGTGAAGAAGGCGGACAGGGTTTCCGACGCCACGCGCGCCAGCACCCGGTCCATGCGCTCGATCACCACCGCCTCGGCGCCGAGGGCGCGGGCCGAGGCTGCCGCCTCCAGCCCGACATAGCCGCCGCCGACCACGGCCAGACGCTTGCCGGGGGCGAGCGCAGATTTCAGTCGTTCGGCGTCGTTCAGCGTGCGCAGTTCCATGAGGTCGGGGCGGTCGGCTCCGGGGATGGCCAGCTTGCGCGCCATCGAGCCCGTGGCCAGGATCAGCACGTCGTAGGCTTCGACCACGCCGTCAGCGAAGGTCACCGCCTTGGCTCCCGCGTCGATGGCGGTCGCGGTGACGCCGGTGCGCAGGTCGATCTGCTGCTCGGCGTAGAAGCTCTCGGGGCGCAGCAGCAGGTCCTCCAGACCCGCCTCCCCCTTCAGCCAGGCCTTGGACAAGGGCGGTCGCTGATAGGGCGCCGCCGCCTCCTCGCCCGCCAGGACGATCTCGCCCGCAAAGCCATACTGCCTCAGCAGCGCCGCCGCCGAGCCCCCCGCGTGTCCCGCGCCGATAATCAGAACCCTGGTCGAGTTTGCAGACATTGAGCCCCTGCTTCCTGATTCCACATTTTCGTCAGAAGCGACGTCCGTCGCAGCGAATTTTGTAAATGGCGCAGGGCTCCGCCTCGCGCCGTCCGTCCGCCAGGGCCGCCATCTCCTGGAACAAGAGGCCCAGGGCTCGGTCGAGCCCGGGTCGGCGTCCTAGTCCGAAGCCTCTGCAGGGTCCGAGGGCGCGAACCGCGCTCCGAGATCATAGGCTTCCCCTGGAAAGGTCAGTCGAACGAAGGTGATGCGCTCCGCTCGCCGCCACGTCCGGCGTTCGAGGGAAAGGCAGGCCG
This sequence comes from Brevundimonas sp. UBA4609, assembly GCA_002386585.1. GTDB lineage: Bacteria > Pseudomonadota > Alphaproteobacteria > Caulobacterales > Caulobacteraceae > Brevundimonas > Brevundimonas olei. The sequence goes on along the minus strand of DGIZ01000124.1, from coordinate 32,748 downwards.
CAGCAGGATCGATCCCTAGGGTCAGCGCGGTTGCGCGGGACACGTTCACGGCTCGGATTCTGTGCTCGGCTTCCGTCCAGGGAACGCGCTCCAGCAGCCATGTGCCGGGCGGAACCCCGGAAAAATCGGCGTCTCGAGCCTGAGGCACGGAGGCCAGGCTGATCAACCGTTCCTCGAGCGCGAAAGGACGACCGCTGCTGCGGTGGAGGCAGCGCAACTCGATCACCTCGCCGGATGCGGCGAGTGCAAGTTCTTCCGCGTCCCGCTTGTGCGCGGCCCGGACCTTCCGGGACAGGAGTTCGAAATCATAGGGTTCGCCGCGATTGAGAATCTCGGCCTGTATGTCCGGGATATCCAGCACGAAGGAATGTATCCGCGGCCGCGCCACAAAGGACCCGAAGCGTCGACGGCGTATGATCATGCCCCGTTCCGCCAGCGGCGCGAGGGCCTTGTTCACGGTCATGCGCGAACAACCATACTCCTCCATCAGCTCATGCTCGAAGGGGATGCGGAACCCGGGCGACCATTCGCCCGACAGGATGCGGTCGGCGATGTCGGAGCGGATGCGTCGGTGGAGCGTGAGATCCATGGAGTCGTTCCTCCCCGTCATGTCCGTTAATCGGGCCAAGCTTCAGCTTGGCCCGCATTGGCCGCCAATCCAACAGGAAGGCGCCGGGGCGCAGAACGCCCCGGCGCAGTCTCAACGGCGGCGCTGCAGCCATTCGATCCCGTCATGGATATAGGCGAAATCCTGGCGTCGGAAGGCGCTGAACAACATGATGAAACCGCTCAGGGCCAGCCACAGACACCCCGTGGCGATGATGATGATCAGCGGATGGTTGAAGCTCTGGCGATCCGTGTAGTCCATGATGTGGATCATCCAGAAGAAGTCCCAGAGCCGCCAGGTGTTGGTCTTGGCGCCGGCGACTTCGCCGGTGACGGCGTTCAGGATCAGGGTCGTCTTCTCCTTGTCCGCGAACTCGACCCGCCAGGCCGGAAGCGCGAAATCGCGCGTCTCAAGCGTGGGCTTATCGACCCGCGACACGGAGGTCACCGGCGCTGTGCCGTTGAAGGCTGCGACGGCCAGCGTCTTGGCGCGGGCGTCGTCGATGACGATGCGGCGACCGTCCACGGGGTCGACCAGTTGGACGCCGCTGGGCGTCGTGGCGGCGTAAACCCAGGCGTCTTGCAAGGGACGCAGCTCGATCTGGGAGATCGGCTGCCCCACCGCTTGGGCGACCTGAGCCAGCGACAGCACCCCAGCGGGCGTGGGCGACGGCGTAGAGTGGACGATGGACTCTTCGCCGGCCACCTTGCGGTGATCGATCAGCGCCATGGCGGCGCCGCTGATGGACCAGAGCAGGAACTGAAGGCCCAGAACCAGGCCGAACCATTTGTGCAGTCTGCGGATTAGAAACATCTGATGATCCTCACGCTGCGGCTTTGCGCACGCGGCGCTTGCGGCGGAAGCTGTAGAGCAGGAGCCAGGCCCCGGTGAGGGAGGTCACAACCATCATCCAGGTCGCGATCTTGAGCAGGAGGTTGTTGACGTTGTCGCGGGTCTCATAATCCATGATGTGGAACATCCAGACGAAGTCGAAGGTGCGCCACAGGTCGTGGCGCTTGGCCACCAGTTCGCCGGTCTGGGGCGCAATATAGAGGGTGGGCCGCCACAGGCCTTCGAACTGCACCCGCCAGATCGGCGCCGGACGTCCCCTGATCTCGCCGGGGATTTCGTAGAGCAGCTCCATCTCGCGAACGCCGCCGTCGCCGGCGTAGATTTGCTCGGCGCGCTGACGTGCGCCGGCTTCGTCGATCAGGGGCAGCTTCTCACCGGACCGGGCGTCGAACAGGGACCGGCCTTCTTTCTGGCTGACGATATAGACAGGCTGTCCCAGCTGCTGGTCGAGACGCAGGCTCTGAGCGCCGCCGGCGGTTTTCAGAATGACCGCAGGATCGACCAGGCCGACCATGGAAATCGGCTCGGCGACGGGTGTGCGCACGAGATGATCGCCATGGATGATGTCGATATGGACGGCGGTCATGTAGAGGCCGCTCACGACCCAGAACAAGGCCTGAACGCCGATGATCAGCGAAAGCCACTTGTGGGCTTTTCGCGCTACGGAAGGCCAGCGCACCATTTGATACTCACTGATTGGGGGACGTGGAAACGCCGGGCGAAAGGAACAGGCGGGCGCCCGGCGCTTCTTGGAGTTGAGGCTAGTTGAACTGATAGGTCAGGCGGACGTAGCCGCGGCGGCCAAGCAGGTCGTAGGTCATGGTGTCGGTATTGCCGTCGGTCCAGCTCTGGATAAACGGCGCCTTCTTGTCGAAGAGGTTGTCGATGCCGAAGGCGATGTCGGCCTTCTCACCCAGACGATAGGCGAACTGGGCGTTGTGGTAGAAGAGGTTCGGCGTCTCATAGCCGATGTCGCCCGGCGCGGCATTGAAGTCCGTGGCCTTGCCGATCAACTGCACGGAATAGGTCGCCGTCCAGCGGTCATCGACAACCGAGGCGCTGACGTTCGACCGCCAGTGGGGATAGCCGCCGTTGCCGCCGCCGATATGGCCGTCGAAGATGATCGGGTCGGCGCCCAGGAAGGGCGTGACGACATATTCGCCGAGGTAGGTGGTGTTCCAGTCGAGGCTGGCGCGGCGATCACCGAGGTCGAAGGCGTAACGCGCGCCGATGTCGACGCCCTTCATGGTTTCCAGACCGGCGTTGGTCGGCTGGGCCGAGAGGAAGTTCACTTCGCCGGTGAGAGGACTGCGGGTGAAGTTGTTCGGGCCGCAGAAGGGGTGGTTCATCCCAGGCGAGGCGTAGCAGATGGCCAGCTTGGTGGAGCCGGGGATGGAGCGGATCGCGTCCTCGACCTTGATGTCGAAATAGTCGACCGTCAGGGACAGGCCTTTGACCTGCTCAGGTTGCCAGACCAGACCCAGGGTGAGGGTCTCGGCCGTTTCGGGCGAGAGCTTCTGATTGCCGCCGACCGTGGTCAGGACCGTGTTGCCGAGTTGCACATAGCCGGCCGGCACGCCCGAAGCCTGGCAGTTGGCGATCAGCGTCGCGTTGCCGCTGGTGCTGTAGCGGCTGCACGGATCAGTCGTCGTCAGATTGCCCTCTGCAACGCCGCCGAAGAGCTCGGGAACGCTCGGAATCCGGAAGCCTGTGCCGAAGGTGGCCCGCAGGCGCAGGCTGTCGAAGACGCTCCAGTTCAGGCCCAGCTTGTAGGTGGTGTTGCCGCCGAACAGGTCATAGTCCGAATAGCGGACGGCCGCGTCGAGCTCGAGCCTCTGAATGAAAGGCAGGTCGGACAGGAGCGGCGCGGACAGTTCGACATAGGCTTCCTTGGCCTGGGTCTCGCCGGCGATGGGGTCCTGCTGGTTGGTGTTGGCGATGCCCAGAACGGTCAGGGCGTCAGGATCGCGCCAGCCCTTTTCCTCACGGTAGACGAGACCAGCGGCCGCGGCGAGCGGGCCGGCCGGGAGCTGGAGCACGGTGCCGGTGACGTCGAGCGTCAAGCTGCGCTGCTCGTTGCCCCCGGTGTCGCGCGAGGTGAAGAGGATATAGTCCAGAGCCTCCTGGCTGAGATCGCCGGCGCCCAGATAGTCGCCGCAGGGTATGGCCGCGCCCGCCGCGTTGCTGCAGACGGCGGTGTTCAGGGTTTCGCCCACCCGCTGCAGGTTGGCGATATTGGTCATCCCGTCGACGCCGGTGTTGCGACCCCAGTTGACGGCGGCTTCCCAGGTCCAGTCGCCGGCGATGGCGCCCCGGGCGCCGCCGACGAACCGATAGGTGTCGGTCTCCTGGAAGAAGTGACGCGGTCCCGGTTCGGCAAGACGCCGCGCGATGAGGGTGATGTCCTGACCCGTCGGGTTGGTCGGGTGGGTCGCCGCGATCTTCAGGTTCCGCAGGGCGCCCGGCGCTGCGAGCTGGTTGCTTTCCCTGTGGGTGAAGAAGACCTCGCCGAACAGGCTGACGGTGTCCGTCAGCTGGTAGTCGGCCAGGATGGCCGTGCTGAGGCGCTCGATCGGCGACACGGCGTTGAGGAAGGGGTTGCCGTTATAGTTGTGCTTGGCGGCGTTGTAGGGCTCGAAGAAATTTCCGTCGCCGCCCGGGATCTGGTTGAAGTTGATCTGCTGGCCGTTAGGCAGCACGGCTCGGCCCCCGAGCGTCGTGGCGCTGGCGACGCAGGCCAGCTTTCCGTCGATCTCGCCCAGACCGCAGGGGGCGCGGCTCGCCAGGTTGACGGCCTCCGTCTTCTGATAGGTCAGGGCGGCGGTGACGCCGCCGCGGTCGCCCCGCATACCCCACAACAGGTCGAAGGAGAGGTCCTGGCCGTCACCTTCGTCCGTGACGCCATACTTGCTTGAGAGCTTGAGGCCCTCGAAATCGTTGATGGTGACGATGTTGACCACGCCCGCGACGGCGTCGGCGCCGTAGATGGCCGAGGCGCCATCCTTCAGCACGTCCATGCGGCCGATGATGGCGGTCGGGATCATATTCAGATCCGGCGCGCTGTTCGCGCCGGTGCCGCCGTTGACGATCCGCCGGCCGTTGATCAGCGTCAGGGTCCGATTGATGCCGAGGCCGCGCAGGTTGACCTGCGCCGTGCCATAGCCGTTGCCGGTCCAGTAGGAGTTCGTCTGGTTGCCTGCGGCCCCTGCGGACGACGGCAGCCGCTGCAGCAGCGCCTCCACGTTCGTGATCCCCGTGCGCTCGATATCCTCGCCGGTGACGACCGTAGCGGGACCGACCCCGCTGATGTCCTGGCGCTTGATCCGGCTGCCCGTGACGACGATTTCGCCGACGCTGGTCGTCTCGGCTTCCTGCGCGGCTGCGGGCATTCCGCACATGGCGGCGGTGATTGCCGCACCTGCGAACAAGAGCCTCTTTTTCATGCGGTTCATGGTCATTCCCCTCGCGTTTCGGCCCAAACGAACCGGTCCTGCACGACCACGTTCCGGTTGAGAGCTGAGGGAGTCAACTCATGTATATACATATGAAGGCAGCCAAACCGTCACATTTCATGCCCGCATTTGACAGAATTGCGCAAAAAGATGACGCATTTCACACACAATAGACACAGACTCGTCACCTCGTTGGTGAGGGCGGGTTGGACGTAACTATTTTACGACGCGCCAAATGATGACGTCTGAGCTCATTGTGCGATGCAAAAATTCTTCCTCGACCCCGAACTGGCCAATACGCATTCCCGAGCTCCCTCCCCTCGAATTACTTCGGACCGAGCGGAATTATTTTTCGCAAGCCGCACGCGCGGTTTCCCGCAGCCGGTCTCATGCCGGATTCGCAACTGGCTTCATTCGGATCGGACCGCAGGCCGAAAAGCAGACTTGCACACCCCAATAATTCCACTATCTTGGAAATATGGAATCAGAAGCCGCCATCCTCGCCCTCGCCGCCCTGGCGCAGCCCACGCGTCTGGAGACCTTCCGGCTACTTGTGCGGCATGAACCCGACGGCCTGCCCGCCGGTGAGATCGCGGACGCCCTGGCAGTGCCAGCCAACACTATGTCGGCGCATCTGGGGGTTCTCTCCCGCGCCGGCCTGATCAGTTCGGAGCGTCGCAGCCGGTCGATCATCTACCGGGCCGACCTTGATCGCCTCCAGGCGCTGGTCCTGTTCCTGCTGAAGGACTGCTGCCAGGGCCGCGCCGAGTTGTGCGAGCCGCTGTTGGCCGAACTCAACCCCTGCCGCACCTGAGGCCCCCATGGACGTCGTCATCTATCACAACCCCGCCTGCGGGACGTCGCGCAACGCCCTGGCCCTCATCCGCCACGTCGGCATCGAGCCGCATGTCGTCGAGTATCTGAAGACGCCGCCCAGCCGCGCCATGATCCTGGCGCTGGTCGAGCGCATCGGCGTCCCGCTGCGCAGCCTCCTGCGCGAGAAGGGCACGCCCTTTGCCGAACTGGGCCTCGGCGATCCCGACCTGAACGATGACCAACTGCTGGACGCCGTCGAGGCGCACCCGATCCTGCTGAACCGCCCCATTGTCGTGTCGCCGCTGGGCGTGAAGCTGTGTCGGCCGTCCGAAGCGGTTCTGGACCTCCTGCCGCCTGAGGACCTGAAGCCCTTCACCAAGGAAGACGGCGAAGTCGTCATCAACGCCGAGGGCCGGAGGGTCCGCTGATGGTCGATGCCGTCATCGCTGAACAGCCGCAGCGCCGCCTGTCCTTCCTGGATCGCTGGCTGACATTGTGGATATTCGCGGCAATGGCGTTCGGCGTGCTGCTGGGCGCGGTCGTGCCGGGGCTTCCCAACTGGATCGACGGCCTGTCGGTCGGCACGACCAACATCCCCATCGCCATCGGCCTGATCCTGATGATGTATCCGCCGCTGGCGCGGGTGAAGTACGAGGAACTGCCGCGCGTCTTCGCCGACAAACGCGTGCTGCTGCTGTCCCTGTTCCAGAACTGGGTGCTGGGGCCGGTGCTGATGTTCGCCCTGGCGGTCGTCTTCCTGCGCGATCAGCCGGAATACATGACCGGGGTCATTCTGATCGGCCTGGCCCGCTGCATCGCCATGGTGCTGGTCTGGAACCAGTTGGCGCGCGGCGACAACCAGTATGTGGCGGGCCTGGTCGCCTTCAACTCGATCTTCCAGATCGCCTTCTTCAGCCTGTACGCCTGGCTGTTCCTGACCGTGCTGCCGCCCCTGTTCGGGCTGGAGAGCAGCGTAGTCGACGTCAGCGTCTGGACCATCGCCGGCGCCGTCCTGGTCTATCTGGGCCTGCCCTTCCTCGGCGGCTTCCTGACCCGGCGGACCCTTGTCGCGAGGAAGGGGAACGACTGGTACGAGACGCGCTTCCTGCCGCGCATCGCCCCGATCACCCTGATCGCCCTGCTGTTCACCATCGTCGCCATGTTCAGCCTGAAGGGCGGCGAGGTGGTCGCCCTGCCGCTGGACGCCCTGCGCATCGCCATCCCGCTGACGATCTACTTCTTCGTCATGTTCGTGGTCAGCTTCCTGATGGGACGGCTGATCGAGGCGGACTATCCGCGCACCACGGCCCTGGCCTTCACCGCCGCCTCCAACAATTTCGAACTGGCCATCGCCGTCGCCATCGCGGCCTTCGGGCTGGCCTCGCCGGTCGCCTTCGCCGCCGTCATCGGCCCGCTGGTCGAGGTTCCCGTGCTGATCCTGCTGGTGTCGGTCGCGCTGTGGCTAGGCCGCCGCTACTTCGCCGACACCGCGTCCAAGAAAGACGTCTGCTGATGACCCGCCTGCGCGCCCTGTCCGACCCCGACCACCTGCCCGCGCTGGACCCGGCCTATCTGTCCAGCCAGCCCGCGCTGGGCCTCGGCCCGAACGACCATCCGCCGCGTATCCTGCTGCTGTACGGTTCGTTGCGGGATCGGTCCTTTTCCCGCCTGTGCGTCGAGGAGGCCGCGCGCCTTCTGCGCTTCATGGGTTGCGAGACGCGCATCTTCGATCCGTCCGATCTGCCTCTCACTGATCAGGTCGATTACGACGACCACCCCGCCGTCCACGAACTGCGCGAACACGCCCTGTGGTCGGAAGGCATGGTCTGGAGCAGCCCCGAACGTCACGGCCAGATTTCCGGGATCATGAAGCTTCAGATCGACCACCTGCCGCTCAACATGGGCGGGATGCGCCCGACCCAGGGCCGCACCCTGGCGGTCATGCAGGTCTCCGGCGGTTCGCAGAGTTTCAACGCGGTCAACACCCTGCGCCTGCTGGGCCGCTGGATGCGGATGATCACCATCCCCAATCAGTCCAGCGTCGCCAAGGCCTTCATGGAATTCGACGACGATGGCCGCATGAAGCCGTCCAGCTACTACGACCGCATCGTCGATGTGATGGAGGAACTGGTGCGCTTCACCGTCCTGACCCGCGTCCACACCGGGCAGTTGGTCGATCGCTATTCCGAGCGGAGGGCGTCAGGCGTGCCGATCGATGCGGCTAACGATCTGTCAGCCATCGCGACCAGAACTGCTTAGGGCCAACACACGCCGTTCCCCGAACCTCGGGCGAATCCGGGGCTTCGCCCCTGGCGCTGCTTATCCGCAGCAGCCCTTGCCGTCCTCCTGGATCGGCGGACAGGGCACGTCGGCGTAGGAACAGAAGACGCAGCAATCGCCGGGCAAGGGCTTCAGCTTCACGCCGCAACCGAGGCAGTCGTAGAACCAGATGCAGGCATCGGTGGGCATGGTCTCAGTCGCGACATGGCCGCAATGCGGACAGGTCAGCGTGGATTGGAGCAGGACCCCCGTCATTGTGCCGCCGCCAGTCGGGGCAGCATCCATGGCTCGACATAGGGCTCCCAGGTCAGGGAAAGCACGATCAGCAAGGTGGCGCCGACGAGCAGCCAGAAGGCCAGCGGGGAAGGTCGCCCACAGGCTGCGTCGCGTCGGCACAATCGGGCACGGCGCCAGTGCAGCAGCCAGCCCGCGGCGAGAACCACGGCAGCGACGAGCGTCAGCCAGTGGCGGGCTCCCGCGAGAACAGCGGCGCCTGCGAAGGACGCTCCCGCGACCGACAGCGCCAGGGGCAGGACGCAGCAGGCGGCCCACGCCAGAACCGAGGCGACACCGCCGACAGCCGCCGAGGCGCTGACGGCGACTTCTGGAAGGCGAGAGCGATTTCGATCGATCAGCATGGGCTGTCCTGTCTGAGTTCTGATACAGGCTACAACCCGTAGTCGCTACGGGATCAAGACCTTGTTCAGACAGAATTTGACCATCGGTCGCCTGGCGCAGAGCGCTGGCGTGAACCTGGAGACGGTGCGCTACTACGAGCGCATTGGACTGATGCCCGCTCCCGCGCGGACCCAGGGCGGCCATCGGAGTTACGCCCCTGAACATGCGCAGCGCCTGAGGTTCATCCGCCGATCGCGCGAACTCGGGTTCGGCATCGACGCCATCCGCCGCCTGATCGCCCTCAGCGAACCGACGGTTCAATCCTGCGCAGAGGTGCGCGACATGGCCCAGGACCATCTCACCAGCATCGATGCCAAAATGGCCGACCTGCAACGGCTTCAAGCTCTGCTGAGGCAGACCGTCGCAGACTGTGGCGACGGAAGACAAATCCGGTGCCCCGTCATCGAAGAACTAGGTTCAAGCTGAAGCAGACGCCCTGTCGCGTCCGCCTTTTGAAGGGCCGACTTCAATCCGCAACGTGGCTGCCGCGGATCGAAGTCCTGTCCTGCCTCAGGCGGCGTGCGCCCGGTTCGCCCAACCATTCCGCTGGAGGTGATCGAGCGCCGTGCGGATGTGGGGCTCGCGCATCACAGCGGCTTTCCGAGGATTCCAGGCGTGCACAGCCTGAACCACACGATCCGGGTCGCCGGAGGCTTCGGCGTCATGAATCAGGACCCAGTGGACGGTCGACAGGAGCTCGAGGCCGTAGGGCGTCTCGAAGCCCGCGATGAGTTCGGCCACGCGGTCGAGGCGATCCCGGGCGGCTTCATCGCCGGCGAGGTAGGCCTCGGCTTCCTGACGGCCGCCTTCCAGCACAGCGATCTCCGCCGCCTGGCTACGATCGCCGTACCCTCGAATGAAGTGCCCCTCGATCCGCTGAAGCACGTGATTGAGATTCTCGGCGTAGGGGCCGTACTGGTACTTCTGGAAGCCCAGCTTGAGATCCTCGCCCGCCGCTTGCAGGAAATAGGTCAGCTTCTGCACCTCGAGGAGGCTATGGCGGTAACCCGCTGCCCCGTACAGACCCAGAAGGGTCAGCACGAGCGCTCGTCCACGGCTCATGTTGGGGCGGGTGGTACCCACTCTCATCTCATCGACTTTCGGCGCCGCTCCAGGAGCGAAGAGCCGAACATCCACTTCATTGAGGTCGCCCAGGGCGCGGCGGATTACAGGCTCAACCTCAGCCCAGTCCAGACCGCCATTGCCGCATCCGAGTGGCGGGACGGCGATCGAGCGAATTCCATTCTCGAGGATCACTCGTTTCAGATCCTCAAGGCCGGTCTCGATGTCGGACAGGCGGGATTTCGCCTTCCAGTGACCCTTGGTCGGAAAATTGATGATCCAGCGCGGATTGATCATGCTTCCGGTATCGAAAACGAACATCTCGCCCAGACGTACTTCGCCCGCGTCGCAGGCGCGCCGGTACGCATCATAGTTGCGGGGGAAGGCCTGCTTGAACTGCAGGGCGATGCCCTTGCCCATCACCCCGACGCAGTTGACCGTATTAATGACGGCCTCGGCGCCGGACTGGAGCAGGTCGCCTTTCGAGAAGGTGATCATCGTCGGCTCCCTAGTAGTACCAGGCGGATTTTTCCACCACTTTCATCTTAACGCCTCGGCGCTCCAGAAGAGCCTCGACTTCGGCCTTGCGGGCCGCGGACTGCACCGCCAGTCCGCTGAGAAGCGCAACCGGGAATGCGTCTCGCACGAGAAACTCGGCCTGCTTGCGGCGTTTGCGGTCGCCGTCCTCCAGCGTATCAGCCCATTGTCGACTGCCGACCACATCCCAGTCGACCTCCCCCAGCCGCCCCAGATCGTCAAAGAAGCTGGAGTAGGTCATGATTCCGTGACCGTCGGTAAACGCGAAGCCCAGGCCGGCTTCGGCGACCTTCTGGGCGGTCGACACCAGGTGCACCAGCGCGCCCTGCCCTCCCTCGCACGGCACGTTGCCACGATGGATGGTGTAGAGCATCGGGCTGCGCGTCGTGAAATAGAAGGGCACGTAATCGTGCAGACAGCCGCCAGGACCGCACGGGACCTGCCGCGCTGCACGCTGCGCCTGGATCGAGCTGTAGGCGATATTGTTATACCGCGCGTCAGCAGCCTGCAGGCGTGCGGTAGAACTCAAGGCGCCCTTTGCGAGAATCTCGTCAAGGTTGCCGATGTGGGTCATGTGAATGATCGGCGTCGGCTGAGGAACGTTTCCAGGCATGCTCCTTCAATCGATCAACCGCCCTCCATTGTCCAGCCAAGCTGCAGGACTGCTGCGGCTCAGATCAACCTAGAACCAGAACGGGAACATTTCAAGAACATCGCACCATTGCCCGCCGCTTTGGAAACGGCGTTCGGTCACGTTCAACAAACCGCCGCAGCACACCGAGCTGAGCTCGCATGACCGCTAGCCCACTTCGAACCTGCTTCAGCGCGACGAATTCCGCCGTTCAGCCTGAACCGGCCCGTCACGCTTTACGGATGGCTCGCAGAATCCGACGTGTTTCAACGGTGAGCAACATCTCGTCGTCCTGGGTAATCATCCGTGCATGCATGGTGGCGATTCTCACCGGATAAAGCCGCTGAAAGGATTCCTGAATATCTGTGGACCTGTTGAAGACCGGAGCGAAGACGGTTTTCCAGTTCTGCTTCTTCTCAATGATCGCTCGGTAATCCGTGAAGTCCGCGAACTCGATCAGAGGCTTGATCGCTCCGGTCGCCTTGGCGTCCGTCGCCTGCTTCTGACGCCAATTGTCGCTTGTGCCTTCCGGCGCCTGGGTGATGCACCAGTCGGGACCGAAGGCCTCGGTCATCCGCTCGTCGATGAAACGGCGCAACGCCACCTCAAAGCGTTGCAGCTGGTCAAACGTCGATCGATTTCTTGCAAACGAAGCTTCCAACGTTTCGTCCGCATCGGCCTCGTCGTCATCAAGATCTTCGGACGAGTCCAGGTCCAGACCCGCATGATGCATGCCCTCGACGAAGGCGCCGCGTGGAAAAGCGGTCAGGTCAGGACTGTAGCCTTTGTCATAGTAGAGAGCAGTACGCGCCACGGGATCCATCAGGACATCCACCGTAGGCATGACCACCTCACGCCAGTCGCCTAAAGCCGGCCTGAGCAGGTCGCCTATATCCGCACCGAACGGATCCGAGTGACGCAGCACTGCGCCGATGGTCTGCATCTCCATCATGCCGAGCACGGAGTGATCGAGCATGGGGTCGTTGAGCCAGGGCCTGGTCATGGACGTCATGGCCGCCATGATTTGCCCCGGCTTGTCATGGAACAACATCGATTGGCCCTGCAGGGCGTCGACCTGTTCCTGATAGAGCCGCGCGGTCTCCATTGCCGATGGTAGCCGGAAAGCTTCTTCCCAGCGCTGATGGAGGCTCGCAGCTTCCACGGCGAGCTCACTGATGCTCCTGCCGTGGAGGCCCGCGGCTTCCCGGGCGAGAGCATCGGCTCGCTGCATCTCCTGCATCAAGAGCTCAGAGCCTGTCGGCATCCGCTGGAAAAGGTCGAGAGCGAGGTTGCGGTGCTGGTCGGGAGACAGGAAGCCCGCCGCGCGCGCCTCAATATCCGCCCGATCCCTCATCAGGCTCATCACGTCCAGTTCGGCGGCGGCCCGAACGATTGAACGTTCATAGGCGCCCAGGTTGGCGCCCACTTCAGTTAGCGGATTCATGAGCCGGCTGAGTTCACGCTCTCGCTCAATCAGGTCGCGGAGTTGGGTCGGACATGGCAGCTCCAGATGAGACCTGTTGAGAATGTAGCTCTGACATGGTTCGAGCCGGACGTCGCCACATCGGCGCAGGGCAAGCTGATCCCTAGGGGGTGCAGCGTTCACTGAAGCAGCCCGACTTGATCAGAATCAGATCCCGCCGAGCGACCAGAGCTCTGGCAATCGCTAGTGTTCCGTTTGGGACCAAGGCGGCCACACGAGCCGCCAGCTCGGGCGGATGCGGTCCCTTCCGATGGCGGCTGCAGCAGCTACGCTGGCGGCGTTGGAGCGAGGGATAGCGTCTTCCACCATCGCTCGGATGACGGGCGCAAGGGAAGGCAGGATCGCCGCCTCGCAAGCGTGGCTGGACGCCCTGGCTATTCAGACGCCCCCAGGGATCAATGAAGCCGAGCCCCTGCAGATGCTCACGGACCGCACGCCAGTCCGCCGCTCCGAAGCCGTGGATCACGACCCGGTCGCCGCCGAGGAGAAGGGAGACGGACCGGTCGGCGCGGCTGTGGCCCGGGGCCGGCACATTGGCGCTTCGCCCGCCGGAATGGATGTCCCCGCCCAGGGCGGCGACGATGAGCCGGGCGACATGACTCGGGGCCTCAGATGAGACCGAGGGCGCGAAAGCTCTGTTCGCCCTCCCGGCCGACCACGACATGATCATGGACCTGGATGTCGAAAACCCGGGCGGCCTCGATGACCCGGCGGGTCATCTCGATGTCCGCGCGCGAGGGTGTCGGATCGCCCGAGGGATGATTATGGACGAGGATCATGGCCGAGGCGGACAACTCCAGCGCACGCCGCACCACTTCCCGGACGTAGACAGGGGCATGATCCACGGTGCCGTCCGCCCGATGCTCCTCGCGCATCAGGATGTTGCGCTTGTCGAGGTAGAGCACGCGAAACTGCTCCCGGGGCTCGTGGGCCAGCGCCCCCCGGACATAGGCCAGCAAGGCCGTCCAGGACGAGATCGAAGGCCGCGCGCCGACATCGGATCTAATCAAATGAACGCAAACCTGTCGCAGCAGCTTGAGGTCCGCGACGGCGGCGACGTCCAGGCCGGGCGTACGGGCCAGCTCTGATGCGTCCGCTGCGACAACCGCGGCCAGGGCGCCGAAGCGATCCAGGAGATCCCCGGCGAGACGATGGGGGTTGGTCGGAAGCGAAGCCCGCTTGAGCATCAAGGCCAACAAGGTTCGCTCATCCATCAACTCGATGGCCGGGAGGCCGGCGCCTGCAGCAAGGGCGCGGGCGTGTTCAAGGTCGGGTTTGGGGATCGATCGCATCGCGAACTCCTCGGTCGCTATCCGCCTCCTCATGGGAAGTCGACCGAAACCCGCCCTCCCCAATCCTTGAATTGCGCCGCAAATGATGGGCCGGCTGACTGGATCGGCTCACTCTCCGTCCATGGATTGCCTCTTGACGCTAGCCGCCCCGGGACGCTCCGTCAGAGGCCCTTTGTATGTTGATCTTTCGGGCGCCTTCGAGAATCTCGAGACCGCCCTTCGCGGCGATTCCGGCGACGATGACGCCGACCACCAGGTCAGGCCAGGACTGCTTCAACCACAGGACCAGGGCGCCGGCGACGAGGATGCCCCCGTTTGAGGCGAAATCGTTGAAGCTGAAGGTCTCGGCGGCGCGCAGGTTTACATCGTCGCCCTTCAAGCCGCGCAGTAGCTTTAGGCAGATCAGGTTGACCACCGCTGCGACGACGGCCAAACCGATCATGGTCCAGCCAATAGGCTCCGTTCCCAGCCACCATCGGCGGCCGGCGTCGATCAGAACGCCTGCGGCGAAGATCAGCAACAGCACACCCGAGGTTCTCGCGGCGCGCAGCTTCCAGGCGAGAGCGCGGCCAACCGCCAGAAAGCTGATCAAATAGACAAGGCTGTCGGAGGCGTTATCCAGCGCATTGGCGAGCAAGGCGCTGGAGTTGGCCAGCAATCCGCCGAGCCCGAGCCCGACGAACAACAGACCGTTCAGGATCAGCACGATCATCAGCGTTCGTCTCTGACGGTCATGCTCAGCGTTCGATGTCTTCATGGACGCCCTCCTGTTCCGGGCACGGCCGCCCACGTTGACTAGTTTCGGAAAACAGCGCGCATTGGCAGGCAGCGGTAAACATTGGAGCCGTCATTGAAACACGGTCTTGCCGGACTGCCCATGCGACGATCTTGAGATCCGACCGGCCGCTCGTCCAGACCGACGAGCCCAAGCGACGAAACCGGCCGCAAGGCCCCACCGGATCCCACGACGCGCAGCCGCCGGCATTGCCTGGTCAGATCCCAACGCCAAAGCCACCACATCAGCCTCAAACGCACCTTTCCTTCAGCCAGCCCCGGATTGAGAAAAGCGTTTGCCCTGCCCCTGCGGAAGGGGCTTGATCCTCCAGTAGCTAGAGGATGCATAGATCGTCGCATCAACAGGAGAACGCACGATCATGGTGTTCACGGAGCGCCGAGGCGCCAGGGTGCTGAACGTCCGCGCGATGGCTATCGGCCTCGCCGTGACGGTCATTGTTGTGGACCAGGCCACCAAGGCCATGGCACGCGGGAACCTTGAGGACGTGGTCAATCTGACATCCTTCATCGCGCTTCGCCTCGGGTTCAACCCAGGGGTCACCTTTGGCCTTTTCGCCGGCTCCGGGGACATGGGGCGCTGGGTTTTGAGCATCGTCTCGCTGCTGATCATCGCCGTGCTGTCGATCTGGGCCTGGCGAACACGCAGACCTCTTCTTGCCGCCGGCCTGAGCCTTATGGTCGGCGGCGCGCTCGGGAACCTGCTGGATCGCCTGCGTTTCGGGCACGTGACCGATTTCATAGATCTTCACTGGGGCGATGCGCACTGGCCCACTTTCAACCTTGCCGATGCAGCGATCGTCTGCGGCATCGGCTTGCTTCTGTTGGCTTCGCGAAGCGGGGCCGAACCCGGGACGTCGTCCCCCACGATCGAACCCACCGTTCGATGACGGGGCCCCCCGAAAAAAAGTCCATAGCCGTTCGCTCCGCCCTGGCCATAGGCGTGACCGCAAGCAGCCTGACGGCTACCTGGCTGTGGATTCCTCCCGCGCCATTCGGCGTCGAGACCGACATGGCGACGGCCGATCGCCTGGCCTACGCCCTCAAGTGGGAGTTGCCGGTGCTCGTGTGGCTCGCCGGCTGCCTGCGGCTTGTCGCCAGCATTCGGTATCGGTCGGATGAGGACCGACCAGGAGCCGCCTACGGCCCGCCCAGCGCTCGGCTCGCCGTGCCTGCGGCCGTGTTGCAGAATTCCCTTGAGCAGACCGTCCTGGCCGTCGGCGCACATCTGATCCTCGCCGTTGTTTTGCGAGGCGAGGAGTTGATCCTGATCCCCGCTCTGGTGACGCTTTATCTCCTCGGTCGTGTGATGTTCGCGATCGGCTACGCCAAGGGCGCCGCCGCACGCGCTTTCGGCATGGCGCTTACCGGCGCCTCGACGCTTGCCGCCATGGTCATCGCCATCGTCCTGTTAATTCTCGGCCGGTAGTATCCGAGCGCGCCTCATGCCCGTCTTTCCGCCCCAGTCTCCAGGACTTCGACCCATGTTTGAGCGATGACACGCCCCTCGCCCCCTTCGTCGGGACCTCGCAGCATCGGCAAACTCGCCGCCGCCACCGGCATAAAAATTCCGACGATCAGATTCTACGAGCAGATCGGACTGGTGCCGGCTCCGCCCCGGACCGCCAGCGACCGCCGGATGTACGACGATGATGCCGAACAAAGGCTGACCTTCATCCGGCATGCACGCCAACTTGGCTTCGACCTGGATTCGATCCGGTCCCTGCTGGATCTCTCCGATCATCCCGACCGCGCCTGCGACGAAGCCAACACCATAGCCGAACGTCATCTCGCCGAAGTGACGCAGAAGATCACCCAGTTGCAGGCCCTCCGGCGCGCGCTTTCGCGCATGACCGCTGAATGCGCGGGCGGACGGGTCTCGGCTTGCAAGGTGATTGAGGCCCTGCACGATCATTCGGCTTCACAATAAACCACGACACACGCGCTGTTCGAGTGCTAATGCGAGCGGCTCACAACTAGGTTTCCGATGCGCCCTCTGCTCAGCCTGTTCGTCCTCCTGCTCACCCTTGGCATGACCGCCCCCGCGCTGGCCCAGACGGCTTCGGCCTCGGAGGCCCAGGTCGCGTGGCGGCTGCTCGACTACGTCGGGGTCGACTACGCCGGTGCGGTGGAGAACGGCCAGGTGACCAATCCCGCCGAATATGGAGAGATGGTCGAATTCAGCAGCCAGATTCTGACCCGCCTGGAAGCTCTGCCCTCCACGTCGTCCAAGGCCGATCTGGTTCGGGACGCCGTCGCCCTTCAAGTCGCTATCCGGAACAAGAGCGATCCGCGCACCGTCGCCGGCCAGGCCAAAAGCTTGGCCGGCGCGGTTCTGGCGGCCTATCCAAGTCCGCTGGCGCCGTCATTCCCGCCCGACCTGGCCAAGGGGGCCGCCCTCTATGACGCGCAATGCGCTGTCTGCCATGGCGCCACAGGGCGCGCCGACGGCGCGGGCGCGCAAGGACTTGATCCTGCTCCTATTGCATTCGCAGACGTCGAGCGCGCCCGCCAACGCAGCGTCTTCGGCCTATACCAGGTGATCGACCAGGGGCTCGACGGCACGGCGATGGCCAGCTTTTCCCATCTGCCGGCCGAGGACCGCTGGGCCCTGGCCTTCTATGTCGGCCGTTTCGCCTTCACTGACGCCGAAGCGGTCGAAGGCCAGCGTCTTTGGGAGAGCGACCCGGCGATCCGCGCCGCCTACCCGGATCTGGCCGCCGTCACACAAGCCACGCCGGCGGAGTTGGCGACCCGCATCGGGGAGACGAAGGCGCGGGCGGTGACGGCCTATCTGCGCCGCCACCCGGAGGCGGCGGTTCGCCCCAAGGGAGCCACCCTCGCCCTGGCTCGGACGCGTCTGGCTGAGAGTGAAGCCGCCTATCGTCGCGGTGACCGAAAGGCCGCAACCGACCTGGCGCTGTCGGCCTATCTCGACGGTGTCGAGCCGGTCGAGCCGGCGCTCGGCGCGCGAGACACCGCCCTGCTACGTCGCATCGAGACGGCCATGACCGATCTTCGCGTGTCGATCAGCAAGGGCGCGCCTAAGGCGGAGGTCGCGGACCGGATCGCTCGTCTGAATGCCCTGCTGGACACCGCCGAGCGGGCCCTTGCCCCCCAGAAGGCGGACAATCTCGCCAGCTTCATTGGCGCCTTCACGATACTCCTTCGCGAAGGACTGGAGGCGCTGCTCATTGTGGTGGCGATGATCGCCTTCCTCAGGAAGGCCGACCGACCTGAGGTGTTGCGTTACGTCCACGGAGGATGGGTGGCCGCTCTGGTCGCCGGCGGCGCCACCTGGGCGGCCGCGACCTTCTTCATCTCCATCAGCGGGGCCAGCCGAGAGCTCACTGAAGGGTTTGGCTCGCTTCTGGCGGCGGCCGTGCTCGTTTCCGTCGGCATCTGGATGCACGGCAAGTCGCATGCCGACGCCTGGCAGGCCTATATTCGCGACAAGCTCTCCAAGGCGCTTTCGAAGCGATCTGCATGGTTCCTCTTCCTGTTGGCCTTCGTCGTGGTCTACCGGGAGGTCTTTGAGACGATCCTGTTCTACGCGGCGATCTGGAGCCAGGGCGGCCATGTCGGCATGCTGGCCGGCGCGCTCACCGCAGTAGCGATCCTGGCGTTCGCTGCCTGGGCGCTGCTCGCCTACAGCAAACATCTGCCGATCGGTCGGTTCTTCTCGCTGAGCTCAATCCTCATGGCCGCGCTGTCGGTCGTTCTTGTCGGGAAAGGCGTGGCGGCGCTTCAAGAAGCGGGTTGGCTTGATGTTCACCCGATCGCCTGGGCGCCGCGTATCGAGATTCTGGGACTCTACCCCACCATCGAAGGCATTGGCGTCCAGGCTCTAACGCTCGTCGTGCTGGTAATCGGGTTTGCGCGTACCTCTGGTTCCAAACGGCAGGGCTCAGCCAAGGCCTAGCAGGTCGTCTCCGATTGTACCGAACCATCCAGGCCGGAGGCTTCACTCTTCTGGGGCGGAATGCGAGCCCCGGGCCGGGGCCGAAACCCCATCAAGGCTCAGAGTATCGGTCAGGTCTCTACCGGTCTGGATCGACAAGGACAGTCGCCGAGTTGCCTGGCCCTCATCGGGCAGGCGGGATATCGATGAGCGACAGGCACGCGGCCGGCTCCAGCCCACCGCCGTCAGCGCCAGTTTCGGCCTGAACGGTAGCGTGGTCGATGTCGTGGACGTCGTTCATCTCCGCCAGAACCGCGACGAAACTGATCAGCGCCCCGACCTCCGGCAATGACCAGATTGACCGCGCCGTTCACATCGTCGCTGCAGACACCCCATAGGGCAAGGTCTCGGGCTCCCGCCATCCCCGGCACAGCCCCAAGCTTCGAAAGGAAAACCGTGAGCGGCGGTGATCGCCGCCCACGGTCCGCTGGCAGGAGTGTGTTCAGTCCTCGATCCCCTCCGATTTACGATGCTTGACCGCCTTGGCCGCAAAGGTCGGCAAGACCAGCAGCGTCAGGACCGTCGCGGTCAGCAGGCCGCCGATGACCACAGTCGCCAGCGGCTTCTGCACCTCGGCCCCCGCGCCGTGCGCCAAGGCCATGGGGATAAAACCAACGATGGCCACCAGGGCGGTGGTCAGCACCGCCCGGAGACGACTGGACGCGCCTTCGATCGCCGCCGCTACCGGCTCCAGGCCGGCCTGGAGCCGCTCCCGGATCGCCTGCATCAGCACCAGACCGTTCAGGGTCGCGACGCCGGAGACGGCGATGAAGCCGACCGCCGCCGAGACCGAGAACGGCATCCCCCTGAGCAGCAGCGCCAGCGCACCGCCGACAAGAGCCAGCGGCACGCAGGCGAACACCAGGCCCGCCTCCGCGAATGACCCGAGCGCCATGAACAGCAGGACGCCGATCAGTACAAAGACGATGGGAATGACCAGTCCCAGCCGTTGCTCGGCCCGTTTCAGGTTCTCGAACTGGCCGCCCCAATCCAGCCGGTAGCCGACCGGAAGAGCGACTTCGCTCACCGCCGCCTGTGCGTCGGCCACGAAGCCGCCGAGATCGCGCCCGCGCACATTGGCCTGGACCACCATGCGCCGGCTGCCGTTTTCGCGACTGATCTGGTTCGGTCCTTCCGCCGTCTCAATGCGGGCGACCGAAGACAGAGGCACGATTACCCCCGTGCTCGAGACGATGGGCAGGGCAGCAAGTGTGGCTGGATCGTTGCGCGCGTCATCCGGCAGACGCACGACCACGTCGAAGCGGCGGTCGCCCTCGAAGATCCGCCCCGCCTCGGCGCCGCCGATGGCGGTCGAGACCGCTTCCGAGACATCGGCGGCGGACAGGCCGTAGTGGGCCGCCGCGAAGCGATCGACGCTGATGGTCAGGGTGGGTAGGCCAGCCGCCTGCTCGACCCGCACATCGGCAGAGCCGGGCGTGGCCCGCAGTTTGGCCGCGACCGCTTCCGCCGTCTTTTGCAGGGTGTCGAAATCGTCGCCATAGACCATGACGGCGAGATCTGACCGCACGCCCGAGATCAGTTCATTGAACCTTAGCTCGATGGGCTGGCTGAACTCGAAGCTGTTGCCGATCTGCTGGCTGGCGACCTCTTCGATCCGCTCGATGAGTTCGTCCTTCGGCAACTTCGGATCGGGCCAGTCCTTGCGGTCCTTGAGGATAACGACGCTGTCCGAGTTGTTCGCCGGCATCGGGTCGATGGCGACTTCAGCCGTCCCTGTGCGCGAGAAGACGGTCTCCACCTCGGGCTGGGCCTTGATGGCGCGTTCCAGCGCCATCTGCATGGACAAGGACTGCTCCAGCGAAGCGGACGGCACGCGCAACACCTGCATGGCGATGTCGCCTTCGTCCAAGGTCGGGATGAATTCCCGCCCGAGGGTCATGAAGGAGACAGTCCCCACGCCAAGCATCGCCAGCGCAGCGATCAGGACCACCTTGGGACGGGCCACCGCCGCGCCGATGGCCGGCTGTATCCAGCGGCGGGCGAAGCGCAGGATGAAGGTCTCATGCTCTTCGGCCTTGCCGTCCGGTCCCAGATGAACTGTCTTGGGATCGCGCACCAGCAGGGCCGTCATCGCCGGCACGAAGGTGAAGGAGAAGATGAAGGCGCCGACCAGGGCCAGCATGACGGTCGCGCCCATCGGCACGAAGGTCTTGCCCTCAACCCCTTCCAGCATCAGCAAAGGCGTGAAGACCAACAGGATGATCAGTTGGCCAAATGCGGCTGGCTTGACCATCTGTCGTGCCGATTGCACCGCCACCCCGAGGCGTTCATGCCGGGTCAGCATCCGCCCCAGTTCGCCCCGTCGCTGCGTCAGCATCAGCAGGGTGTTCTCGATCACCACCACGCCGCCATCGACCATCAGGCCGAAATCGAGCGCGCCGAGACTCATCAGGTTTCCGCTGATGCCGAAGCGGTTCATGCCGATGACGGCGAACAGGAAGGACAGCGGAATCATCAGGGCCGTGATCGCCGCCGCCCGGAAGTTTCCGAGCAGCAGGAAGAGGACGACGATGACGAAGAGCGCCCCCTCGATCAGATTGCGCGCCACCGTCGAAATGGTCGAGTTGACCAGGTCGCTTCGATTCAGAACCGGCAGGGCCACCACGCTCTGCGGGAGAGATGCGCCGACCAGCTCCAACCGCTCGGCGGCGGCCTGAGCCACCGTGCGGCTGTTTTCCCCAGCCAGCATCAGGGCGGTGCCGAGGACGGCTTCGTGGCCGTCGTGGCTGGCCCCGCCGAGACGTGGCGCCTGGCCGATCTCGACCTTGGCGACATCGGCGACCCGAACCACCAGACCGCCGCGATTGACGACCGGCGCCTGGGCCAGATCCTCGACGGTGGCGGCCAGGGCGTCGGTGCGGACCACCAGGGCCTCGCCCGCCCGCTGGACATAGCCGGCCCCGGCCTGGGTGTTGGCGCGTTCCAAGGCCTGCACCAGGTCATTCATGCCCAGGCCGTAGCGGGTCAGGGCGGCGGGGTCGGGCCGGACGGCATATTCCTTCACATAGCCGCCGTTGACGTCGATCCCGGCCAGACCGGGTGCGGTGCGCATCTGCGGGGCGATGATCCAGTCCTGGACCGTCCGCAGATAGGTGGCCCGGGCCTGCGGCGTGGTCAGCCGCTCGCCCTCCGGCGTCAGATAGGCGCCGTCGGCCTGCCAGCCAGGCTTGCCGGTGGCGACCGTGGTCTTGGGGCCGAAGGGGACATAGTCGACCGTCCACATCAGCACTTCACCCAGCCCCGTGGTGATGGGCGACAGATTGGGCTCGACGCCTTCGGGCAGGCCATCCGACGCCTGTCGCATCCGCTCCGCCACCTGCTGGCGGGCGAAATAGATGTCCGTCTGATCGGTGAAGACGACGGTGATCTGGCTGAAGCCGTTTCGAGACAGGGAGCGCGTGCTTTGAAGTCCCGGAATGCCGGCCATGGCCGTCTCGAGCGGATAGGTGACCTGCCTTTCGATCTGTTCGGGCGCCAGGGCGGGCGCGACTGTGGTGATCTGAACCTGTCGGTTCGTGATGTCGGGAACGGCGTCGATCGGCAGCTTGGTCAGTTCGAACAGGCCGAGCGCAGCGACCAGAGCCACAGCCAGGACGACGAACCAGCGAAAGCGGACGGAGGCCTCAATGAGAGCTTTGAACATGATCTCTCGTCCCTACTCGTCTTCCTCGGCTTCGCTCTTGGAGAGCTCCGCCTTGAGCAGAAAGGCCTTGGCGCCGGCGATACGTTCGGCGCCGGTCAGGCCGCGCAGAATTTCGGTTCGGCCTCCAGCCTGGCGGCCGGTCATGACGGGGACGGCCCGGAAGCCCCCTTGAACCTGGACGAAGACGACAGTCGCCCCCTCCAACGTCTGTACGGCCTCGGAGGGCACGGTCATACCGTCGGCGTCTCCCCCCGTCACCAGAGCGCCGCTGACAGGCGATCCGGCGGGCGGCAGGGCGCCGCCGGACGGGCGAGCGCGAATGAGGGTCGCACCGCTCTCGCCGGCGCCGCCCACGGCGACGCCCGTAACGACCGCATCGAATTCACCGGTCGGACCTTGCACCCGCAACGACGACCCCGTCCGAACCTGAGCGGCGAGCGCAGGCGGCGCATTGAACACCAGTTCCACGCGCGTCGGATTGGTGACCTCGGCTATCACGCCGCCCTGGGGCGCAAATCCGCCTGGACCGACCTGAACCGACGTCACTACGCCCGAGATCGGGCTGGATACGCTGATACGGCCCGACGCATTGGGGCCGCCAGCCGCCGACGCCCTGGCGCGAGCGGCTCTCGCGGCGGCATCCGCGCTGAGCGATTGGGCGCGTGAGGTTTCAACCTCCTGACGCGCCACCACCCCTTGGGACGCAAGGCTGTCGTTCCTTTGATAGGCGCTTCGCGCGGCGTCAGCGGCGGCGGCGGCGGCGTCGGCGTCCGCGCGGAAGGTCGCGGCCTCATCACTGACCAGCACCGCCAGAGGCTGGCCGGCGCGCACCGACTGGCCCGGCGCGACCAGGACGCGCTCGACCCGACCGCCGACGGATGCGGCCACGACGGCGCGGGCGTCGATCATGGGCTCCACGCGCCCGGCAAGACGGATCTCCCCGCCCCCGCCGCGTCCGACCGCCATGACCGTGATGCCCGCCGCCTCGATCTGCGCCGGCGTCAGGGCGATGACGCCCTCTTCGACCTTGCCGGCGGCCTCCTCCTCAGCGCCCGCTTCAGCCGACGCCTGGACTGGCGCCGGTCCGTCGCGGGTCAGGAGGAAGGCTCCGCCACCGATGGCGACAACCGCCACGGCGGCTCCGGCCATCAGCCAGGTCGTTCTGGTCTTGATCTGGGTTTTCACAGTGCGGCTCCAAACGGGATGCGACTTTGCAGGCGCGCGAGGTCGATTTCCGCCCGGACCCGCGCGAGGCGGGCGTCGACGGCGGCGTTGCGGGCGGAGATCAGGGCGGCGCGGGACGCGCGCAGTTCAAGCTGGGAGATGCGCCCCGCTTCAAAACCCAATCGGGACAAGCGATAGGCTTCCTCAGCCGAGGCCACGCCGGCGTCCGTCGCCGCCACACGGCTGGCGGAAGCGTTTAGACGCGCCTGGGCTGCGCTTCGGTCGGCGGTTTCATCGAGACGGGCGCCGTCCAGGCGGGCGTTCGCCGCCCTGAACTCGGCCTGCGCCGCCTGGATGTTTCCCCGGTTCCGATCGAACAACGGCAAGGGCATGCTGACGCCAAACGTCAAGGCGGTGGCGTCTTCGGCTTCATAACGGGTGACGCCGACAGAGGCGCTGACGTTCGGGCGAGCATTGATCTGCTCCACCCGGATACGCCGCTCGGCGGTGTCGCGCTCCGCTTCAGCCAAGCGCACGACCGGCGAAGCCGCTCCGGACTGATCCGGCGCCGAGGGCGCGCGATCCAGAACGCCCGGGTCTATGGAGGTGACGGCCGTCGGCAACATGGCCGTCGCCGTCAACCGGGCGAAGGCGGCCTCGCGTTCGGCTCCCGCCTCATCAAGCGACGCGCGCGCTGACGCCGCCTCGGTTTCAGCCTGGATGCCCCGCAACAGGGGTTCGCGGCCCTCCTCCACGAGCAACAGGGCGGCGCGAGCGTCCGCCAGGGTGATCGTCAAGGCCTCCTTGGCCAGTTGAAAGCGGCGATCGGCCGCCTCGGCTTCGGCGTAGACCAGCGCCAGACGGCCTGCCGCGTCAACGCCGGTGAGATCGCGACGAAGAGCGGCAGATCCGGCCTCGCCGCGCGCGACATCAACCCTGGCGCCCCTGCGCCCCCAGAGCTCGAGATCCTGGGTCAAGGCCAGACTGGTCTCGGCGTTGCTGTAGCCGTCATAGGGACCGCTCCCCAGGACGCCGTCGGCAGTCAGGCCGAGTTGGGGATTAGGACGCACGCGCGCCTGGCGGACCCGCGCCTCGGCGGCGTCGAGCAACGCGCCGGCCTCGACGTTGACGGGCGTCTGGCCGATGCGCTCAAGCAGGGTTTCATAGCTCGGCGCTGGATCTGCCCAGGCAGGAGCAGCGGCCGCTGTCGCTATCGCGACCACGGCGCAGCCGGCCGCCAGAAGCGACAGCCGACGATGTGAGGAAGACATGGTTCATTTCCCAGATTTCTGACGGATGAGCGCACGAGGACGCGGCATTGGCGTCAGCTTCTGGGAGGGCGATCCGGGCCGGCAGGCGTCCGGGACGCCATCTGGTTGGTCGTCGGCGCTTTTGGGCCGTCGGCTTTCTTGAGGCTGGCCGGAACAGGTATCGACGCCTGTTGCATACCCGTTGAGCCGTGATGACAATGACCATGGGCGCAACCGCTATGGTTCTGGTCGCCGTCCTTGGCTTTACCGTGGTCCTGGTCTGGCGGGCTCGAAAGCGATGAAGCCGCGACAGCAGCCCGCGCTTCTGGCGCACAGGCCGCTGCGTCAACGGCCGGCAGGAAACCAAACACGACGATGACAAGCGCGAAAAGCGCCGCCGTCATGAGCGACCTGTTCGACCATTCAAACATGGCCCATTCCTACCAAAGCATTAGCGACCTGCAACGCCGCAACGGTCGCACGCTCGACGGAAACGCGGCCTATCGGAGACCGCACGCCCGGCCCGGCTTTAAAGCCCGACATAGATGGCGCAAGGGCGTGCCAGCTCATGTCGGCCTCCACCGCAGAAGTCGCATGGCGTTTGCCGTCACGAGCACGGTCGCCCCGGTGTCGGCGAGGATCGCCGGCCATAGGCCTGTGACGCCGATCACCGTCGTGACCAGGAAGACCGCTTTCAAGCCCAGGGCGATGGTGATGTTCTGACGGATATTGCCCATCACCCCGCGGGACAGGTCGATCATGTCGGGAACGTCCTGGACGCGGCCATGAAGCACCGCCGCATCAGCCGTCTCCAGGGCCACGTCGGCGCCGCCCCCCATGGCGATGCCGATGTCGGCGGCGGCGAGCGCCGGCGCATCATTGATGCCGTCGCCGACCTTGGCGACGACAAGGCCTTCAGACTGCAAATCCTTGACGATCTTCTGCTTGTCCTGCGGCAGAAGTTCAGCCCGCACTTCGACGCCGAGACCTTTCCCGACCGCTTCCGCTGTGCGCCGGTTGTCTCCTGTCAGCATGATCGCGCGAATGTTCATCGCCTCGAGCCGGGCGAGGCCCGCCGCAGCGTCCGGCCGCGCCTCGTCCCGCATCGCCAGGAAGCCCGCCAACTGGCCGTCGACCACGACCACGGAAACGGTTTTGCCCTCAGCGTTGAAGCCCGCGATCGCCGCATCCTGAGATGCCGAAAGCCCGACCCGCCGAGCAACGGCCTGTGGCGACCCCAGGAAGACCTCAGCGCCGCTCACGGTCCCTTCCACGCCCTCTCCCGGGATCGCCCGGGCTGCCGACGCCGACGGGATGGACACGCCGTCGGCCTTCGCACGGTTGAGAATGGCCAGGGCCAGAGGGTGGCTCGATCCGGTTTCGAGAGCCGCCGCCATTGAAAGCACCTCCCCCTCGGTTCGCGCGCCCGCCACGATGTCGGTCACGATCGGCTTGCCTGAAGTCAGCGTTCCGGTCTTGTCAAAGGCGACGGCGGTGATCTTGCCCAAGGTCTCGAGCACGGCTCCGCCCTTCATCAGCAGGCCTCGGCGCGCGCCTGCGGACAAGCCCGCGGCTATGGCTGCCGGCGTCGAGATCACGAGGGCGCAGGGACAACCGATCAGGAGAATGGCCAGACCCTTGTAGATCCACTCGCTCCACGCCCCGCCCAGCACCAGCGGCGGGACGGTCGCGACCAGGGCGCCGACGACGAGAACCACAGGCGTGTATATCGTCGAGAAGCGGTCGATGAAACGTTCAGTCGGCGATTTCGATTCCTGCGCCTCCTCCACCAAGCGCACGACCCGCGCTATAGTGTTGTCAGCCGCGGCTGCCGTGACCTCGACCCGCAGGACGCCGCCTACATTGATGGTCCCCGCGAAGACCGGATCCCCCGCCATTTTTCGTTTGGGCACGCTCTCGCCCGTCACCGGGGCTTCGTCGATCTCGCCCTCGCCTTCCAGGACGGTCCCGTCGGCCGGCACGCGATCGCCCGGCCTCACGAGGATGACCGCACCCACCGCGAGGGTTTCGGCCGGTACTTCGTTGACCTGGCCATCGATCTCCACGAGGGCGATCTTGGGCACCAGATCGGTCAGGCCCTGGATGCTCTTGCGGGCCCGCCCCGCAGCGACGCCCTCCAGCATTTCGCCGACCAGGAACAGAAGAACGACGGCCGCCGCCTCTTCCCCGGCCCCGATGAAGACCGCCCCGACCGCCGCGATCGTCATCAGCATCTCGATCGAGAACGGCGTGCCGTACCGCGCGGCGGTGATCGCACGCCAGGCGATCGGGATCAGGCCGACCGCCAGGGCGATCAGGAAGGCACCGCGCTCAATGGTCGGGAACAGGGCGCCGAAGACATAGGCCGCGATCAGGGCGACACCGCATGCCGCAGTAAGCTTGGCTTTGCGGGTCCACCACCATGGACCGCGCGCCGGCCGGTAGTCGTCGCCCGGAGGGGACGTCACCGATCCCGCCGAAGGCTCCAGAGGAGTCAGGGCTTCGACGCCGTAACCCAGGTTCCGAACCTGACGAAGCACGCCCTCCCCGGCGAACCCGGCGTCGTGCTGAACCTTCAGAAGGCCGGACGAGACCGCCACAGCGACATCGGTGACGCCCGGCAGTTTGCGCACCGCCGCATCGACCTTGGAGCCGCAGTTCGCGCAATCCATGCCGGTCACACGATATCGGGTTTCCAGGGCGTCCAGGGTATCCATCGTCACGAGGGGCTCCTTGCTTCGAACTTCAGGTGACCCTACTTCCTCTAGTGACTAGAGGAGCAAGCGGTAAAATGAGCCAGGGCGTAACCATCGGCGAAGCGTCGAAGGCCAGCGGGATCAAGGCCCCGACAATCCGCTACTATGAGCAGATCCAGCTCCTGCCGTCGCCGCCGCGCACGGAGGGGAATCGCCGCCTCTATGACGACCGCGACCTGCGACGTCTGCGTTTCATTCGACACGCGCGTGAACTTGGGTTCGAGATCGAACCAATCCGCGAACTTCTGGCGTTGGCGGGAGACCCGAACGGTCCTTGCGAAACCGCCGACAGCATCGCCCAGGCCCACCTTGCCGATATCGACCACAAGATCGCGCGCCTCACCGCCTTGCGGGCCGAGGTCGCCCGCATGGCGAACTGTTCCAACGGTTCAACGGCGGATTGCCGGGTGATCGAGGCGCTTGGTGACCACCGCCGATGCTTGAGCGACACGCACTAGGTAGGCATACGAAGGCCCGAGAGGACGTCCGGGTCGGCCTTGCATACCAGAGCTCCGCCGATCCCCATCAGGGCATCGTCATCTGGCTGCCGGTCGCCATTCCTGCTTGGCCGACGCCCAGGATCAGAACGTCCGCAGGGGCCGTCACAGGCTCAACCTCAGGGCGAGCGCCGCAAGGGTCACGGTCAGAACGGGGATGGTCAGCACGACCCCGACCTTGAAGTAATAGCCCCAGCTGATGCGGACGCCCTTTTTGGCCAGGACGTGCAGCCACAGGAGAGTGGCCAGCGAGCCGATCGGCGTCATCTTCGGTCCCAGGTCGCTGCCGATGACGTTGGCGTAGATCATGGCCTCCTTGACGACTCCGGTCGCGGAGGAGGCTTCGATAGACAGGGCGCCGACAAGGACGGTGGGCATGTTGTTGGCGATGGCGGAAAGAATGGCGATCAGGAAGCCCGTGCCGAAAGACGCCGTCCAGACACCGCCCTCAGCAAGGCGGTCGAGCAGGCCTGCGATGTGAGCCGTCAGGCCCGCGTTGCTAAGGCCGTAAACCACCAGATACATGCCGAGCGAGAAGATCACGACCTGCCAGGGCGCTTCGCGCAGCACCTTGGTCGTGCTGATCGCCTTTCCGCGTGCGGCGACCGCCAGGAGAAGGACGGCGCCGACCGCAGCGACGGCGGAGATGGGCACGCCCATGGGTTCCAGGGCGAAGAAGCCGACCAACAAAAGGGCCAGGACGATCCAGCCGGCGAAGAAGGTCGCCGGGTCCTTGATGGCTGTCGAAGGCGACGCCAACCGATCGACCTCATAGGCGGACGGTATGTCGCGACCGAAGAAGAGCAGCAGGACGACAAGTGTGGCGGCGATGGCGGCCAGATCCACCGGGATCATGACGGCCGCGTAGTCGGCAAAGCCGATGTCGAAGAAGTCTGCGGAGACGATGTTGACCAGGTTGGACACGATCAGGGGCAGGCTGGCGGTGTCGGCGATAAAGCCCGCCGCCATGACGAAGGCCAGGGTCGCCTTCGGCCCGTATCCCAGAGCCAACAGCATGGCGATGACGATCGGCGTCAGGATCAGGGCCGCGCCGTCGTTGGCGAACAGAGCCGACACGGCCGCGCCCAGCAGGACGAACAGGACAAACAGCCTCCGCCCGTGACCGCCGCCCCAGCGGCCGACGTGCAGCGCCGCCCATTCGAAAAAGCCCGCCTCATCGAGAAGCAGGCTGATGATGATGACAGCGACGAAGGTCGCCGTCGCATTCCAGACGATGTTCCAGACGACCGGAATATCGCCCAGCGACACCACGCCCAGAAGCAGGGCCACGGCCGCCCCGCCCAGGGCGCTCCATCCGATCTGCAGCCCCTTGGGCTGCCAGATCACCAGGATGATGGTGACGACGAAAATCAACAGGGCGAGGATCACAGGGCGGCTCCACAGGTCGGACAGGCGTCCGTTTCGCTGACATAGCTTGCATCAATCTATAATTCCACTATCTTGGAATAATGGAATCTGAACACGCCATCCTGGCCTTGGCCGCCCTTGCCCAACCCACACGTCTGGACGCCTTTCGGCTTCTCGTCCGGCACGAGCCGGACGGGATGGCCGCCGGCGACATCGCCGACACCCTGGCCGTGCCGGCCAATACCATGTCGGCACACCTCGGCGTCCTGTCGCGCGCCGGTCTGATCACGTCGAAGAGGATGAGCCGTTCGATCATCTATCGGGCCGATCTCGACCGGATCAGCGCCCTCGTCCTCTTCCTTCTGAAGGACTGCTGCGAAGGCCGCGCCGACCTCTGCCAACCCCTTCTGGCCCAACTGGCCCCCTGCTGCGACTGAGCCCCCGATGGACGTCATCATCTATCACAACCCCGCCTGCGGGACCTCGCGCAACACCCTGGCTCTGATCCGCCACGTCGGGATCGAGCCCCATGTCGTCGAGTATCTGAAGACGCCGCCAAACCGGGCGATGATCCTGAACCTGGTCGAGCGCATGGGCGTGCCGTTGCGCAGCCTTCTTCGGGAGAAGGGCACGCCCTTCGCCGAACTGGGCCTCGGCGCGCCCGACCTGACCGATGACCAGCTTCTGGACGCCATCCAAGCCTATCCGGTTCTGCTGAACCGACCGATCGTCGTGTCCCCGCTTGGGGTGAAGCTGTGCCGACCGTCCGAAGCGGTTCTCGACCTTCTGCCGTCCGACAACCTGAAGCCCTTCATCAAGGAGGACGGTGAGGTCGTCATCGACGAAGACGGTCGAAGGGTTCGCTAAAGGAGCCCGCCTGCTGATGGCCTTCAACGCTGCGGAGCTGCCCGAGCCCACCGCCGACCTGGTCGCTGGATTGGATGCCGCCGGTCTGCCGACGGACGACCTCCATGAACCCGGCCGCCGCTTCTACCGCTTCGAAGACGACAGCGGGCTGATCGGCTACGGCGGGCTGGAGCAGACAGGCGCACACACTCTGATCCGTTCCATCGCCGTCGTCGGCGACCGTCGCGGTGAAGGCCACGGCTCAGCGATCCTGTCCTGGCTGGAAACCCGAGCCGCCGCGCAGCAGGCGAGCGCTCTCTACCTGCTCACGACGTCGGCGACAGCCTTCTTTCAGAGGCACGGCTACGCCGTCCTCTCCCGTTCGGCGGCCCCGCCCGCCATCGCCGCCTCGCGCCAATTCAGCACCCTGTGCCCGGCCTCGGCGGCGTTCATGTTCAAGGAGTTGCCTACCCAATGACCCGCCTTCGCGTCCTGCCCGATCCCGACCACCTGCCTGCGCTTGACCCGGCCTACCTGTCCAGCCAGCCCGCGCTGGGCCTCGGCCCGAACGATCATCCGCCCCGCATCCTGCTGCTCTACGGCTCGCTGCGGGATCGGTCCTTTTCCCGCCTGTGCGCCGAGGAGGCCGCCCGCCTTCTGCGCTTCATGGGCTGCGAGTCCCGCATCTTCGATCCCTCCGACCTGCCGCTGACCGACCAGGTCGACTACGACGATCACCCCGCCGTCCACGAACTGCGCGAACACGCCCTGTGGTCGGAAGGCATGGTCTGGAGCAGCCCGGAGCGCCACGGCCAGATCTCGGGGATCATGAAACTGCAGATCGATCACCTGCCGCTGAACATGGGCGGCATGCGCCCGACCCAGGGCCGCACCCTGGCCGTCATGCAGGTCTCCGGCGGTTCGCAGAGCTTCAACGCGGTCAACACTCTGCGCCTGCTGGGTCGCTGGATGCGGATGATCACCATCCCAAACCAGTCCAGCGTCGCCAAGGCCTTCACGGAGTTCGACGACGACGGCCGCATGAAGCCGTCCAGCTATTACGACCGCATCGTCGATGTGATGGAGGAACTCGTGCGCTTCACCGTCCTGACCCGCGGTCATGCCGGACAGCTGGTGGATCGCTATTCGGAGCGGAAGGCCTCGGGCACGCCCATTGATGCGGCCAACGACCTGTCCGCCATTGCGATCAAGTCAGCCTAAGCCTGCTTGAAGATCAGCGAAAAATTGGAGCATCCGCGTCGGCTTGGATTTGGCGACGCGGCTCTTCCAAAAAACTACCGCTAGAACGCCAGCCGCAGCAGCTCTTGCCATCCTCCTGGATCGGCGGACAGGGCACGTCGGCATAGGAACAGAAGACGCAGCAGTCGCCGGGCAATGGCTTCAGTTTCACGCCGCACCTATGGCGACGCCGCCTGCGTCAGCGGCCCCAGTCCGAACTGCGTGATCCTGGAAGACCTGGCCCAGACGCGGCAGAAATCCTGCTGCGGACCAAAGGCCGCCTGAATGACGAGCCGTGGAGAGAGACTGCGGCCAGAGGTCGCGACCGCCCCTTGAACATTGAGAAACGTTCTCAATCCAACTACCGCCAATCTGTCTTTAGCTGGAGAGGCGCCATGAACCGTCGCATCGTCACACTCGCCGCCGTCGCCCTGGGCGCCCTGTCGCTCGCCGCCTGCGGTCAGAAGGAAGGCGCTGCCGGGGCTGGCGCCCAAGGCGGGACGCTGAACCTCTACACCGCCCGCCACTATGACGCAGACCAGAAGCTCTACGATCTGTTCGCCGAAAAGACCGGCATCGACGTCAAGCGCATCGAGGGCAAGCCCGACGAGCTGATCGCCCGCATGAAGGCCGAGGGCGCCAACAGCCCGGCCGATGTCTTCATCGCCGCCGACGCGGGCGCCCTGTGGCGCGCCCAGGACGCGGGCCTGCTCCAGGCGACGAACTCAGACACGCTGAACCAGGCCATTCCGGCCAACCTGCGTGCGCCGGACGGCCAATGGTTCGGCTTCTCGCGCCGCGCCCGCGTGGTGGCCTACGACCCCGCCAAGGTGAAGCCCGAGGAGATCGACGACTACGCCAAGCTCGCCACGCCCCGCTTCAAGGGCAAGCTCTGCGTCCGCTCGGGCGACAACGTCTATAACCTGTCCCTGGTCGGCGCCCTGATCGAGGCCTGGGGACCCGAGCGCGCCAAGCAATGGGTTGAGGGCGTGGTCGCCAATCTGGCGCGCCCGCCGGAAGGCGGCGACCGCGACCAGATCCGCGCCGTGGCGGCGGGGGTCTGCGAAGTCGCCCTGACGAACAGCTACTACTTCATCCGCATGGCGTCCGGCGACGACGCCGGCGACCGCCAGGTCGCCCAGAAGCTCACCCTGGGCTTCCCGTCGCTGGACGGCCAGGGTTCGCACGTCAACATCTCGGGCGGCGGCCTGGCGGCCCATGCGCCCAATCGCGAGAACGCCGTCAAGTTCCTGGAATTCCTGGCTTCGCCGGAAGCCCAGGCCATCGTCACCCAGTCCAACTTCGAGTTCCCGGCCGTGGCTGACGCTGCGCCGGCCGAAGCGGTCGCGCCCTACGCCGGCTTCAAGGCCAACCCGATGTCTGTCGCCCGCTATGGCGTGCATCAGGCCCAGGCCCAGTCGATGATCAGCGCGGCGGGCTGGCGATAATCACGCCCCCTGTCAGCCAGGGCCAGGAGGCCCGCCGCGCACGTCGCGGCGGGCCTTCGCCGTTGCGCCTGAT
>DGIZ01000041.1 GCA_002386585.1 Brevundimonas sp. UBA4609 | reverse complement strand
GGGCGGCCTCGGCCTTGGCGCCGCCGCGCGAGGTGGCGATGACGCGGGCGCCCGCCGCCTTGGCCATCTGGATGGCCATGACGCCGATGCCGCTGGTGGCGCCGTGGATCAGCAGGGTCTCGCCCGACTTCAGCCCGCCGCCCTCGAAGACGTTGGCGAAGACGGTGAAGGCGGTCTCGGGCAGGGCCGCGGCCTGGATGAAATCGAGACCGGCTGGGATGGGCAGGGCGTGGCGGGCGTCGACCACGGCGTATTCGGCGTATCCGCCGCCGCCCAGCAGAGCGCAGGCCCGGTCGCCGACAGCCCAACGCGTCACGCCTTCGCCTACGGCGTCGACCTCGCCCGCGACCTCAAGCCCCAGGATGTCCGAAGCGCCCGGCGGCGGCGGATAGCGCCCCTCGCGCTGGACGATGTCCGGGCGGTTCACCCCCGCTGCGCGCACGCGGATGCGGATTTCGCCAGGGCCCGGAACGGGCAGGGGACGCGTCGTCAGGCGCAGGGCGTCGGCGGGGCCGCGTCCGTTTTCGATCTCTATGGCCTGCATGGTGCAGCCTCCCTTGCTTGCATTCCGGTTCAATGCGGCGTTCACATAGGAGGTCGTGCCCGTAATGGCCAAGGAGGCGAGGATGAGTTTCGAAGATCTGGAGCCCCGGCCGCAGCGCGGCGAGGCCATCGCCGCCCTGGGGCGCGAAGACCTGGACCTCTACGCCGTGGATGAACTTCAGGAGCGGATCGCGGCCCTGGAGGCCGAGATCGCCCGCGCGCGCGCCGCCATTCAGGGCAAGTCTTCACAGCGCAGCGCCGCCGATGCGCTGTTCAACTTCCGCTGAGGCGCGCGGGTTGGGGACCGTTTCGGCCGCCCCCTCCCGTCGGATCTGCTTCCGTGGCATGACGATTGCAGCGAGCGAATGCATGAGATTCGTGGATAGACGCCTGTGACCGCCATCGAAGCAGAACCGAGCCCGGCGCGCCTTGTCGGCGCCGAAGTGCTGGATTTCGCGCGCTCCGAGCTGTTCGAGCGCACCTTCCGCGAAGGCATGGAGCTGGTCGAGGAGACCGCCGCCTATCTGGATGGCGACGGACGCCAGGATTCGCGCCTGCTTTCGCGGGCGGCGGCCCTGTCCTATGCGGGCGAGAGCATGAAGCTGACCACGCGGCTGATGCAGATCGCCTCGTGGCTGCTGGTCCAGCGCGCCGTGCGGGAACAGGATATGAGCGCCGAGGCGGCGGGCGACCCCCGCTACCGCCTGGCCGATCGCCGCATGGAGACGGAGCCGCGTCGCGGCGACCTGCCGATCGCCCTGATCGAATACGCCGTGCGGGCCGAGAAGCTCTACGACCGCGTGCTGCACCTGGACCGGCAGATGTATGTGGAGCCGGCGACGGCGCCCGCCAATCCGGTGCAGAGTCAGATGGATCGTCTGCGCGCCGCCTTCGGCTGAGCGCCTCGCTTACGGCGTCACTTCGTCCGGATCGATCGGGGCGTCGGCCACGACCTGCGGCAGGTTGACGGCGATGCCCAGGGCGTCGGCCAGCTTGGCGTCGCGCTTGTAGACGTCCTCGCGGAAGGCGACGCGGCCCTGACCGTCGACGAAGGCGGTCCAGTAGAGCAGGCGCACGCCGATGTTGCGGCCGGTGGTCACGCGCTTGGTCTCGCCGCTGGCCTGGGCCGCGTCGAACACGGCCAGGCGTTCGGGGTCGGGCGACAGCAGCAGGCGGGCGAAGCCGATGGCGTCCTGCACCCGCACGCAGCCGTGGCTGCGCTGGCGCACCGACAGGTTGAAGGCGCCCCGCGCCGGGGTGTCGTGCAGGAAGATGGCGTAGCTGTCCTGCAACTCGAACTTCACATTGCCCAGCGACGACTTCGGCCCGGCCCGCTGCACCACCCAGCCGTCGGCGTTGACGTACATGTCGTTGGCGGCGAGGTAGCCGGGGCCCTTAGGCAGGATCTCGCGCCGGGCGATGCCCATGGGCACGGTCCACGGCGGATTGGCCACGACCGAGGCGAAGGGCTTTTCAAGGCTGGGGGTCTGGTTGGCGGCGGTGCCGACGATGACGCGGTTGGAGTGAACCGGCTTACCGTCCTTCCAGTAGACCATGATGGCGGCGGCGGTGTTGACCTCGATCCGCTCGGGGTTGAGTTCGCGCTTCAGCCAGCGGCGACGCTCCAGGTTCAGGGCGATCTGGCGGGCGCGGTCCTCGGCCGTGGCGGTCAGGGAACGCTGAGTCGCAGGGCCGACGCGGCCGTCGGAGCCCAGGCCATGACGCGTCTGGAAGCTGCGAACCGCCTGCTGAAGCTCGGAGCCATAAGCCAGGTTGCCCTTCAGCCGCTCGGCGGCGGCGGCGCTCAGGTCGCCCTCGGCGGCGAGGCGCGCGGTCAGGGCGGGGATGCGCGGGTCGCTGCTCCCCGGCTCGATCGTGCCGCTGCTCAGGCGGAAGGCGGGCCAGCCGCCCTGACGGGCGATGCGGCGATAGCGGGCGTAGCCGGCCGACAGATTGGTGTAGCCCAGGTCCGTGGGGGGCAGGGCGTCGAACCACTGGCTCAGCGTGTTGGCGGCCACGGCGTCGACCAGGCCGCGCGGCAGGTCGACGCTGTTCTTCTGCATCTCCCACAGCTCTTCGACCGTCTCGGGCCGGATGCGGCCCTCGGCCAGGACTCGGGCGTAGGCCAGAGCGGCGGCGGTGGTGCGGATTTCGGCCGTTTCGCGGTCGGCAGCCAGGCCGACGAAGTCGAAGAAGTCTCCGGCGGGCAGGCCATGGCGCTCGGCGCCGGCGGCGATTTCCTGCAGCACGCGCAGGCGATCGGCCGTCCAGATCGGCTTGCCCTGGGTCAGTTGGTAGACGGCGCGGACCTCGGCCTGCTGGGCGGCGGGCAGGCGCCCGGCCTGGGCGTCGAAGCCGGCGATGAAGATCTGCGGATCGGTGGTGCGCGTCTGGGCCAGCGCTCCGCTCGCTGCCGCCAGCGTCAGGCTCGTCGTGGCGACGCCAAGGCCCAGTTCCCGTCGGTTCATCGTCTGCAACTCATGTGGTCCGATCAGGCCCGGACCCAGCGTCCACGCCCCAAATGATCGAACGCGTTCATATTATCGGCGTTCCGGGCAACAAAAAAGCGCCGGCCCTCGGACCGGCGCTTTTGTGGCGAACTTGTCGCACCAAGCGTGGCTTACTTCTTGATGAAGCCGCCGAACTTGTTGTTGAAGCGCGACACGCGGCCGCCGCGGTCCATCAGGTGCTGGTTGCCGCCGGTCCAGGCCGGGTGAGACGTCGGGTCGATGTCCAGGTTCAGCGTGGCGCCTTCCTTCCCGTAGGTCGAACGGGTCTGGTAGGTGGTGCCGTCGGTCATCACAACAGTGATGAAGTGGTAGTCGGGGTGCGTGTCCGCTTTCATCGATCTTGTCCGTCTCTGCGCGACGACGATGCCGACCGTCACTGCGCGTAAATAGAGAATCCCGCCGCAGGGCGCGACGGGAGCGAGGGGCGGCGTTTACACCGGGGGGCGTTCCGGGGCAAGAGCGCGGCCATGACCCACGCAGAACCCCAACGCCACGCTCAACCGACAGGCCGCCCCGGCGCCGGGGCCGTTCTGGCCGAGCAGATGGAAGAGGCGGGCGGCAAGCGCGCCAAGAGCCGCAACATTCGTCCCCTCGGGCGGCTGCTGCCCTTCCTGGGGCGGCACAGGATGGATGCAGGCATTTCGGCGATCTGGCTGATCGGTTCGACCGTCGCCTCCCTGGCCCTGACGGCGACGGCGCGCGGGGCCATCGACCAGGGGTTCGAGAGCGGCGGCGCCCATATCGACAAGTGGTTCCTGATCCTGGGCCTCAACGCCGTGATCCTGGGGCTGGCGACGGCGCTGCGCTATTTCTACGTCACCAAGACGGGCGAGCGGATCATCGCCGATCTGCGTCAGGCGCTGTTCCAGCGCATCCTGACCCTGGACCCCGTCTTCTTCGCCCATATGCGCACGGGCGAGGTGCTGTCGCGCCTGACCACGGACATCCAGCTGGTGGACACCCTGCTGACCACCTCGATCAGCTATGCCTTGCGCAACCTGCTGACCCTGATCGGCGGGGTGATCCTGCTGTTCTTCGTCAGTCCCAAGCTGACGGCCTTCGTCCTGCTGATCGTGCCGCTTCTGATCGTGCCGCTGTTTCTGTTCGGCCGGGTCGTGCGACGTCTGACGGTGAAGTCGCAGGACACCTTCGCCGGGGCCGTGGGCTTCGCCGGGGAAAGCGTGGACGCCATAGAGACGGTTCAGGCCTTCGGTCGTGAAAGGAGCGCCATCGGCCGTTTCGGCGCGGCGGTGGAGGAGGCGTTCGGCGTCTCCCTGAAGCGGATGCGGGCGCGGGCGGTGATGACGGCCATGATCATCGTCGTCATGTTCGGCGGCGTGACCCTGGTGCTGTGGCTGGGCGCGCAGGATGTGATCGCCGGGACCATGACGCCGGGCGCCCTGCTGCAATTCGTGCTGCTGTCGGTGTTCGCGGCGGGCGCCGTGGGGGCCTTGGGCGAAAGCTGGGGCGACGTGCAGAAGGCCGCCGGCGCGATGGAGCGCATCGACGAGCTGATGCGGGCGACGCCCGCCATCGCCCCGCCGGCCAGCCCCGTC
>DGIZ01000034.1:3964-4287 GCA_002386585.1 Brevundimonas sp. UBA4609 | reverse complement strand
GGCAGGCGGTTCAGCGCCTCCTCCGACGCGCGCGGTCCCCACCACGGTTCGGGATTGATCCCCGTGGACAGGTCCAGCCAGGGCTGCGGCGCGTCGGGATAGGCGGCGGCGGCCGTCATCAGGCCGCCGCCGTGCCGGGTCGCCGTCGTCAGGAACGCGGCGTCCTTCATCGCATCAGAACCGGACGCGAACGCCGCCGAACACGCCGCGCCCCGCCGTGCCGTAGCCCATGACCGTCTGATACTCCTCGTCAAAGGCGTTCTCGATCCGGCCATAAACTTCCAGATGGTCGTCGATGGGATAGGAGGCCCGCAGGTCGACCA
>DGIZ01000034.1:3503-3720 GCA_002386585.1 Brevundimonas sp. UBA4609 | reverse complement strand
AGGAGGCCCGCAGGTCGACCAGGGTGTAGGCGTCGACCTTCACCGTGTTCGTGTCGTTGTTGAACGTCTCGCCGACATAGCGAACCGACACGCCCGTCTTCAGGCCGAAGGCGAAGGCGTAGTCAGCAGCCAGGTTCGCCATATGCTCGGGCCGGCGCGTCAGGCGTTTGCCGTCCGTGGCGCCCGAGGCGCTCTTGGCGTCGGTCCAGGTGTAGTT
>DGIZ01000034.1:1316-3361 GCA_002386585.1 Brevundimonas sp. UBA4609 | reverse complement strand
GGCGTCGGTCCAGGTGTAGTTGGCGCTGACGTTCACGCGCTCCGTCACGTCCACGCGGCCGACCAATTCGACGCCTTGCGCCTCGGTCTTCTGGACGTTGCGATAATAGCCCCAGCGGCCCGCGCCGTTGACGGTGCACAGCGGGTCCGTCGAGGGCGTCGAGCAGCCGTTGTAGCGGATTTCATTGTCCGCCTGGCGGTTGAAGTAGGTCGCCGAGACGACAGCACGGTCGAACAGGCGCTGCTCGACGCCGATCTCCCAGTTGTCGAACTCTTCGGGCTGAAGCGTCAGGTTGCCGTACTCGCTGTACAGCTCATACAGGCCCGGCGCGCGGAAGCCCTGGCCCCAGCTGGCGCGCACCACCGTATCGCCCTCGTTCAGGGCCCAGGCCGCCGCGACCTGGCCCAGCAGGTTGTCGCCATATTGCGCGTGGTCGTCGTAGCGCAGGCCGCCGGTCAGGGTCAGACCCTCCAGCACCGTCCACTGAAGCTGGCCATAGGCGCTGTTCAGCTCGGCTTCGCCGCGACCGAAGGCCGGGTTCGGATCCCAATCGCCAGGCGACCGGGTCTTCATCTCCGACTTCTCGTGCTCCAGGCCGAAGGTCGCGTTCAGCGCCTCGGTGAAGGCGAAGGCGCCCTGATATTCCCAGCGGCGGTTCTGGCCCTCGGCGTCGAAGGTCAGGGTCTGAACCGTGTTGTCCGGGTTGAAGTTGCGGCGATCCGTGTCGGTGTGGGCATAGCCGATGCGGTTGCGGAACCGGCCGTCCAGCAGGTCGAAGTTCAGTCCGGCGTAGGCGACCAGCTCCTGGGTCTTGCCGTATTCGCGGCTGTC
Organism: Brevundimonas sp. UBA4609; assembly: GCA_002386585.1. GTDB lineage: Bacteria > Pseudomonadota > Alphaproteobacteria > Caulobacterales > Caulobacteraceae > Brevundimonas > Brevundimonas olei. The sequence continues at coordinate 2,530 of DGIZ01000034.1, read as the reverse complement.
GCCGTTGAAGGCGTCGAAATCGTTGCGGCCGCTGGACCAGACCGAGCGCAGGTCCAGGGACACCGCGTCCGTCACCTTGACGTTCAGGCGACCCGACAGGCCGGTGTTGGTGTAGCCGTCGTCCTCGGTCCCCTTGGCGAAGGCCGAGAAGCCGTCGGTGTCATAACGGCTGGCCGCCAGACGCCAGCTCAGGCGCTCGTTGGCGCCGCCGATCCCGCCGCGGAAATAGGTCGTGCCGCGCGCGCCGGCCTCGGCGTCAAGGCTGCCTTGCAGGGCTTCGGTGGGCTCGGCCGTGACGATGTTGACCACGCCGCCGATGGCCTGGCTGCCCCACAGGGTCGACTGGGCGCCACGCAGCACCTCGATGCGCGCCGTGTCGCCGATAAGCAGGTTGCCGAAGTTGAAACCGCCCTGCGTCGAGGACGGATCATTCAACTTGACCCCGTCGATCAGGACGACGGTGTGCTGGCTCTCGGCGCCGCGGATGTTGACGCCCGTGGACGTGCCGACGCCGCCGTTGCGGGTGAAGCTGACGCCGGGCGTCTGGGCCAGCAGCTCGACCACGGCCGGGGTCTGGCGCGCCTCGATGGCGGCCTGGGTCAGGACGGTGACCGAGGCGCCGACGCGCTCGATCGGCTGGGCCGAGCGGTTGGCGGTGACGACCACGTCCTCGACGGCGGTGGCGCCGGCGCGGCCCGCCACGTCAGGAGCGGCGGCCTGTTGATCGACGGTTTCGACGGCAAAGGCGGGAGCGGCGGCCAGAAGGCTGGCGGCGGCCAGGGTAGCGAATGCGGTCCGGTTCATTCCGGGTCTCCATATGACGACGCCGCGCCGGACCGCCCGTCGCCCGGATGAGCGAAAGCGGCCGCTGACGCGGCTGGTTTACGACTGTCGTCACACGAGTTGCCTCGACCGCCCGGCACATCCCGACCGCACGGAGAACGACGGCGACAGGCAGGTCTCCTGGCTCGCGGATCAAGGCCGGTGCGCGTCGCCTTCCCAGAAGTCGTTCAGGCCGTGGCCTTCCGGACCGCCAGTGGCGTATGACACGCGGGCTAGCCGCTTACAGTTGCGGGAACAGCCGGAGTTTCACACTCCGTTCCCTTTCAATCCCCTTTCGGGGAACCTGACGCGACCGTGGCAGTAGGACCGCGCGCGGTTCAGGTCAACCGGAGAGACGACGCATGACCCTGACGCTGGTTCTCGGCGGCGCC
>DGIZ01000034.1:0-1168 GCA_002386585.1 Brevundimonas sp. UBA4609 | reverse complement strand
GCTACGCCCAACGACAGGCCGAGAGGGCCGCCGAGGCGGCGGGCCGCTCGCCCGTCTTCATCGCCACCGCCGAGGCCTTCGACGACGAGATGCGCGACCGCATCGCCCGCCATCAGGCCGAACGCGGCCAGGGCTGGCGCCAGGTCGAAGCGCCGCTGGATCTGGCCGAGGCCGTGCGCGCCCTGTCGGCCGAGGACGTCGCCGTCGTCGACTGCCTGACCCTGTGGCTCAGCAATCAGATGCTGGGCGAGCACGACCTGGCCGCCGCCTTCGACGACCTGGTCCAGGCTCTGGCCGCCTGCCCCGCCACGCTGTGGGTGGTCAGCAATGAGGTCGGCTGGTCCCTGGTGCCCGACAATCCGCTGGGCCGACGCTTTCGCGACGAGGCCGGCCGCCTGAACCAGCGCATCGCCGCCGTCGCCGACGCGGCCTGTCTGATCGTGGCCGGGATGCGTCTGCCGCTGGAGCGGATCTAGCCTCTAAAGAGCGAAGTCCAGCCGGGCGGCCCAGCGCCGCGTCAGCTCGGGCCAGGCGTCGGCCGGTCGGCCGGCGATAAGGCGCGTTCCGAAACCATGACCGCCTTCCTGGAACAGGTGGGCTTCGGTCCTGACGTCGGCCGCCGTCAGGCTTGAAAGAAGCATGAGACTGTTCTCGACCGGCACCGAGGCGTCGTCCATCGCATGGATCAGGAAGACCGGCGCGGCGCCCGACCAGTCCATCTGCTCGAGCGAATAGGCCGCGATCGCCTCGGCGCGAGGCGCGGCGCCGAGCAGGTGGGCGCGGGACCCAGCGTGGACGTAGGGGTCCGTCATGGTCGCGACGGGATAGAGCAACACCGTCAGATCCGGCCGCAGGGACGCCGTATCGGCGCCGTCGGTCGAGGCGTAGGCGGCGTCCGTCCGGGCGCTGGCCAGACCCGCCAGATGGCCGCCGGCTGAGGCGCCCAGCACCGCCACGCGATCCGGCCGCACGTCGAACTCCGCCGCGCGGCTGCGGATCAGCCGGATCGCCCGCTGCACGTCCTGCAGGGGGGCGTCCGGTCCCGCCGCCCAACCATCAGCCGGCAGCCGATAGCGCAGCACGAAACAGGTCGTCCCGCTGGCGGCGAAGACGCGGGCCACGTCGAAGCCCTCCTTGTCCAGAACGGACCAGTGATAGCCGCCTCCCG
>DGIZ01000242.1:6762-7096 GCA_002386585.1 Brevundimonas sp. UBA4609 | reverse complement strand
AGGCGCGGCGTCCGTCACGGGGGCGGGCGGCTCGGGCGCCCGCTCGTTGCAGGCGGCGACGAGGGTCAGAATCGAAAGACCGCCGAGCGTGGCCGCGCAACGGCCGAGGCGGGAAGGGCGGGGTGAGGGACGCGCAGGCATGGGACGGCTCCAGGCGTAGGGCCGCGCACGCGGCCGTGATCCTGAGAGAACCGTCGTGAACGCTCCGTGTTCCGAAAACGCCTGAAAGGCGTCAGGCGTCCATCGGCGCGGCGGCCAGGGCCTCTTCCATCTCGGTGAAGGACGGCTGGGCGGTCGAGGGGATGTCGCCGCGTCCGATCTCGACCGAGATCTG
>DGIZ01000242.1:0-6589 GCA_002386585.1 Brevundimonas sp. UBA4609 | reverse complement strand
TCCGATCTCGACCGAGATCTGGGCCGCATTGCCGTGCAGGTGGGCCACCAGCACCGACTGGATGATCTTGTAGTAGGCGCCTTCCTCCTCGACGATGGCGTTCAGGCGCGAGGCGAACGGCCCCACCAGCCCATAGGCTAGGAAGACGCCCAGGAAGGTGCCGACCAGGGCGCCGCCGATCATGCTGCCCAGAATTTCCGGCGGCTCGGTGATCGACCCCATGGTCTTGATGATGCCCAGCACGGCGGCGACGATGCCGAGCGCCGGCAGGCCGTCGGCCAGGGTCTGCAGCGCGTGGGCCGGGGCCAGGGCCTCGTGGTGGTGCTTCTCCAGCTGTTTCTCCATGGCGTCCTCGATCTGGTGCGGATCCTCGAGGTTCATGGTCATCATCCGCAGGGTGTCGCAGATGAAATCGGTGGCGAAGTGGTCCTTCAGCACCTTGGGATATTTCTGGAAGATGGCGCTCTCGGCGGGCTTCTCGATGTGGTTCTCCAGGGCGATCACGCCCTTGGACTTCATCGTCTTGGTCAGTTGAAAAAGTAGGCTGAGCAGGTCCTTGTAGTCCTGCTTCTTCCACTTCGGCCCGGCGAAGCATTTGCCCAGGCCGCCGAGGGTGGCCTTGATGACCGGCAGGCTGTTGGAGATCAGGAAGGCCGCGATCCCCGCCCCGAAGATGGCCATCAGCTCATAGGGCAGCGAATAGAGGATCGTCGCCATCTTGCCGCCGTGCAGCAGGAAGCTGCCGAACACCATGGCGAACAGCATGACGATGCCGATGATCTGGAACATGAGGCGAGCAGGCGTCCTGGAGCCGAAAGGGTCGGGAGGCCGTTATCGCCGTTAATGCTTAAGGGCGCGTTTCGCGAATCCCGGTTCGGGACAAAAAGAACAGAAACCCTCTCCCGGCGGGAGAGGGCTTGAGCGCACGAGAGCGAAGCGATCGTTCTGGCGCGAAAGGGTGAGGGGCTTGTCCTGTCAGTCGGCGTCAGCCGCCGCGCTACGGCCTTCGGCCGACTTCACCCGTGAACCCTCACCCTTTCGCCTGTTCCAATCGCTGCGCTCTTGGAGGCTCAAGCCCTCTCCCATCGGGAGAGGGTCTCTTCATCTAAAGCCGCGTCGCGCCGCTGAGGATGTTCTCGCGCGCCTTGGCGGTCAGCTTCTGATAGCCGGCCTTGCCGCCGCGCACATAGACGGCGCCGTCGACCTTTTCCGGGTCGAAGCCGTCGGCGACCAGGTCGACCTTGCGGTATTTGAAGGTGCCGGTGGTGTCGGCCGACTTCAGCATCCGCACGAACACCGGTCGGGCGTAGGTCGGCAGTTGCTCGTCAGCCCAGGCGGCGAAGCTGGCGGCGTCGAACTTGCCGTCCAGCACCAGGCCGACCATGCCCGCCTTGCCCTCCTGGCCCGGCACCTCGACGCCATAGGCGATGACCTCCTGCACGCCCGGCGCCTCGGACAGGCGCTGTTCGACCTCGGCGGTCGAGACGTTCTCGCCCTTCCAGCGGAAGGTGTCGCCCAGCCGGTCCATGAAGTAGAGGTAGCCCTCGCGGTCCTGGCGCATCAGGTCGCCGGTGCGGAACCAGCGGTCGCCCTTCTTGAACACGTCGGTCAGGATCTTCTTCTCCGACGCCTTCTTGTCGGCGTAGCCCGAGAAGTCGTGGCGGATGTCGCTGCCGATCTGGCCGATGGCCTCGCCGGTCTCGCCGATGGAGACCGGGACGCACAGACCGTTCGGTCCGCGCAGGGGCTCGCCCGTCTCGGGGTCCAGGGCGATCAGACGGATGTTGATCTGGGACTTCAGATAGCCCGGCACCCGACCGATGGCGCCCGCCTTGCCGTCGAAGTTGAACAGGGAGACGTTGCCCTCGGTCGAGCCGTAGAACTCAAGGATGTCCTTGATGCCGAAGCGGCTCTGGAACTCGGGCCAGACGTCGGGGCGCAGGCCGTTGCCGAAGGCCAGCCGCAGCTTGTGGCCTTTCTCGTCCGGGTGTTCCGGGCTGTTGACCAGATAGCGGCACAGCTCGCCGATATAGACGAACAGGGTCGCGCCCGTCGCCTTGACGTCCGGCCAGAAATGGGTGGCCGAGAAGCGCCGCCGCGTCACCATCCGTCCGCCGTTCAGCAGCACCGAACCGACCCCGACCAGACCGCCGGTCGAGTGATACAGCGGCAGGACGTTGAACAGCACGTCCTTGGGCGTCGAGGCCGTGGCGCCGGCGAAGGCGCGCATATAGGTCCGCACCCGCGAATGCGGCATCCGCGCCGCCTTCGGCAGGCCCGTCGTGCCCGAGGTGTAGATGTAGAGCGCCGTGTCGCGGTTGGTCATGCCCTGGCGCAGCGAGCGGTCGGGCCGAACCGAGGAGGCGCTGCGCACGGCGTTGTCCAGGTCGCGGCGCGTATTGGTCTCGTTCTCCTCGCCCAGGCCGTGGACCCAGATCATCAGGTTGCGGTCGACCAGGCCGCGCGCGTCCTCGACCGCCTGCCAGCAGTCCTCGTCCGTCACCACGTTGAAGGCGGTCGAAATGGTCAGGCAGTGGGCCAGGGCCGCGCCGGTCAGATTGTTGTTGATCAGGGCGGTGGCCACCCCGACCTTGGAGAAGCCGAACCAGGCCGCGACATATTCCACGCGGTTGTGCATCACCAGGGCGATGACGTCGCTGCGCTTCAGATTGCGGCTCTTGGCCCAGTTGGCGTAGCGGTTCGCCAGGGCCTCGAACTCGCGATAGGTCAGCTTGCGGGTCTCGTCCTCGACGGCGATGTTGGGGCCGAACTTGTCGACCGCCTCCTCGATGTCGTCACAGGCCAGCACGTCGCTGTCGAGGGTGATGGGCTTGATGCGCTTCAGAAGCCGGAACAGCCCGTTCGCGAACTTGATGTCACGCCGGATGTTTGCCGCCAGTCCCATGGGTGCGCCGCCTCTTCCCGATTTGCCCTTGCCACGGTGATGGACGGCGAGGGGCGGCGGGTCAACCGGCGGCGGGGACGCAGGCCGGGTCATTCTGAAAAAAGACAAGCTTTCGCGTGCTTTTCAATGACGTAAGGTCAAGTCGAAGGCCGACGCAACGTCAACCTGATGCTGGAATGACGGCGGCGCTCACACGGGATCGTCTACAGAGGAAATCAGACGAACGTCGTCATGACTGATGACGCCCCCGCCGCATCTCAGCGCGCGGCGGGCGCCACGCGCCAGATCGCGTCGCCCACGTCGTCGGCGACCAGCAGGGCGCCGCGCCCGTCGACCGCCACCCCGACCGGCCGCCCCATGGCCTCGCCCTTCTCATTGCGGAACCCGGTCAGCACGTCCTGCGGCGGCCCGTCCGGCCGCCCGTCGCGGAAGGGCACGAAGATGACCTTGTAGCCGGACGGCGGATTGCGGTTCCACGAGCCGTGCTGGCCGATGATCGCCCCGTTTCGCCACTGCGGCAGCAGCGCCCCCGTATAGAAGGTCAGGCCCAGCGACGCCGTGTGCGGCCCCAGGGCGTAGTCGGGCTTGATCGCCCTGGCGACCATGTCGGGCCGGGCGGGCTGCACCCGCTCGTCGACGTTCTGGCCGTAATAGCTCCACGGCCAGCCGTAGAAGGCGCCCGGCGTGACCGAGGTCATGTAGTCGGGGACCAGATCGTTCCCCAGGGCGTCGCGCTCATTGACCGAGGTCCACAGGCGGCCGTCCTGCGGGTTCCAGGCCAGGCCGACGGGGTTCCTCAACCCCGAGGCGAAGACGCGCCGCGCTCCCGTCGCCGCGTCGATCTCCAGGATCGCGGCGCGGTCGACCTCCTCGTCCAGCCCGTTCTCGCCGATGTTGGAATTGGAGCCGACGCCGACATAGAGCTTGGTCCCGTCAGCCGAAGCGACCAGGCTCTTGGTCCAGTGGTGATTGCGCCCGGCGGGCAGGTCCGCGACCTTGACCGGCGCCGCGTCGATGCGCGTCTGGCCTGTCTGATAGGGGACCATGACCACGGCGTCGGCGTTGGCGACGTACAGCCGCTCGCCGACCAGGGCCATGCCGAAGGGCGAGGTCAGGCCGCCCAGGAAGACGGTCTTCGTCTCCGCCGTCCCGTCGCCGTCGGCGTCGCGCAGCAGGCTGATCCGGTCGGCGCTGGGCCGTTCGCCCGACCCGGCGCGCGCCATCACCAGTCCCTCGATCCAGCCGCGCAGGCCCCCCTTCTTCTCCTTCGGCCTGGCGGGCGCCTGGGACTCGGCGACCAGCACGTCGCCGTTGGGCAGGACGTAGAGCCAGCGCGGATGGTCCAGCCCTGTCGCAAAGGCGTTCACCGCCAGGCCCGCCGCTGGGATCGGCGTCCGGCCTTCCGGCCAGCCGACGGCGGGGGCGATCTTCACCATGGGGACTCGCTGCGGCTGCGGCGCCGGCAGGTTGGGCGCGGCGCCGAACCCGTCCGTTTCCGGCAGCACGCTTTCGGTCTCGCAGGCCGCCAGACCGAGTGCGGCGACAAGGGGCAGGGCGAGGAAGAGGGGGCGAACAGACATGACGGACATCCTGAACGATTGCCCTTCATCATACGCCGTTTCGCGCGAGAAGGGGCCTCCCCCTTGAGCGGGCGGGGCGCCCTGCCTATCTGCCATCCCCGAAGCCGGGAGGGGCTCCATGCCAGCCGTCATTTCCATCGAAGGTCTGACCAAGACCTACAAGTCCGGCCATCAGGCCCTGAAGCGCGTCGATCTGGAGATCGAGAAGGGCGAGATCTTCGCCCTGCTGGGTCCGAACGGGGCCGGCAAGACGACGATGATCTCCATCGTCTGCGGCATCGTCACCCCGTCCAGCGGAACCATCATCGCCGACGGCCACGACATCCAGTCCGACTACCGCGCCGCCCGCACCCGCATCGGCCTGGTCCCGCAGGAGCTGACGACCGACGCCTTCGAGACCGTCTGGGCCACTGTCGCCTTCAGCCGGGGCCTGTTCGGCAAGGCGCCGAACCCGGCCTATGTCGAACAGATCCTTCGCGACCTCAGCCTGTGGGACAAGAAGGACGCCAAGATCATGACCCTGTCCGGCGGGATGAAGCGCCGCGTCATGATCGCCAAGGCCCTGAGCCACGAACCGGAAATCCTCTTCCTGGACGAGCCCACGGCGGGCGTGGACGTCGAGCTGCGCCGCGACATGTGGGCCCTGGTGCGCCGCCTGCGCGATCGCGGCGTGACCATCATCCTGACCACCCACTACATCGAGGAAGCCGAGGAGATGGCCGACCGCGTCGGCGTCATCCTCAAGGGCGAGCTGATCCTGGTCGAGAAGACCGCCGACCTGATGCAGAAGCTGGGCCGCAAGACCCTGACCCTGAACCTGCAGGAGCCGCTGGCCGCCCTGCCGCCCGAACTGGCCGACTGGCCGCTGGAGCTCAAGAATGACGGCGGCGAGATCGAATACGTCTTCGACTCCAACGCCGAGCGCACCGGCGTCCCGTCCCTGATGCGCCGCCTGTCGGACCTCGGCATCGGCTTCAAGGATCTCAGCACCCGCCAGAGCTCGCTCGAGGACATCTTCGTCGGCTTGGTCCATCAGGATCGGGAGGCCGCGTGATGAGCTTCAACGGATATGGCGTCTGGGCCATCTACCGCTTCGAGATGGCGCGGGCCTTGCGCACCCTGTGGCAGTCGCTGGTGACGCCGGTCATCACGACCTCGCTCTATTTCGTCGTCTTCGGCGGCGCCATCGGCAGCCGCATGACCGAGGTGGACGGCGTCCCCTACGGCGCCTTCATCGTGCCGGGCCTGATCATGCTCAGCCTGTTCACCCAGTCGATCTTCAACGCCTCCTTCGGCATCTACTTCCCCAAATTCACCGGGACGATCTACGAGATCCTGTCCGCCCCCGTCTCGCCGCTGGAGATCGTCCTGGCCTATGTCGGGGCGGCGGCGACCAAGTCGGCGATCCTGGGCCTGATCATCCTGGCCACGGCGGCCTTCTTCGTGCCGCTGGAGATCCTGCATCCCTTCTGGATGCTGGCCTTCCTCATCCTGATCTCGACCACCTTCGCCCTGTTCGGCTTCATCATCGGGGTTTGGGCGCAGAATTTCGAGCAGCTCCAGTTCATTCCCATGCTGATCGTCACGCCCCTGACCTTCCTGGGCGGCGCCTTCTATTCGATCGAGATGCTGCCCGAGGGCTGGCGCACGCTCGCCCTGTTCAACCCGGTGGTCTATCTGATCTCGGGCTTCCGCTGGGCCTTCTACGGCGTGGGCGACGTCAGCGTTCAGGTCAGCCTTCTGGCCACGCTGGGCTTCTTCTTCGCCTGTCTGGCGGTGGTGGGCTGGATCTTCAAGACCGGCTATCGTCTGAAGAACTGAAGGCCACGAAAGCGCCGAACTCGGCGCTCACCGTTTCGCCCTCTATCGCCTTTTCGACCTGATGCGCGCTCGCCTGAGCGCCGGAGACCGAATGTCCGACGCCGACGACAAGCCCCAGACGACCGATAATCCGGCGCCGCAAACGCAGCCCGAACCCTTCCGCCGGGGCCAGATCACCTGGGGCCGCCCGCCCCAGGCCGCCTTCCATGTCGGCCCGCTGCCGCGCGACGAGGGTCTGGCCCGCCTGACCGCCATGCCGCCCCATCCGAAGCCGCCCCAGGCC
>DGIZ01000228.1 GCA_002386585.1 Brevundimonas sp. UBA4609 | reverse complement strand
GACGACGGCCGGCCGTCGTCGCCTGCACTCGCGTTCGGGATACCCATCAGTCGATGGCGACCGACCTCAGCAGACTGTCGACCGAACAGGATCGACGCTGATAGCCGACGGCGGCGTGCGCGGCGCAGAAGGCGCCGCGCGCGACCGTCCGGCCGCACAGGCCGAACCCGGCTTCGCCCGGATGGCCGTAGGGCCATCGACACTCCCCCCGTCCGACAGTGAGGACGGTGGCGGTGGCGGTCGCGGGCATGTCAGGCCGCGCATCAACGCGAGGCGAACGCAAGGACGTCTTCGGTCGATGGGCGCCCGCTCGCGACCGGACGATGGACAAGGCCGCGACCTGAGGCCCGCGCCCCAGGCCCAGTCGGTGGAGCTTGCCGAGAACGGCGCAGCGGGAGACCTCGCGCCCCAGGTCGCGGGCGATCTGGGCGGCGCTCCACCCCTGGCGCCAGAGGTCGGTCAGGCGAGCAATCCTGTCTTCGGTCCAGATGGAGGCGGTCATGACGAAACCCGTGGTCAGCGAGCCCGATCGGCTCGCCCCAGACCGCCCTTCCTCCGTCCTCCCTTCCTTCGTCCTCCCTGGCCGACACGACAATGGCCCGGCGCAGAGGCGCCGGGCCAGGACGTCAGCCTGAAAGGGCCGGATCTGGATCAGAACGGGATGTCGTCGTTCAGATCGTGAGCGGCCCCGGCCTTCTGAATGCCGCCGTCGGCGGACTGGTCTCCGTCGGTGGCGCTTTCGCGACGGTTCTTCAACCGGATGTCGTCCACGACCAGGCGGAGGTCGTAGTGTTCGACGCCGTCCTTGCCGGTCCAGCTGTCATTTTCGACATGGCCCTGGATCACCACCCGGCTGCCTTTCCGGGCGAAGGGCGCAATATAGTTCTCGGTCGTCGCCTCGTTGAAGCAGATGCAGTTGAAGCCGGTCGTGCGCTCGCCCGGCGTGCCGTCCGAACGACGAAACCGCGTCGTCTCCAGCACGCGAAAGCTCGCGCGCTTCCTGCCGGAATCCTTCGCCGCGAGGATGGAAGGAGCGGCGGTGAGATAGCCTTCAAGCGTCAGGGTCTGCATGGTCAGTCTCCTTGAAATGAATGATGAGGGATCAGGCGGCCGCCTGTTCGGGAACGGCGGCCTGGCGATCCTCGGCCCAGTCGAGGACCGTCAGCCGGTTCACCACCAGTTCCTTGGCGGCGCGTTCCGTGCCGTCGCGGGCCGTATAGGCGGTGTCGATGAAGGCGCCGACGACGAGGGCTTCGCAGCCCTGGGCGAGCCCCCGGGCGATGACCTTCTCGTTCAGCCCCTTCGACCAGCTGACGCAGTTGACGCCGACGATACGGTCCTTGCCCGCAAGGTCCACGCCGCGCTTCTCGAGCAGCCGGAACACCGCCTTGGCGAAGTCCGGACTGATCTGGGGGTCGGCCGCCAGCCGGCCGGTGAACACCATGGTCTGCATCTTCAGTCTCCTGTTGATCCGAAGCGTCCAGGGAGCCGTTCTCCCTGTTCCGCCTCGCCCCTGATCCTCCCTTCCTTCGCCCTCCCCCGGACCGATCCCGCCGCGCGCCGCGCGACGGAACCGGCCCTCGACCGTCAGACGGCCTGGTTCCGCAGGACGGCTTCGCCGGCCGGCGTCACCACGAAGACTCCAACTCCATCGAGGCCGCCGTGGTCCGGATCGTCATCGCGCCCGGGTTCGTTCCCCGTCTCGCCCCCGGTCTCGTTCCCGGTATCGTCCCCGATCTCGACGTCGGCCCCGTCGCAGGCCTCGTCGCAGGCCGTCGCCTCGCCCCCTTCCGACCCAGGCTCGGCCTTCGGCCCGTCCGCCTCACCCGACGGTTCGGCGCGCTCGGTCGCGGCGTCGTCTTCCGGCGGCGCCGTCCAGGACAGGCAGGCCGGAGCCCAGTTCCGTTCGGCCGCCTGATCGGCCGTCCAGGCGACCAGTTCGGTCTTCTTCAGCCGCCCGACCTCCTCCGACGACGCGCCCATGGCCGCGAGCATGCCCAGCAACTGGTCTTTGGAGTGCGACTGAAGGAAGGGCGCGTCCGGCGTCCACACGCGCGTGACATCCGCCTCGCACAGGGCGGCCAGTTCGGCGGCCTCGGCCCGGGCCGATCCCCGGACCAGGGTCGTCCTCTCTTCACGCAGATCCAGACTGAGGGCCGTCAGTTCGGCGAGCAGGCCGAGCCGGTCATCGGCCGCCAGGCCGTGCACCCATGCGACCAGGGTCTGGCCGGACGCCTCCCAGGCGCGACGTCGATCGTCCAGACGCTCGCGCACCGCCCCATCCAGGGCCTCGATCACCCGGCCGCCGGTCGGGCTGAAGACAGAGGCGGTCACGGTCAGGGCGGTTTCAGAACGGCCTATCGAGGGGCGGACCGCCAGGACGCTAAAGAGACGCGCCGTCAGGGCGGTCAGGGCGACATCGGGCGCGTCGGCCAGGGCGCGGATCAGCCCCCGCGTCGCGACGTCGGTGCGCACCGCATGGAGAGCGTGGGTCACCCCTTCGGTCTCCGGCTCCGGCGCTTCGGCGCGTGGCGGCGCATAGGCGGGCTGCGACCGCCTCCAGATCTCCGGCGCCGCCTCATCGTCGGCCTCGAAGCCGGCGTCGTCGTCGGGCTCCGCCTCGGCTGGTCCGTAGCATTCGACCTCCACCCCGATCCGAAGCGACGGCCGCAGCACCACGACGGTCGCGACACGCTCGCCCGATCCCGCCTGGTCCTGGGCGATGCGTGCGCGGATCAGGGGCTCCAGCCTAGCGACGACATCGTCCCCGACCCCTTCCGCCTCCAGGACGTCGGCGGCCGCCTGGGCGCGCTCACGGGCCTCGCGGTAGAGGGTTGCCGAAGCCTCCGAAAGCGCGCCGCCGTAGGCGTAGCCAAGTCGCTCCAGATCTTCGGCCAGGTCCGGGGACGGACCCGCGCTGAGATGGACCGTCAGGCCTTCGCTCTCCAGAAGGGCTGCGACCTCTCCCGTCCGTTTCATCCAGGCCTGCGTCAGCCGGTCGGGATCGAGCAGGACCGGCGGCCGCTCCCCGAACAGGTCGGTCTCGGTCCGGCCGCCCGCAGCCGCATAGAGGGCGGGCGTCACCAGGCCGCAACGTGGGTCGCGCGTCGTGGTCCGCCCGGCGTCGAGACGCTCCGTGATGCGCCATTCGGGCAGGCCATGGCCGTCGAGCGCGCCCTGGGCCAGTTCGGCCTGTTCGTCCGCGTCCTTGAGCCGGGCCAGGAGTCTGGCCTGGCGTAGGGTGAGCCGACCGGTCTTCAGCGCCTCGAGCGCGACGGCCGGAAGGGCCGAGAGCGCCGCCAGCCGCCGGATTTCCACTTCGCCGTATCCAAGCGCCCGGGCGATCGCGACGACCGTGAGCCGGGACTTGAGCATCCGGCCGATGGCGACCACGACGTCGGCGACATGGACCGGCACGGCCGTATTGGTCAGGACGGTCGCCGCCGCCTGGCGCGCCCGGTCGGTCTCGACGAAGACCTCGACCGGATGATCGTCGCCCAAGACGCCGGCGTCGCGCAGCAGACGCAGAGCCAGCAGCCGGCGGCGGCCGTCCAGCACCATGAAGGCCGCCTCGCGACGGCGTCCGGGTCGGACGGTCGGAAACTGCAGCAGGCCGGCGGCGGCGATGGTGTCGGCGAGTTGCGGAATCTCGTCGTCGGCGGCCTCGCCGTAGCGAAGGTTCTCGGGCGCGATGTCGAGATCGGCGAGATGGACGGTGCGCTGGCTGCGCGTCAGAACCGAGGTCGTCGGTGGCGTGGACTGCGCCTGGGCGACGTCGGATCGAGCCTCGAGGCGGTGGATACGGGTCCGGGCGTGACGGGACATGGATCTTCTCCCGCCGGCCGGCGGAGCCTATCCCCGCCGTACCGGCGCCCCGCCTCGCCCTTCCTCCCCGCCTTTCCGGGGCGCCGCCCCGGCGTCGTTCCAGTCGCCGAAAGGATGCGGCGGCAGGCGCAGGCAGACCTCGACGCCCTGCGACCGAAGTCGGCGCCGGAGGCGCGCGGCGGCCTCTTCACCCGCCGGTCCGCGATCGGCCGCAATGACCACCTTGCGCACCGTCGCCGGGGCCGACCAGCGGGCGAGATTGCCGGCCGACAGGAGCGCCCACCCTGGCAGGCCGAAGCGCGCCGAAGCCGACAGGGTCGTCATCACCCCTTCCCCGACCACCAGGACCGGACCAGGCGGCTCCAGGCACACCGCCGCGCCGGCCGGCACGAGGCCCACCGTCTTGCGCGCCAGCCGCAACCGGCGGGCGCGCTGGCCGTCCGGGTCAAGATAGGTGAGTTCGACGGCCCTCAGCCGTCCGTCCGGGGCCCGGACGGCGGCGACCAGGGCCGGACAGGTCGGCCCCCCGTCGTGAAACACCGACACCGGGGCGGCCGGGTGACGACGGAGGTCGCCCAGGCGGGCTGGCGGCGTTTCGATCCCGCGCCGCCGGAGATGGCGCGCGCACAGGTCGCCCTCGACGATCGGGATCGTCGACGCCCAGAGGCGGCGTGCCACCTCGATCCGGACCCCGGGGTCGGGAAGCGCGGTCGAGGACGCGGCCAGAGACGGGCGTGCGCCGGTCACCCGGCCTTCGACGTCAATCAGGCCGAGAGCGCGGAGGTGGTCGCGTACCGATCGCCAGTCCGCGGCGCCGAAACCATGGATCACCAGACGGTCCCCTTCCAGCAGCAGGGACACCGATCGGTCGGCCTGGCTGTGGCCGGGCGCCGGGACATTGGCGCGACGCCCGCCCTGATAGAGGTCGCCGCCCAGGGCGGCGACGATGGGGTGGAGGCTCATGGCCGGCTCAGATCAGGCCCAGGGCCCGGAAGCTCGCCGTGCCTTCACGGCCGACGATCACATGGTCATGGACCTGCAGGTTGAACAGCCGGGCCGCGTCCACGACCTGGCGCGTCATTGCGATGTCCGCCTGCGAAGGACCGGGATCGCCCGACGGGTGGTTGTGCACCAGGATCAGGGCGCTGGCGGAGAGTTCCAAGGCCCGACGGATCACTTCGCGGGGATAGACGGGGGCATGGTCTACCGTCCCGTCAGCGCGCCCTTCGTCCTTCATCAGGATGTTGCGGCGGTCGAGGTAGAGGACGCGAAACTGCTCGCGAGGCGCATGGGCCATATCTGCGCGGAGATAGGTCGTCAGGGCGGTCCATGACGACAGGACCGGTCGATGGCAGGCCTCCGCCCTCGCCATGGCCACCGCCAGCGCCCGGATCCGTAGGAGATCGGCGACCGCGGCCGTCGCGAGGCCGGCACGAAGCAGGGCGGCTTCATCAGCCGCGGCGACGTCGGCCAGCCCTCCGAAGTCCGCGATCAGATCGGCGGCGGCGGCCCGGCTGGCGGCTGGAGACTGGGTTCGCGAAAGGATCGCCGCCAGAAGGTCAAGGTCGCCGTCCTCCACGGTCGAGGCTGGCGCAGGGGCGAATTCACGGATGTTCGACGCGGGTCGGGACGACATGGCGTCCTCCTGTTTGGCGCTCCCGATCGGAGCGCTCCCAGCCGCCCTTCCTTTTCCTTCACCGGGATACCCGGCTCACGGCCCGTTCACCCATTGGCCCTAGCCTGTCTCGATGAGCTCGAAACCATCCCGTTCAACCGGCTCTCGCAAGCCATACCGGCGCAACAGTCGCTTCCTCTCCATGACGGCGACCCTCATGGCTGTCGCCTTCATCGCCGCCCTGAACTGGCCTGCGGCGGACGCCGTTGGTCACGCGTCGCCGCCCGCCACGGCCGATGCAGACGCGCTTCCATCGTCGCCGTCGGAGACGGGTTTCCGATGCAATGTGGCCTATGTGAACGACGGCGACACCCTGCGCTGCAAGGACGGTACAAAGATCAGACTCCACGCCGTGGCGGCGCGGGAGGCCGACGAAACCTGTTCGCCGGGCCATCCTTGCCCGACCGCCAGCGCCGCTTCCGCTACAGCGGAACTGAACCGGCTTGTCGCGGGCAAGACCCTTCGCTGCGAGCAGACCGGCCGAAGCTACGACCGCATCACCGCCATCTGCTGGTCGCCGTCGGGCGAAGAGATCAATTGCGCCATGATCACGAGCGGCACGACCCTGGTCTGGGAGACATTTGACCGGCGCAAGCCGCTTTGCGGGCGCTGACATTGACGACAGCAGAAGTCACCGGGAAAGCCTTCGCGGAGAAGGTGCTCCAAGTCGACGACGCGACAGCCTGTGCGTGGCCTCACCGCCCACCCGGCCGCCTGGATCGAGGAGCGCCATTCTGATTCCGACCCCGCCGAACTGGACCGTTCCACCGGCCGCGCCGACCCCGACAGCGTGATCCGCCTCATCGCCTGCCGCCGGCTCCACTGCGGCGCAGTCCGGAGCCGAAAGGGCCTGGTCATCATCCATGACCGGGCTATCGCCTCATGCAGGCTCAACGGACGCCGCGCCGGCGCCCTTCTCCACGGCCGGGCGCCGAGAAGGCGGGATTTATCGCCGGAATCTTCGGTCGTCCGGCGGGCCTTCGCCCGCAGCGACGTATCGAACCCGGGACGGCGCGGGGCCGAAACGATCCCGCCGTCGCGCACCGGCGCTCCAGAAGTCGAACGCACGCGGATTGCTTCGCAAGACGAAGCCGTCGCACAATCCGGTACGCGGCCGCTGGGACCTGACACCCTCGATCCCGGCCCGATCAAAGGAACACCATGGCGACAACCGACGATACCCGTGACGGCTCCTTCGACGCGGTGCTTAACAGGGATTGTTTCTGCATCACGCTGGACCGGACCCGTCTGAGCTCGGCGATCCGTCAGCAGGCCGGGGAGCCGGACCTTGTCTCGGCGCTGCTTGCGGATCGACCGAACCTGTTCTCCGGCGGGCCTGTGTTCCTGTCCGCCCAGGACATCGAGGCCATGCTGGTCGTCGTGGCCGCCATCGAGGCTGCGGCCAGGACCCCGGCCTATCAGGAGGCGGTACTGGGTTGGGGCCCGGCCATCGCTCGCCGGGACTTCGGCCCGCGCGGGGTCTTCATGGGCTATGATTTTCATCTGGGCGACGGCGGTCCAAAACTCATCGAGGTGAATACCAACGCCGGAGGAGCATTCCTGAATGCGTTTCTTGCTCACGCCCAGGGCGAATGCTGTCGCGAGGCCCAGGACGCCATGCGCGCGCGGGTGATGGGAGACTTCGAAGCCCTCGTCTGGCGGATGTTCCTGAACGAATGGGCGTTGCAGGGTCGCTCGGGTCAACCGCGGACAATCGCCATCGTCGATGACCGCCCGAAGGATCAGTATCTGTTCCCGGAGTTCCTGTTGGCGCAGCGGTTTTTCGAACAGCGCGGCGTTACGGCGTGGGTCGCCGATCCCTCCGAACTCCATTTCTCCCAGGGGCGACTGGAGCATGAAGGCGAGATTGTGGATCTCGTCTACAATCGCCTCGTCGACTTCTCCCTCGGTGCTGACGGGCACGAAGCCCTGCGTGACGCCTATCAGAACGGAGCCGTCGTTCTGACGCCCAGTCCGCGCAACCACGCTCTGTTCGCCGACAAGCGGAACCTGAGCCTGCTGTCAGACCCGGACATGGTCGCCGGTTGGGGACTTGCTCCGGATCATCAGAGAGGTCTTTCGGCGATCCCGAAAACCACCCTGGTGACTGCCGAGAACGCAGAGAGGCTGTGGACGACGCGCAACCGATATTTCTTCAAGCCGGCCGGCGGCCATGGTGGCAAGGCCGTCTACCGCGGCGACAAGATCACCCGGCGCGTATGGGCGGAAATTCAGCTCGGCGGCTATATCGCCCAGGAATTCGCGAAGCCCAGCGAACGTCGGATCAGGGTCGACGGCGAGATCCGTTCGCTGAAGCTCGATGTCCGTCTCTATGTCTACGACGGCGACCCGCTACTGGCGGCCGCCCGAGTCTATCAGGGCCAGACGACAAACTTCCGAACTCCGGGCGGGGGCTTTGCACCGGTTTTTGTCGTCTAGGCCCGGCGGGCGCGGGATCAGAAATCCCGGTCAATAGGCCTCACGGAGGTTGGTGTGGCGGCCGTCACGCCGAACGACACCAGCCCCGTGACGGCGCCGATCAGAACGCTCCCGGCCGTGTGGCCCGAAGCGTTCTGATCGCGCCATGGATCGGCATCAGGCCAGTCGTGCTCATAGGGGCCCAATCGCCCTGAAGACGCGACGGAGCCACCGCGCCAGCCCGGGCCACTCGATCCGGGCCACGGCAGATCCCATCTCTGGGCGACGGACGACAGTATGATCCCATGCCTATGAGGATGAAGGCGGGTTGTCCTGGCGACTGCGTGGCGCCTGATCGTCACGCAGGTCGATCAGTTCCGTCTGACCGAAGGTTCTGCTGTAGTCCAGGACCGAGACGATGGTCGGGCGCAGGCGAACCACCACCACCCCCTCCAGCACCGCCGCCGGCGCAGGACGCCCTGGTCTCGGAAATTTCCTTAAGACCAGATCAGCCACTCTCAACAGCTCCCCGGGGTCCGTAACACGCTCCGCCCTTGCCGCGAGCGAGATCGCCTGGATGTCTTTAGAAGTCTCGTGATCGGGCGTGACGGTCGCGGACACCCGGGAGTCACGGGCGATGTTTCCAATCTTCTGCGAGTGGGGCGCCGTCCCGAAATAGATGTCGAGCTCATCGTTGACGAAACTCACAACCGTTGCATGCGGCCAACCGTCTTCACGCACCGTCGCCACGGTCAGGGTGTCGGCGCGGCCGAGAATGGAGAGGATCAGCTGCCTCTGCTCAAGTTCCAACCCAAATCCTCCAGCCTGGCAGGGAGCACGGACGGCGACGGACAGAGCATGATCAGGCCCCGCCGTGCCGCCCTCGTTACAATCAGCCGGGATGACGCTCAAGCCAGGATTCGAGCTCTGCGATTTCTCTCGTCTGCGCGTCGATGACCGCCTGAGCCATGCGACGGACCTCAACGTCTGTCGCATCACTTCCAAGCAGAGCCTGCGCCATAGCGACAGCCCCTCTATGGTGGGCGATCATCTTCCTCGCCCAGGTCCGCTGGGTGTTCACATCGGTCGCCATCATCATGGCGCGGTGCATGCTCATCTCGGCCTCAGAAAAGGGTGTCCGAGCCATGTTCATTCCCGGCGGCATCTGCATGCCGCCCATCATGCCGGAGCCCTGGGCCGCATGCGGCGCCTGCATGCCGCCCATAGGTCGATCCGGGGGCGCCGTACCTGAGGCAGGCGCGCTGGCGCACCCGGCGGCGGCGAGCAGGGAAAGTGTTGACAGGGCGATGGCCGTCCGCCTGACGGGCCGTTGGGCGAAGTTGGTCATGGATGTGAATCCTCTGGATCAAGCCATCTGCCAACGGGATGTCCGCGACATGACGGCTGCGGCCGTGCTTGACCCTGATCTGAACGAACGTCGGCATCCTTGGTTCAGTTCACCAGGCGAAGTACGCCCTGACCGGTGCAGCGGCGCTGGTCAGGGATCCGGCGCAAACCGAGGCTGAGCAAGACGCCGATCCCGGTCGCTACGGAAGCTCGTTCCAGACCCGCGCCGCACCGTCTTCCGGCGCCTGCGATGGATCACCTAGCGACGTCACGGGATTCTCCCGGGGTTTCGGTGGACGCAGCGCTTCCGGGTCGCAGTCCCCGGCGACGCGGGCGCCGCCGGCCGCCTCCCGCGGCCCTGGTCGGGTCATCGCCGGCCTCCTTACAAGAGCCCACCGGTCCCCGTCGCAGCGGCCGGTGAACGCCGTCCGCGCCCCCTGCCCCCGGCGCTTCATTCCGCCAGATCAAGCAGCGCCGCCGTCTGGCGCGCGATCACAACCTCCTCGTCTGTCGGTATCATCCAGACC
>DGIZ01000091.1 GCA_002386585.1 Brevundimonas sp. UBA4609 | reverse complement strand
CGCCCGCGCCGCACGATGGCGGCGACCTGTTCGCCGCCTCGCCCGAGGCCCTGATCTATCGCGGCCCGCCCGGCGCCTTCCGCACCCTGTCCTTCGCCGACGTGCTCAGCGGCGAGACGCCCGCCGCCTTCCTGAAGGACAAGCTGGTGCTGGTCGGGGCGACGGCGCCGGGCCTCGGCGACCGTTACGCCACCCCGGCCACGCCCCACGGCGAACTGCGTCCCGGCGTCGAGGTGCAGGCCGCCCTGCTCCAGACCCTGATCGAGGGCGGCGGTCCGCGCAGCCTGTCGCCCGGCTGGGTTCTGACCCTGTCCCTGTTGCCGCTCGGCCTTCTGGTCGCCGGCTTCCTGGTGCTGCGCCCGGCGGCCAACATGGCCCTGGGCGCCGGGCTGATCGTCCTGACGCTGATCGCCGTCGCCGTCGCCTTTCTGGCCGGCGGCCTGTGGTTCCCGCCTTCGGCCGCCGTGGCTGGACTGGCCCTGGCCTATCCCTTGTGGAGCTGGCGTCGCCTGGCCGCAGCCTCGGCCTATATGCAGAGCGAAGTCGAAGCCTTCGAACGCGACGGCGTGCGCCTGACCGGCCGCGCCCAGGGCGGCGATGTCGTGGCCCGTCAGGTGGACGCCCTGCGCGCCGCCGTGCGCCAGGTGCGCGATCTGGAGCGCTTCATCTCCGACACCCTGCGAAGCCTGCCCGACGCCACCGTGGTCGCCGACCCCCACGCCCGCATCATCCTGTCCAACGACCGGGCCGAGGCCCTGTTCGGCGCGCGTCTGAAGGACGACGCCGACCTGCCCCTGCTGTTCCAGTCCCTGGGCGAGCCGGCCTGGCGGCGCTTCCTCGACCCCGAGGGCGATCCGGGCGACATCACCACCCCCGACGGCCGTATCCTGAAGGCCGCCGCCTCCGTTCTGACCGACGCCGAAGGCCGCCCCGTCGGCCACATCGTGCGCTTCGCCGACATGACCCGTTTCCGCGCCGCCGAGCGCCAGCGCGCCGAGGCCCTGCAACTGCTCAGCCACGACATGCGCGCGCCCCAGGTGTCGATCCTGACCCTGCTGGACGGCCCCGCGCCGCGCCTAGACCCGGCGGTGGAGCGCCGCATCGCCGACTACGCCCGCCAGACCCTCGACCTGGCCGAGGGCTATGTGCAACTGGCCCGCGCCGAAAGCCAGCCCTACCGCTCGGAGCTGCTGGACCTGGGCCAGGTCGCCGTGGACGCCGCCGACATCCTGTGGCCCCAGGCGTCGAAGAAGGGCGTCCGCATCCTGACCCCCGACGGCGAAGACGAGTTCCTGGTTCAGGGCGACCCCGCCCTGCTTCGCCGCCTGACGACCAACCTGCTGGACAACGCCCTGAAATACGGCCCCGAGGGCGGCGTCATCCAGGTTAGCCTGACCGGCGCCCAGGAGGACGGCCGTCCGGTCTGCGTCCTCAGCGTCAGCGACCAGGGGCCGGGTCTGTCCGAAGAGGCCGCGCGTCGCCTGTTCCAGGCCTTCGGCCACGGCGGCGCCGATCATCGCGGCGCGGGTCTGGGTCTCGCCTTCGTCCGCACCGTCGCCGAACGCCACGGCGGAACCATCCGCCACCAGCCCGGATCGCCCGGCGCGACCTTCATCCTGACCCTGCCCAGGGTCACCGAGGACGCTGAACCCACAGACCGATCAGGCTAGTTCGCGCCCAACGCTCCACGGCCGCTTCGGCCAGCAGGCCCGGCGCGTTTTCGGCCTGGCGCCGCCCCAGGACCGCGACCGCCGAGGCGCGATAGACTCCCGCTTCATCGCCCGGTCCGGTCAGGATCACAGTCAGGCTATGCATCTGGCGGCTCTGGCTCCACCACTGGGGCAGGCGCGGCGCATCGGTCCATTCGCCCCGACGCGCGTCGTCATCGGTGAAGACGCCGGTCTTCTGGGGCCGCACCGCATAGGCCGTCTCGACCCGCCAGGCGGACTTGTCGTTCACTTCGCGCCAGCCGCGAGCAGTCAGCGCCCGACGCACGGCCTCGGTCGCCGCACGGTCGGCCTCGGTCGGCTCTTCGGTCTCCAGCAGGCGATAGGCGGTCACGTTCGCGGGAACGGCGGCGGACACCTGCGTCTCGACAAGCGGCGCAGAGGCGCAGCCCGCCAGGACGGCCGCGCTGACCAGGGAAAGAGCCAGACGAGAGATCATGGAGCGATACCTGCCCCGGCGCGCCCTTCAAGTCCACAACGGACGACTCCGGCAGAGCCGAAAAGCGCAGAGATCTAGCCGCCGGACGTCAATGCCCCCGTCACGCCCAACGTCCCATCCGGACTCTCGACAACGCCCAGTTCCTCGATACGCGCCCCGCCCTGCTCCAGCGCCGCCAGCCAGCCGAAAGCCTGCGCCGTCGTCACACGATCCAACCGGAAACCCAATCGCCCGCCCTCGGACATGCCCAGCGTCGGCTGGACGCCTGCCGTCGTCGCGGTGGAGGCGACCAGCGCCTGAATATCGACCGCCTCGGTCGGTCGTGCGCCCAGCTGGGCCACAGCGGTCCGGATCTGCACCAGTTGCCGCTCGGCGGCGACGCGGGCGCGCGCCTGATCCGCCTGCCAGCCGTCCAGCGGCCGCACCACGCCCAGCCAGCCGACGACGCCCAGCACCAGCGCCCCCATGATCGCGAGCATCCGCCGCTCGCGCAGCGACCGCCCGTGCCACCAGGCGGCGACGGAAGAGAACGGGGCCGTCATCGCGCGCCTCCGATCGTGAGGGTGCTGACCATGCGCCCGCCTTCCTCGGCCGAGGCTTCGTCAACCACCGCCAGCCCGGCCTCCGCCAGATCGACGCGCACGGCGTCCAGATCGTTGAACGTCGGATGGCCCAGGGTGATGCGCAGTCCCTCGCCGCCCAGAGTCGCGCCATCCAGTTCGGCGCCCGGTACGCGCTCGACGGCGGCGAAGACGGC
>DGIZ01000098.1 GCA_002386585.1 Brevundimonas sp. UBA4609 | reverse complement strand
GTCGACGCCGCCACCCAAGGATTCCCCCTTCGCCGCCCTGGCCCAACTGACGCAGCCCGTGCGCCCCGCCGCCAAGCCCAAGACGGCGCGCAGGCCTCGTCGGCGTCCTCGGCGGGCGACGGGCGGCAAGGCCGCTGAATGAGCCTGGAGAGCTGCCGCATCGACGTCTGGCTGTGGCGGGCGCGCTTCGCCAAGACCCGCAGCCTGGCTGCCGCCATGGTCGAGAAAGGCGCCATCCGCCTGACGCACAACGGCGCCCAGACCCGCCTCGACAAACCCAGCCGCAGCGTCCATCCCGGCGACGAGGTGATGTTCGCCCAGGGCGGGCGGCTGATCGCCGTCCGCGTGGTGCAGATGGGCGAACGGCGCGGACCTGCCGAGGAAGCCCGCGCGCTTTATGAGCCGCTGGACACGGCGAACTAGCCCGCCGCCCTCACGAACTCGCCCTCGATGTGCAGCTTCACCTCGTCGCCCAGGGCCGGCAGGCCGAAGGTGATGCCGAAGTCGGACCGCTTGATCGTCGCCTCGCCGTCGAAGCCGGCCTTGTAGCCGCCGCGCGTAGGGCCGGCCTGGTTGAACTCGACCTCCATGACCACGGGACGCGTGACGCCGCGCAGGGTCAGGTCGCCATGGACCGTGGCCTCGTCGCGGTCGTCGGCGTCGACCACGATCCGGGTCGATCGGAAGGTCGCGACCGGGTGGTTGGCGGTGTCGAAGAAGTCCGCCGTCTGCAGATGACGGTTCAACCCGTCCGAATTCGACGCCACGTCCGTCAAGGGAATGGTCGCGGTCAGGGTGCTGGCGGACGGGTTGGCGGGGTCCAGCCTCAGCTCGGCCTGAACGTTCACGAACTGGCCGACATAGGTGGAGAAGCCCAGGTGATCGACGGACCAGGTGATCTTGCCGTGCTCGGGATCCAGCTTGTAGTCGCCGGACTGGACCTCGGACGGAATCCTGGTCAGGGCGGCCTGGGCGACGACCGCGCCGCCGGCCAGAAGGCTCAAGGCCAGACTGGCCGCGCCGATGCGGCCGATGGCGGAATGGGTGATGAAACCTTGGTTGAAACGCATGGGGACAGGCCTCCGAGCGGATGGTGATCCGGCGTCACGAAGATGAAGCGCGGCCCGGCGCCGTCGAGCCTGAACAGCTTTGCAACAGCGCCTTCGGTTGACAGTTGGTTCCGTCGGGGCCATGTGCCCGCCCTCGACCTCCTCGCTGCCACAGGCCCGCCCGAACGCCATGACCTACATCGTCACCGACGCCTGCGTGAAATGTAAGTTCATGGACTGCGTCGAGGTCTGTCCGGTGGACTGCTTCTATGAGGGCGAGAACTTCCTGGTCATCGCCCCCGACGAGTGCATCGACTGCGGCGTATGCGAGCCGGAATGCCCCGTCGACGCCATCGTCCCCGACACCGAGGACGAACCCGACGGCAAGTGGCTGCAGGTCAACGCCGAATACGCCAAGGTCTGGCCGAACATCACGGTCAAGGGCGTGCCCCCGGCGGATCGCGAGCAGTATGAGCGCGAAACCGGCAAGTTCGAGAAGTATTTCAGCCCCAAGCCGGGCAAGGGCTCCTAAGAATTCGCCACAATGCAGTCACAATGTGCCGGTCGTCGTCGACCGCCCTGTGGATGTTTTGAGATTTCCTAATTTTATGATAGGTTCCTCCCTATTCGAAACGGGCGGTTCCGCAGTGCGCGCCGCCCGCATTTACGACAGAACCTCGCCGCGAGGACGGGGTCGGCCAGAGGTTCGGTGATCCGCTTTCGCGTCTGACAATGCGACCTTCCGCTCAACCGCCTGACCCAGGTCCGGCGGAAGGGCGGTTTTTGCTTTCGAAAGACGCGGCGACGATCTCTCCCTTCGGTTCGGGAAAGGAATGACATGACGAGCAAGACCGGTCTGGAATTCAAGGTTGGCGATGCGGTGGTCTATCCCGCGCACGGCGTCGGCAAGGTCGCCGCGATCGAGACTCAGGAAGTCGCCGGCATGGCGCTGGAAGTCTATGTCGTGACCTTCGAACACGAGAAAATGACCCTGCGCGTCCCGACCAAGAAGGCCAAGACCGCCGGCCTGCGCACCCTGGCCGCCGACGACACCGTGTCCAAGGCCCTGACCACCCTGAAGGGCCGCGCCCGCGTCAAGCGCACCATGTGGTCGCGCCGCGCCCAGGAGTATGAAGCCAAGATCAACTCGGGCGACCTGATCTCCATCGCCGAAGTGGTCCGCGACCTGCACCGCGCCGAGACCCAGCCGGAACAGTCCTATTCCGAGCGCCAGCTCTATGAATCGGCCCTGGACCGCATGGCTCGCGAAGTCGCCGCCGCCAACAAGATCGACAAGGACGCCGCCATGGCCCTGCTGGGCAAGTCGCTCAGCGCCAAGAAGCCCGTCCCCTCGGCCGCCGAGGCCGAAGCCGCCTGATTTCAGGCGCGATGGCGAATCGACAAAAGGCCCGGCGGCGACGCCGGGCCTTTTTCATGGCTGAGGCCGAATTCGGTGCGCCCGCGCGCCGCCGAAGAAACGAAATGGTCTGCTCAACTACGCCTGAATGGACAGGCTGGACCGGCCATTGATCCTCTAGGAGCGCGCGCATCGTCATTCGCAGAGGCTCCGCCCCATGTCCATACCCGCCCCCTCTCCATCCCTGCGATGGAGCGATCTGCTGCATCCGGTCGTCGCCGGTCTGATCTCGGTCATCGTCAACTATGGCGGCACCTTCATCCTGGTGTTCCAAGCGGCCAGGGTCGCGGGTCTCAGCCCTGAACTGACCGCGTCATGGGTCTGGTCGATCTCCATCGGCGTCGGGACGACGGGGCTGTGGCTGAGCTGGCGCTACAAGGCGCCGATCATCACCGCATGGTCGACGCCCGCGGCGGCCTTTCTGGTGACGGCGCTGGCCGCTGCATCCTATGCCGAGGCGATCGGCGCCTATCTGATTTCAGCGGCGGCCTTCGTGGTTCTGGGCTGTCGGGCGGGTTCGACCGGGTGATCCGCCTGATCCCGCCCGCCATCGCCGCCGCCCTGCTGGCGGGCATCCTGCTGCCGTTCGGGGTTCAGGCCTTCGGCGGCGTGGGCGTCGACCCCGTGCTGGCGGGCCTGCTGATCCTGATCTACGTCGTGCTGAAGCGGTTCACCGCCCGCTATGCGGTGGTGGGCATACTGGTGCTGGGGCTGGGTTTCCTGCTGACGCAGGGATGAGTCGACCTGTCAGGGCTGGAGCTGAAGCTGGCGGCGCCGGTCTTCACCATGCCGGCCTTCTCGTTCAAGGCCCTGCTGAGCCTCGCCATTCCGATGTTCCTGATCACCCTGACGGGTCAGTATATGCCGGGGATGCTGGTGCTGCGGAACGACGGCTATCAGGTCAGCGCCAGTCCGCTGGTGACGGTGACGGGACTGGGGTCGCTGCTGATGGCGCCCTTCGGCTCGCACGCCTTCAACGTGGCCGCCATCACCGCCGCCATCTGCACCGGCAGGGAGGCGCATGAAGACCCGTCCAGGCGCTGGATCGCGGGCGTGGCGGCGGGGGTGTTCTACATCCTGATCGGGGTGTTCGGAGTGACACTGGCGGCGGTCTTCATGGCCCTGCCCGCCGTCTTCATCACCACCCTGGCGGGACTGGCCCTGTTGGGCGCCATCGGCGGCAGTCTGGCGGGCGCCCTGAGCGAGCCGTCATCGCGCGAGGCCGCCCTGATCACCTTCCTGGCGGCGGCGGCCAACATCCAGCTGTTCGGGATCGGCGGGGCCTTCTGGGGACTGGTGATCGGCCTGATCGCCTATGCGGCGCTGAACGGCGGTCTCGTCACATGGGCCAAGGGCCTGTTGTCCGGTCGCGTCACGCCGGAACGCCCGGCCGGCTGAGGCAAAAGAAGAGGCCGGGACATCCATCCCAGCCTCCGTGCTTTTTGCGCAGATCAGAAATATTCCGCCCCGGCCGGGCACTGGGCGGCCAGGCGCCGCGCCGTGATGCTGGCGGGGATGTAGGGCGTGCCGCGCGCCAGCTGGGCGCCGCCGTTGAAGCGGAAGGCCTGTTCCTCATAGGTGCCGTTCAGGCGCACATTGATGCGGCGACCCTTGCGGTCCTGACAGCTGCCTTCAAAGCGGGCGCGGCCGTCGCCGACCTGACGCGTCGGATAGGTGCACTGCCACTTGCGTGTCGACAGGCCGCCGAAGAAGCGGTTGATCTCGCTGGGCCGCACGCACTTCTGCTCGGTGTCGCGCGCGCCCATGACGCTGGTGGTGTATTCCCAGTATCCGGGCAGGACTTCGGACTGGGCGGCCGACTGCGCCTGGGGCGCCGACGCAGGCGCGGCCAGCATGACGGCCCCGGCGACCACCGGGGCGGCGACCGCCATCAGGCGGGCGAAGGGGATCAAGGTCTTCATCGATTTGCCGTTCATGGGACTCATCATGGGTCTGCTCTATATAGTCACGGCTTGAACGACTGCTGAACGAAGGCGATCCCTCGCCTTCACAATGACTCTGTCGCTCGGGATGACGACTCCAGTCTTGACGCCCGGCGAGTCCTTCCTCTATACGGCCCCCTCTCGCGCGGGCCCCGTCGCTCGCTGCGTCCCTGTTTCATGCGTCCGCACCGGTATCGCGGATGTGACCTTGAGGATCTTAAGATGTCGCGTCGCTGCGAACTCACCGGTATCGGCCCCATGGTCGGCAATCACGTGAGCCACTCCAACATCAAGACCAAGCGCCGTTTCCTGCCGTCGCTGAAGACGGTCAAGGTTCAGTCGGACGCTCTGGGCCAAACCTTCTCGCTGCGCATCTCGAACGCCGCGCTGCGCACCCTCGACTTCAAGGGCGGCCTGGACGCCTTCATCGTCAAGGCCCGCGACGAGCAGCTGTCGACCGCCGCCCTGCGCATCAAGCGCCAGGTCCGCGCCAAGCTGGCCGAGCAAGCCGCCGCCTGATCGGCGTCGACTGACGGACTTTGAAGAGGCCGGTGGAAACGCCGGCCTTTTTCTTTTGCGCGCGCTCCCGCTACCCTCAGGGCTCATCCAGCCGGAGCCTCAGCCTTGCGCCCTCTCGCCGCCCTCTGCCTGACCACGGCCCTGCTGACCTCGCCCGCGATGGCGCAGGAGGCGGCGCGCGAAACCACCGCCTTCACCCTGTCCAGCGGCGCGCCGCGCACAGCGGAGCAGCTGGCCCTGCGCTTCGACAAGGCGGACCTGTCGTTCAAGCTGCTGCCGGAAAGCCAGTCGCTGGAGGGCGTCGCCGTCCTCGACTTCACCGCCACGGCGCAGACGTCGGCGATCGTGGTCGAGCTGGATGCCGTCTTCGCCATCGCCGCCATCACCGTGGACGGCCGAGCAAGCACCGACTGGTCCAATCCCGAGGGACGGCTGACCATCCCCCTGCCCCGTCCTCTGACGGCGGGCGAAGGTGTCTCGGCCCGCATCGCCTATTCCGGCCGCCCGCATCAGGCCCAGCGCGCGCCCTGGGACGGCGGCTTCGTCTGGACCAAGACGCCCGACGGCCAGCCGTGGATCGCCAGCGCGGTTCAGGGCGAGGGCTGCGACCTGTTCTGGCCCTGCATCGATCATCCGCAGGGCGAGCCGGAGCGGGTCGACCTTCACATCACCGTCCCCTCAAGCCTCAGCGCCCCCGCCAACGGCCGCTTTCTGGGCAAGGCTGACAACGGCGACGGCACGACCACCTGGAACTGGACCGCGCGCCAGCCAGACACCTACGCCATCAGCCTGAACGTCGGCCCCTATGTGGAGATGGCCGCCGACTATCAGAGCCGGTTCGGCAATGTGATTCCCTTGCGCTTCTGGCGGCTGGCCTCGGCAGACCCGACCAAGGCGCAGGCGCTGTTCGACGAGTTCCCGCAGATGCTCGACTTCTATGAGGCCACCATCGGCCCCTTCCCCTTCGGTGACGAGAAGATGGGCGTGGTCGAAACCCCGCACCTGGGCATGGAGCACCAGACCATCAACGCCTACGGCAACGGCTACCGGCTGGACGGCAAGGGCTATGACTGGCTGCTGCACCATGAGCTGGCGCACGAGTGGTTCGGCAACCAAATGACCAACGCTGACTGGGACGACATGTGGCTGCATGAGGGGTTCGGCACCTATATGCAGCCGCTCTACGCCCGCTGGCTGAACGGCGAGCGGGCCATGCAGGCCGAGTTGCACACCATGCGCCAGACGCTGGCCAACCGCTTCCCGGTCGTGTCTGGCCAGCCGCAGGACGCCGCGACCGTCTATGACGACAAGACCGGCCCAGCGCTGGATCTTTATTACAAGGGCGCGCTGATCGCCCACACCCTGCGCCTGCACATCGGCGACGACGCCTTTTATGAAAGCCTTCGCCGTCTTGTCTATGGCCGCCCCGATCCCGAGCCGGGGAACTTCCGGCCGCGCTACGCCACGACGCCGGATTATGTGGCCATCGTCAATGAGGTGACGGGCCGCGACATGGGCTGGTTCTTCGACGCCTACCTCTATCAGGCGGCCCTGCCCGATCTGGTCATGACGCGGCAGGGCGAACAGGTGACGCTGGAGTGGAAGACCGGCGACGGCCGCCCCTTCCCCCTGCCGGTCGAGGTCGAGGTGGACGGGCTCTTACGCGCCCTGCCCATGACCGACGGCCGCGCGACGTTTGAGGCGCCGCAGGATGCGCACATCCTGCTGGACCCCGGCTCAAAGGTCTTGAGGCGGCTGGAGTATCTGGAGCGCTGGAAAGCCTCGAGCGCCGACTGAGGCTCAGGCCGGTTCCACCGTCCGCAGGGCCGCAGCCGAGAATCGGCGCCAGTCGGCGTTGTCGGCCCAGACGGCGGCCAGGGCCTGCAACAGGTGATCCTCATCGTCATCGCTGTGCAGCGGCGTCGGCGTCACGCGCAGCCGCTCGGTCCCGCGCGGCACGGTGGGGAAGTTGACCGGCTGGATATAGACGCCGTGCTCATCCATCAGGGCGTCCGTCACCGCCCGCGCCGTGGCCGCGTCGCCGATCATCACCGGCAGGATGTGACTGGGGCTGGGCAGGACCGGCAGGCGAAGGCGCTGCATCCCCGCCTTGATCGAGGCGGCGCGCGCCGCCAGCGCCCG